>JBFMHD010000194.1:0-5321 GCA_040752395.1 Candidatus Hydrogenedentota bacterium
ACGGTCTGTTTGTTTGTTTCGCACGCTATACGTGCTTTGTCAGGTGGCTTCAACTTTACAGATTACTCCATAAGTTGCACCTCAAACTAAATCGTTTACAGACTTTTACGATTACTGACACCTTGCACTCAGTTAGATTTCAAAGAGCTTATCTTGGCACGCTTGAATCTTTTAATCTTTATTTCCCACTTGACCCAAAACCTCGCTCCCCTCTTTCTGTTGGACTTAATAAAGGTACAATAACAGGTTCGAATCGTTCGTATCGCTGAACAATAAGCTGTGCGATTCTATCACCTTTTTGTATCTGAAAATCTCTTTTATTATTGTTCATCAATACCACCTTAAGCTCGCCACGATAATCACTATCAATCACACCTGCAAGCGTATCAATTCCGTATTGTGCAGAAAGCCCGCTCCGAGGCCAGATTAAACCAACACAACCTGGTGATATCTCAATTGAGATACCAGTTCTTACGGTATCATATGATTTTGCTTTTAATACCTTCTTTTCGCAGGAATATACATCGAGCCCTGCCGAATGTCCTGATACCCGTGTAGGCAATTTAGAATTTTTGTCAATTATCTTTATTTTAAGTTTCTTGTGTCCCAGAGTTCTCTGATGAAACTCATTTATCCTGCTTCTTACCTCTCGTTTCTTTTTTCTGATACTTCTCACTTTTTTTACCACTCTAATTGATAAATTTTTAGTCTCTTTTTATTTTATCCCGAGACGTCTGTAGATAATATCGATATTTTTTAGAAACTTTTTAATATCTGTTAAACTATCAATCTCGCTATCGGTCAAATATTTCTTAATCACAGGGTCATTCTTTAATACCTCATTAAAATCCAGTTGTTTTTTCATAGATTTAAAAGCGATTTTCTGAACGATCTCATACGCTTTTTCTCGAGGGAACCCCTTATCAGTTAACGCAAGGAGTACAGCCTGAGTAAAAATCCGTCCTCTGGATTTTTCTAAATTTAATTTAAGATTATCTGTAAAAATTACTATGTCTTTTACCACTGCGGTGGTTTTATAAATAATGTAATCAAGCAGTATTAATGCATCCTGGAGTATAATCCTTTCAGATGATGAATGAGATATATCCCGTTCAAACCACAGAGCTACATTTGATAATTCAACATTTGCATAACCTTTGATAGTTCGTGCGAGTCCGCAGATACGTTCGCATATAACAGGATTACGTTTATGCGGCATCGCACTTGAACCCTTCTGTTTTTTACCAAAGGGTTCCTCTGCCTCGCTTATCTCGGTTATTTGCATCAATCGGATATTGATAGCTATAAGCTCTATTGTAGCAGCAATAACCGCGATTTCGTTTAAAAGTTCTGCGTGTCTATCACGTTGTAAAATCTGGGTTGATATCTGTGCAGGTCTTAATCCTAATTTTTTACACACATATCGCTCTATGAATGGATCGATATTCGAATACGTTCCTACGGGTCCTGATATTTTACCAACTGAAATGATTTCTTTGCATCGGCTTAGGCGCTCGATATTTCGGTTGTTTATTGAATACCAGTTAGCAAACCGAAGTCCCATGGTCATCGGTTCGGCATGAACCCCATGTGTCCGACCTATACATACAGCATCTTTATATTTTAATGCTTTTTCTTTAAGAACCTTATTTAATTCTTTCAAATTTTTTTCAATTATTCTTAATGCATCTATTAATATAAGCGACGTAGCAGTATCAATAATGTCAGATGACGTCATACCGATATGGATGTATTTTGATAAATCACCAACATAATAAGCAACAGATTCAAGAAACGCTATAACGTCATGATTCGTTCGTTCTTCTATCTTCTGTATCTGTTTTACATTAAAATCCGCTAATCTTTCAATCTTTAAAAGATCTGATTTTTTGATTCTTCCAAGTTTTGACCATGCCTCACATACCAGCATCTCTATCTCAAGATACTTTTCAAATTTATTCTCTTCGCTGAATATCCTCCCCATCTCTTTCCGTGTATAACGTTCTATCATATATCCTTAAACTCCTTTCTCTTTTTATTTATAAACTCTTTATTAATTCTTTCAGCCTCTGTCTCTATATTGTAAATATCTTTAACTCCGAGATCATCTAAAATAACCTTAAAATTAATAGTATTTCTGTCTTCTTTTTTTATAGCAGAAAGCAAAGCTGATTCATTAAATATTTTTTGAAACCCTGCATTTATTGAGACAGCTATCACTTTATCTGCCGGGACTGTATCCGTCTTAATAGAAAAATCAATTCCAAGTAATTCGAATAACCCTTTCTCAATCTCCTCTGTCTCTTTATATATCTTTTTTGCCACATCAACCATCTTAATACAATAAAATATCTTTTCAGCTATAGTGTATATTTCAAAGTTAAATTCAGCGGTTTTGATCTCTATCTCTCTTATTTTACTTAAATCTTCTTTTGTTGCTATAACAATATTACCGACTGTCTTTAATAAGAGTTTATCTTTCATCACATTCTCTTGTGGGAACTCAATAATGACTCTTCTTAAATACTCATAAGTTTTAGAATATTTGTTTTCATAAAAATAAGTTTTAGCTATATAATATAAACTCTCGTCTCGTAAATCCGAAAATGACCTTTTATAAACTTTATCAAGTAATATGCGAGCCTGTCTGAACTCTTTTAATGGATAATGTGTTTCTATTGCTCTTGTATATAATTCTTTAGCTTCTTCATTTGAGATATAATGCGTATATGGCTTCTTATTTATATCAGTAAACCCACACACCATAGCCCTGAGGCCGATGTATAAAAGTAGAATAAAAGAGATTTTTTTCATCTTGCTTCGTTAAGATATTCTTTAATCTTTTTCTCTGTGGTAACTAATATTTCGTCTCTGTCTAAATCTTTAATACTTTCACCATGTATTTTCTTTTCTCGTTTCACATCTCTTTCTTTAGAACTCTTTATTAGTTTTAAATAATCATTGAATATCTTTCCCTGTCTTGTGCCATCAACCACTTTTGAAACCATCTTTGCTATATCGTTATGTAATCTATCTTCAGCTTTCATAATAAAATAACATAACCTGATAAAAAATTTATAAGCATTGATGGCCTGGAACAAATTATCCTCACAAAGAAAATTTTTCCCTAACCCTGTATAATCCTCATCAGTATAAACCTTTTTTTTCGAAAAAGAACATAATCGTTTGTAAGCATTAAATACTTCTCTTAATATCTCCTCGCGAAAAATAGACTTATACTCGCAGATATCCCGACTGCGTTTCTCAAACTTTATCTCGTTTCTTGCGATAATATATGCCCCATTATCTATTACCCACCCTGGTAGTATTTCATTATACGCGGGCGAAATTTTATTATATAAGAAAGAAGGAGAATTTATCAGAGAGAACGGCATCTCTAATCTCTGCGGTAATAATGTTAAACCCGTTGCGATAATAGTGTAAGGTGCGTAAATAAAATTACAAGGATATTTTATATTAACACCGATACCGAAAAATAATCCTTCACCCACATCACACTCCTGGTCAGGTGCTTTGCCGGTATGATTTGAACCTATCAATGCCCCGGCTCCAACGTTTCCCCTGCCCTCAAACCATCTTACCGCGATAATAAGAGATTTATGATGAATCCCTGTTAGAGATCCTATCAGTGATGCCGTTATTTCAGCCTGCTCAACCACACTCCCTTTATCTATAAAACTATTTTTAACTATTGCATAATGTTTAACCTCAGCATAAGAGTTTATCACACTCTCAATAATAATGGCACCTGTATCAATAATTGCATTATTCTTTATAAGGCTGTTTTTTATCGTAACATTATTACCGATATATGCATTATCCAGAATAGTAGAATTCTCTATAAATACGTTCCCATCTATCCTCACACCCTTCCCTATCCGACAATTCCTTATTATACCGCTGCCTGTAATAATAGTGCCATTATCAATGGACGTTTTCTGTTTTACAATACTCTTTTTTTGTATCGCATCTTTCTTGATATCGCTAATCTCAGTATCCTCATAAACTTCCATCTCTCTGTGCATCTCATTACCCGCAAGAATTCTAACCGGCAGTCCGCAGCAGGTCTCTTCTTTGTCTTCTATAATAAAATTGCCTGATATCAAAACGTCTTTCTTATTTTTCATTTAGCCTCTTTTGGCAGGAACAAAAGCTAAACAAGCTCAGCTAGTCTTTACTACAATGTCGCTTATAATATTAGCAGCTTCATTACAGCGGTCAGCAGCATTCGAAAGATGCCTGTAAACCTCTCGGTATTTTAATACAAAAATAACATCAGTGGAGTTAAAAAGTTCTGCAAGCGCTTCTCTATACCTGTGCTCAATAAAATTCTCAGCCTTTTTTGCTCTAACCACGTGTTCCTCAACTGCTTGTGGATTATCATTTAAAAGAGTTATAGAACAAGTAATCTCTTTAGCAGCATTAGCAATCGCATTTATTATATCCTTAATAAAAATGTTTGGAATTATCTTGAAAAGTCGCACTTCTTCAACAGTAGATTTAGCGTAATCAATCATATCCTCGGTTTTTTCTGCATGCTCTTTTAGCATCTTAAAAAAATCCCTCCTCTGAAAAACGCTGTAACTCTAATGATATCAAGTAGAAGCAAGAAGCAAGAGGCAAGAAGCAAGATAACGGAAGAAGTGAGAGGTATCAGGACAGGCTACAGGCTACGGGCTACCCGTAGTCTGCAAATTGAGAGATAGTTGCTGTAAGCAACCGTCAAAAATACATAGTGTCTTATCTTTAATATGGTGTCAATAAAATATTTTCCTTTTCAAAAACAAGAGACCCCATTTTTATTTATCATACATATCGCCTGGCCAGGTATCAGGAGAACACGTGCCAGAAGGACAATACGAACTATCAGGACAGGTATCCCTTACTCTAACCCGTAAACTGTGTCGCCACTGGCGTTATATCTCACCTCTTTCGTAAACTGATATATGTCGTCGTATAGTTTACTATCCTTAAGGTATTACTTACCTGTTTTTATACCTTAAGAAACGGGCTATTTATTCCGAATTGTGCTGAAGTCAAACATTTTGTGGACACTTTCAATAATGTTCCTATTAAAATACATATTATAGATATAATACATAATATATTCTCAACCATTTGAAATAAATAATTAAAAAACCGATAACTATAATTAAAAATATAATTTAATAACTATACTTTAGCAGAAAATAAGTCAATGGATTTCATTTAAGCAGCCATTTTCAAGGTATTAAATAATGATTCTAATTTTTTATGGTTCACAGGGAAGTGATATAAACTATCAAAAATTAATTAGTGAT
>JBFMHD010000195.1:0-5305 GCA_040752395.1 Candidatus Hydrogenedentota bacterium
TCGCAAGTCGTGAGTCAAAACAGGACTCAAGACTCAAGACTTTTCAGCAGGCTCTGGGCTTTTGTCTCCAGCCGGCTATAGTCCGTAGCCTGTAGCCTGTCCTGATACTTCTCACTTCTTCCGTTATCTTGCTTCTTGCCTCTTGCTTCTACTTGATATTATTATAGTTACAATGTTTTTCAGAGGAGATATACTAACTATTAACTTTCAACATAATTATTGACATAACAAAGTGGAAAAAGTAAAAATTAGATATTGACTTTTGAGAATAAAGTAGATATAATATAAAAAAGTTTATGTTAGCCACTATATTGACTATAATTTATTTAATTGTTTGTGTTTTGCTTATTATCGCGATACTTCTTCAGCAGGACAAAACAGCAGGGAGCGGTTTAGGTGCTGCGTTTGGCGGGTCATCACAAACTGTATTCGGGTCTCACAGCGGTGATATTCTTTCTAAAGCCACAACCTGGCTGGCTGTAGGATTTATGGTGATAGCTTTACTTTTATCATTTACTTATACAAAGAAATCTTCTATTACGCAGGAAGCTGGCGCTTTTTCTCCAGAGGAACATCCAACGGTACCAGTGAGTACCCCAGAAGCAGGGAAATGAGTTTCTCGATGCATTAATCACAGCCCAAAGACATCACAGCAATCTCTGAAGTATAAATATATGAAACCAGTCTCTGGAGTCTTGAGTTTTTAGCTGGAGCCCATAGCCTGTACCTTGTCCTGATACTTCTTACTTCTCACTTCTTACTTCGTGAAATTATTAGAGTTTACAAAGTTTTTTGGAGAGAAAGTATGAGACTTGGTGTGTTTAGATGTGTTTCAAAATGTGCTAATTATGAATATAAATACGAATGTCCTTATTTTTTTGAAAGGAGCATCGATTATTATCCTTATTTCAGAGAATGTTGTCAGAAATATACCTTGATAGGGATAATAAAATTTATACTCTATGTTATTTTTCATCCTTTTTATTTACTCCAATTATTATGTGGTTATGGAGGCGAAATTTATGCAAGGAAATATGAAACGACTCGAAATATTAAAAATAATGAGGATTTGTTATTTAAAGAGATAAAATTGAATCAGGTTACGTTACCCCAAGAAAGAAAGATTGAAAAAAAAGAGGCTGTTATAAAGAAAGAGGTTGAGATAGATGAGGAGTTAGAGGTACTGGAATTAATAAAGAATGAGATTATTCAGCTAAAGAAAGTGAAAAATTTATATCCTTACAGACACGATTTAATATCCATGAAAGAGGAAGCGATTGATATATTTATCGATGAATTAAGAAAGATAGAAACAAAGAAAAAGAAAGGAGAGTTTTCAATTAGAAGGATTAAGTAGCAATATTCTCTTGATATTTTTATAATATTTTTTAGAAATTTAAATATCAAAACCATTATGATATAGACGCAAAAGGAGTTTAATGAGACTTAATAAAAGAGAGTTAGAAATTATTATTAATGAGGCAAAATCAATCTTTGGGGAGGATGCAGAGATTAGATTATTTGGCAGCCGCACTTCAATACTCAATAGATAAGATTCAAAAATTATTCCCATTAAGTAAAGAAAAGATTGAAGATATTAAAGAAGGAGTCAACATGAGCGCGGTTTGCGCTCTACACTATTGGGTTCTTGGGTTCTTGGGTTATTGCGTTTTTGGGTTTTTGCGCTCTACACAAAGCATGAAAAACTAAAGATGATATGAAAAGAGTCGTGAGTCAAAACAGGACTCAAGACTCAAGACTTTTCAGCCAGGCTTTTGGCTTCTGGCTCCAGCCGGCTGTAGTCCGTAGCCTGTAGCCTGTCCTGATACCTCTCACTTCCCACTTCTTACTTCTTACTTTTTTCGTTATCTTGCTTCTTGCTTCTTGCTTCTTTCGTTATCTTTCTTTCCGTTATCTTGCCTCTTGCTTCTATTTGATATTATTAGAGTTAGAATGTTTTTCAGAGGAGAGTCTAATGGGTCAGAAGGTGCCACCAAAAATTCAGAGACTGAAAATTATTGAAGACTGGGATTCCAAATGGTATGCAAACAAAAATATCTATGCTAATTATCTTCACGAAGACATACGGATACGTGAATGGGTCAGAAAAGAGTATGGTCAGGCCGGGATATCTAAGATAGTTGTTCAGAGGTATCCGCAGTTTATAGTTATAAATATACACACAGCGAGACCTGCTATTTTAATTGGGAGAAAAGGTGCAGAGATAGAGAGGATAAGAGGATGGTTAACCAGGATAAGCGGAAAGAAGTCAGATGTCAATGTTATAGAGATAGAGAATCCTCTGCTTGATGCCCAGCTTGTAGCTGAGAGTATAGCAAGAGCATTAAAAAGAAAGATCACTTATAGAAGGGCTATGAAACAGGCTATGGGTTTAGCATTAAAAGCAGGTGCACATGGCATAAAAGTTATGTGTTCCGGCAGGCTTGGTGGTGCTGAGATTGCAAGGTCTGTCTGGTATCGAGAAGGAAGGGTACCTTTACATACATTAAGAGCAAATATAGATTATGGCTTTTCACAATGTTTTGCTAATTATGGTGTTATCGGTGTAAAGGTATGGATTTTTAAAGGTGAAATTATACCTAAAAAAGAGACCAGAGCCGAGTCAAAGGAAGGTTAAGATAAGATGTTATTGCCTAAAAGAGTAAAATACAGAAAAAAGCAGAAAGGCAGGATGCGGGGTAAAGCTAAACGCGGGACTGAATTACATTTTGGCGACTATGGTTTAAAAGCTATCGAAGCGAACTGGGTTACTAATAAACAGATCGAGGCTGCTCGGGTCGCTATTATGAGACATATTAAACAAATTGGTAAACTCTGGATAAAAATATTTCCGGATAAACCGATTACCAAAAAACCCTTAGAGACAAGGATGGGTAAAGGCAAAGGTAATGTTGAGGGCTGGGTCTGTGTTGTAAAGCCTGGGAGGATACTTTTTGAGCTTGCCGGGTTACCAAAAGAATCAGCTATTGAAGCATTAAGAATAGCTTCATATAAGCTACCTATCAAAACAAGGATTATCAGTGCAGGTGCATCATAATGTTAGCAAGAGAATTAAGAGAATTCAGCAATGATGAATTAACTGAGAAACTGCTTGATTTTAAGAGAGAACTTTTTAATTTAAGAGTACAGCGTGTGTCAGGTGAGATTAAAAACCCGCGAAGGATTAGAGAGGTAAAAAGGACTATTGCGCGGATATTGACTATTATGAATACCCGGAAAAAGCAGGAGGCATTAAAGATTCAGAATGCAAAATAAAAAATTAAAAGTTAAACCCATAAAAAGGAAAATTTTAGAGGGTGTTATTGTTTCTGATAAAATGGATAAAACACGGGTTGTTTTAGTACAATCACGAGTTATTCATCCTCTGTATAAAAAGGTTATAACAAAAAGAAAGAAGTATTATGCCCATGATGAGAAAAACAAGTATAAAAATGGTGATGTAGTTAAGATTATTGAATCGAGACCTATTTCGCGGCTGAAACGATGGCGAATATTAAAAAAGATTGGTGAAAGAGAAGAACCGACTCCGGTGACTGAGTTACCGGGAGGGTTAGAAGATGATACAGCAGGAATCAAGACTTAACGTGGCTGATAATACTGGTGTAAAAGAGATCAGCTGTATTAGAATCCCTAAATATTCTAAACGCAGATATGCAACTATTGGTGATATTATTATCGCATCAGTCAAGGATGCTGTACCAACTTCAAATATTAAAAAGGGTTCGATAGTCAAAGCTGTCATTGTGAGAACTAAACGAGGATTGAGGAGAAGAGATGGAACATACATTAAATTTGATAATAATGCTGCAGTGTTAATACAGGATGACGGGACGCCTATTGGAACAAGGATATTTGGTCCTATTGCAAGAGAATTAAGAGAAAAAGAGTTTATGAAGATAGTTTCATTAGCACCTGAGGTGCTCTGATGGGGTAACAGATGACAGGTTTATTTGTTAAGAAAGGCGATACTGTAAAAATTTTATCTGGTAAAGACAAAGGGAAAACAGGTAAAATTTTGAGAGCATTTCCTAAACAGGGCAGACTTATTGTTGAACATATTAATTTTCAGAAAAAGCATCAGCGACCAACTCGTGATAATCCTAAAGGTGGGATATTAGAAAAAGAGGGACCTATTTATGCAGCAAAAGTAATGGTGATATGCCCAAACTGTAGTAAACCCACACGGATAAGCAGAAGATTTTTAGCTGATGGTAGAAAAGTAAGATACTGCAGGAAATGTAAAGAAGATATTGATAAATGAGAAAAGGATGAAAAACAAGGAGATGTAAATGGTTGCGAAGAAGTATGTGCCGAGAATAAAGAAAAAATATTATGAGGAAGTAGTACCAGAACTAAAAAAAAGGTTAAAAAGAGAGAACGTGTTATCTTTACCGAGGTTGAAGAAGATAGTTGTAAATATGGGTGTTGGCGATGCGTTAAAAGACCCAAAAACTCTTGATGGAGCCATGAAAGATTTAAGAGATATAACAGGTCAACAACCGATTATAACGCGTGCCAAAAAATCAGTATCTAATTTTAAACTGCGAGCGGGTCAATCCATAGGTTGCTGTGTCACACTTACAGGGAATAAGATGTATGAGTTTTTTGATAGATTTGTAAATTTTGCGATACCTCGAATCAGGGATTTTAAAGGATTGGACCCGAAAAGTTTTGATAAGAGAGGGAATTATAATTTAGGGATTAAAGAGCAAACGATTTTTCCTGAGGTTTCTTATGATTCTATTTACAAAATAAGAGGTATGGATGTGGCAGTTGTTACTTCGAGTGATAAGGATGGCGAAGCAATGCTTCTTCTTGCTCTTTTAGGGTTCCCCTTTAAAAAAACGTAATTCATCACTTAGAGGTGAGATTAAGAAGTAAGAAGTTCGAGGTGGAAAGAAGTAGGAATTATAAACATTATGTCAACAACAGCAAAAATGGCTAAATTAAGAAAGAAACCTAAATTTAAAATCCGACATCATAACAGATGTCCCATCTGTGGTCGTGCTCGCGGCTATATACGTAGATTTAATATGTGTCGTCTTTGTTTCAGAGAGATGGCTCATCGAGGCTTTATACCAGGTGTAGTAAAGGCAAGCTGGTGAGTTATATTTAGAGGCAAGAGGCAAGATAACGATATTTCTTGCGTTATTGGGTTATTGCGTTTTTGCGTTCTTGCGCTCTACACAATATATGAAAAACTAAAGATGATATGAAAAGAGTCGTGAGTCAAAACAGGACTCGAGACTCAAGACTCAAGACTTTTCAGCAGGCTTTTGGCTTT
>JBFMHD010000196.1:0-5288 GCA_040752395.1 Candidatus Hydrogenedentota bacterium
TGGGCCATGAAACAAGAGATAGAAAGCAGTGATGGCATCCTTATTGAGATTGCAAACAAAATGATTAATCATTTTGAAAGATTATCTTCAAAAATAACCACTCGAAAATATGTTAAAGAAAAAATATTATACATTACTCAATGCGAGATCATCTCTGAAGGAATGGATATATCAACCAATGCAAAAGTAAGAAAAATTATAGAAACATTAATGGAATGTACTCAAAAGCTTTTAACCCATTGGTTTGGTAGCCACATCGAGATGTCAGCACTTGAGAAAATAGTCTGTTTTTACTCGGCCGACTACGCTTTCTCATTCAGTATTAAATTCTTAGAAGCAATAATAAATGAAACGATGGACAATGATATTGATAATCTCTATTGTAAAATAAAAATTATTCCCTATGTCTTAACCGAGTCTTCAAAGTTCCCTAATTACGAGAAATCAAGGGTCGCTTTATCAAAAATCCCATCTACTTTATGTACACCAAATTGTGTAGTCGTTCTTCCTGAAACCTATGAGATACTCGATCCTCAATTCAAAAGGGGTTTACAAAAAGTCTACGGCGACCTTGACACAAAAACAGGCTCATCCGAGGTCTTCTATAGATACTCACCGCTATCCGAAGAATCTACCTAACGTGGTATAGCTGTGCCTCTGTGCCTGACATCTGATGTCTAAATATTTTTACATACGTAGGAACAAATAAGTATTCACGTAAGTCTTAATATCTCTTGGGACATTTCGTCCATAACTTTGATAACGTTAATATTTGCTTTTATTGCATTCTCATTAATAATTGAGTGCACAAACTCGCTCGCTAAATCTACATTTGATGACTCTAAATAACCCTGAACTATCTCACCTAAACCACCAAAACCAGGTAAACCAGGTACAGGCTCACCAGAATTAGCACTCTTGTAATACAAATTTTCCCCGGCAGCAATTAATCCTGAAGGATTGGTAAATTTTACTAATTCTATCTGCCCAACTCTCTGAGATTCACCATTGGTATAAGCAAAGACTTCGCCTTTTTTAGTTATAGTAAGATTCTCAGTGTTTTCTGGTAGTTTTATTTCGGGTGTGATTGGGTAACCCGAAGAAGTAACAACTCTACCCGTGGCATCAATGTTAAAATTACCGTCTCTTGTATAAGCCGTGGCCTTAGGGGTTAAAACCTTGAAAAATCCATCACCCGCAACCGTTAAACTCAAATTATCTCCAGTCAACATCATAGACCCCTGGGTGAAGTCTCTGCTTATACTTGAAATCTGAGTACCGCTAATATTTAATCCATTCTGATAAACATCCGAGGACTTGAAACCCGTAGTATTAACATTGGCTACATTATTTGCTATAACATTTTCCCGTGATAGACCTGTTTTTATTGCAGAAAGCGGTGTAGAAAAATCAATCATAAAAACACCTCCATGTAAAATATTAAAACTTCCTATGTCATATTATAATGAATTTTAAAAATATTTCAAATGAATTTTTAAAATTTCTGTAACCCCTCAAAACGTGTGAAAAAATTGTAGTGAGCATCTTTAGATGCGTCTTTAAGATAAGGTATTTATATTATTTTTAACAAATTATGGTTCATTCGTAAAAAACCGGCCGCCTCCCATACAATTTATTAATTTAAATTGCAACTTAATTACGAAGGACCCCAAATTATTAAAATGGGTCTTTTGTCCCTTACTACATTTAATCGTTCTTAGTCTTCGAGGAAGTTTTTTAGATTCTTATATCGTGAGCTCTGGGCAATTCGCGCAGAATTTTAACTCAACTATATAGCGTCAAAAGTCCCTATATAGAAGTTTGGTTGGTGGCGCCGCCACCTTAGGTTTGTGGTACAAATTTCTCTAATTTACTTAACACTTCTCTATTTTTATCAGGAAAAGTTAAAACCACATTGCCTATGTTAATCAGGGCAACCATATCCTCAAAATGAACTGATAATTTCCTGTCTTCTGTAACAACTGTCCATTTATCATCCTGCACCTTTGCTTTCCAGGTACCGACATTCACCATAGGCTCGAAACATAATACCATCCCGGGTTTTAATTCTTCACCTGTGCCGGGGGTACCAAAATTCGGTATCTGTGGCTCCTCGTGCAGTTTCTCACCTATTCCATGGCCAACCCAGTCCCTTATAACACTGAACCCCTGATATTCTGCATAACTCTGGATAGCATTTGATATATCACCAAGCCTGTTCCCTGGTTGTGCAAGCTGGATGGCTCTACGTAAACATTCTTTTCCTGTTCTTATTAATCTTTTTGCAGTGCGTGATATTTTACCAACTGCATATGTTCTTGTTGCATCTCCATATACCCCCTTATAAAATACCCCTATATCAATTGAAAGGATATCACCATTTTTTATAACTCGATTTTTTGACGGGAGGCCATGAACAACCTCTTCGTTGATTGAGATACAAATAGAAAACGGATAATTCATATATCCCAAAAAAGCCGGTTTTGCATTGAAGCCTGTTATAATTCCATAAGCTATCTCATCAATCTCGGCAGTAGATATACCATCTCTTATATATTCTTTTATTTTTTCGAATACCCGAACAACTATCTGACCTGCTTCGTACATCAATATTAATTGTTCTTTAGTTTTAAGCGGGATAGCCATTCTTGTCGCTTCGCTACATTGTAAATTCAGACTTCAGCCGAAACAACGTAGCTTTTATCTCGTTGTATATTTCAAATGGAGTGCCCTCACCATTCACTTCGTATAGAACCTTTTTCTTTTTATAATATTCAATAAGCGGTGTTGTCTGATTTAAATAAACCGTTATCCTTTTTTTAACTGTTTCTACATTATCATCTGCCCGTTTAACAAAATTACCGCCACACTTTTTACATTTATCGCCGGTATCAGATGGATCCTTGTTGATACCGCATTTTTCACATATAAAGCGATTGGTTAATCTGTCTAAAATCGTTCTTTGTGAAACCGATATAAGTAGAACACCTGTTAAAGGTTTTTTATTCTTTAAAAGAAACTTATCAAGCTCTTCAGCCTGAACAATAGTTCTTGGATATCCATCAAGTAAAAAGCCTTCTAAAATACTACTTAGTTTTTCATTAACGATACCGACAACGATATCATCTGGAACAAGCTGTCCCCTGTCTATATATTCTTTTGCTTTAATCCCTAAATCGGTTTCTTTAGCTATAGCTTCCCGAAAAATATCGCCTGTTGCTATATGGGGCAATTTAAAATCTTTTACAATTCGTTCAGCCTGCGTGCCCTTACCTGAACCCGGTGCTCCTAATAAAACCCATCGCATATTATTCTACCCCCTGGCGCTTCGTTCCATTGTAAATTGTAAATTTATCCACCCTTCTCTAAAAAAATGCGGAAGTAATCTCCTTATCCAGAATTTAAAACGCAATAACGCAATAACGCTACCTGCCACGTATCCTGCCCCTCTTTACAAAACCATCATAATGCCGCATAAGTAAATGAGATTCTATCTGTCTCATAGTATCAAGGGCTACCCCTACAATAATAAGTATCGAGGTACCACCAAAAATATTAGTGAGTCTTGAGGGCAGTTTTAAATATATAACTAAAAAATCAGGGAGAATAGAGATAAGAGCAAGAAAAATAGCTCCTGCAAGCGTTATTCTCGTAAGTATAAAATCTATGTATTGAGCAGTTGTTTTACCTGGCCTTATACCAGGGATAAATCCGCCATGCTTTTTTAAATTATCCGCAACGTCCTTGGGATTGAATTGTATAGCTGTATAAAAATAAGCAAAAAGTATAATTAATACAGAATACGCAACAAACCAGAAAACCGACCCATATCCCATATGTAAAGCGATCCATGCAAGAAATTTGTTAGCAGTATAATCTCTTGAAAACATCGCCATCATACTCATCGGAAACATAAGAAACGACGATGCAAATATAACAGGCATAACACCTGCGCTGTTAACCCGTAAAGGTAAACTTGTCCCTGCACCACCATAAACTTTTCTCCCGATTATCCGTTTTGCATATTGAATGGGTATCTTTCTATGACCCTCTGTTATTACCACAGATGCCGCAGTAATAAATGTGAAAAGAGCCCCTATGGCTATTAATGAAAATAAACCAAGTTCTCCCATCGTGAAGATTCGATATGTCTCATATAAAGCCTGTGGAAATCTGGAAATTATCCCTACAAATATTAATAACGAGATACCGTTACCAATCCCTCGCTCAGTTATCTGTTCACCCATCCACATAAGAAAAGTTGTACCGCAGGTCATAGTCACAACAGCTACTAAGTAAAACATAAACGTCTTTTCAGGTACCACAGGCCCTGTTGCACCTACCTGATTCGAGACATAAATAGACCAGCCTATGGCCTGTATCATTGATAATACAATTGTTCCATAACGAGTATATTGCGTTATCTTTCGCCTGCCATACTCACCTTCTTTCATCAAAGCCTCTAATTGAGGTATAACAACAGCAAGAAGCTGAAGTATTATCGAGGCACTTATATAAGGCATTATACCCAATGAAAATATAGAAAACTCAAATAATGCACCACCAGTAAACATATTCGCAAAACCTAATAACCCGCCTGCCATCGTTCCAGCAAGCGATTTTAATGCTATGGGGTCAACACCCGGGGTTGGAATGTGAGCACCTAGTCTGTAAATAAAAATCATTGTCAGAGTAAAAATAAACTTTTTTTTCAGGTCAGGTATTTTAATAGCATTTAATATGGCTTCTTTAATCAAATCTTTAACACCTCGGCTATGCCTTCGCAAGAGTGTATTTTTGATAAAGCCTGTTTTGAAAAATTATGAGCTTTTATAGTGAGCCTCTTTTGCAAATTACCATCAGCTAAAATTTTCACAGGTTTGTTGCTCCGTATTATGTTTGACTGTTTTAATGTTTCAGGTGTTATAACAGAACCTTCTTCGAAAATATTCAAATCCTGCAATTTTACACTTTCATACTCTTTCCGATTAAATTTATTAAACCCTCGTTTAGGAAGCCTTCTTAAAAGCGGCATCTGCCCCCCCTCAAACCCCGGGCTTTTCTTTGAACCCGAGCGTGATAACTGTCCCTTATTCCCGCGACCACAGGTTCTTCCCCGGCCACTTCCTGGTCCGCGTCCTACACGTTTCGACTTTTTCTTACTTCCTGGTGGTGGTTTAAGATTGTTTAACATCAATTACTCCTCTGAAAAACGTTGTAACTCTAATAATATCAAATAGAAGCAAGAGGCAAGAAGCAAGAAGCAAGATAACGGAAGAAGTGAGAGG
>JBFMHD010000197.1:0-5264 GCA_040752395.1 Candidatus Hydrogenedentota bacterium
AACCTGATTTTAATGGGTTTATTGTTTTTATCAAATTTAACTATAAACAGACCAGGGTCAAAATATTCAGCATAAACCTTTTCATCTCTTGTATTTGATAACAGGTCATAACCTCGTATTTCTACTGGTTTACTAATTTTTAAAACACCAAGTATCGTTGGGAATATATCAAGTATAGTTGCGATAGAGTTATCCTCACCTGTTATTAATCTGTCAGGATATAAAATCACCAGAGGTATTTTCAGTAGGTTATTATGTAAGGACCCCATATGTCCCCAGAGATTATGTTCAAAGATATTCTCTCCGTGGTCCGAAGTAATGATTATCATTGATTTGTCAAATCTTTGTTTATCTCTGCTTAATATTTCGAAGAGATTTTTCAGGCAATCATCAAGATAATTTATAGCTGCGAGATAGTATTTATAAAAAAACGTTCTATCTTCTTGGGTATAAGTCAGTTTTGTATTTTTATCATATCTAATTTTTTTATATCTATTCATATATTCATCTTTTGGTGGCTGATAACCCAGCCATTTATTTTTATAAGAATATGGCGAGACGTAAGGTTTATGGCATTCGAGCCAGTTAATAAAAATAAATCTTGGTCCTTTTTTATAAAAAAGCAAATTTTTAAGAAACTGTAACGACTGGTTAGCACCCATATCATGATCATCTAAATTCATAAAATAATGAAACAATCTTAATAAAACAAAGTTATTTCTTACAAAGGGGAGAGAATAAAATCCTTTAAACCCGAGTATATTATGTATATTCAGAGCAACGATCGGATTAGCGCAGAGTGCGTATGTGTTATAATCATTTTCAAGGAGTATCTCCTGGAGTGTAACCCAATCAGGGGACTCATCAAGCGTTTTATCACCGCTTACAGCTCCATGTTCGGTTGTGTATTTAGAGGTAAAGAGCGAGGTATGAGCAGGGAGCGTCCAGGGCGAGACTGTGTAAGCATTATTATATACAACTGCTTTGTCTTTAAGTGTTTCAAGGAAGGGTGTGGTTTTTCTTTCTTTATAATAGAGCGAAACGTCTTTTTGTCTTAAAGTATCAAGGACTATTAAATATATATCAGGCTTCTCATTTTTGGTTGGTGCATCAAAACTGAGTAAACCCCAGAGAGTAATTAAAACTGCAAATATAAGAAAAAGGAGTCTGTTTTTCACTTCTAAATGGAGATTACGTTTAAGTCCTGATAATATAAGATAGATGCTTATAGCTAATAACGCTACACCCGAAGTCGCACCTGCTCCATGTAACGAAAAGATAGTGCATCTGGACGGCAATACATCCCAGTTAATAACCAGTCCAACGGCTATAAATATAAAAAAAGCAAGTAGTAAAAGTTCGATATCTATTTTAAATTTTAAAAGCCTGTTAATTAACTTAAGGAAGAAACCAGAGGAGATAAAAAATAACGTATAAACAGCAAGAACATAAAGAAAGAATAAAATTTCATTGATAAGATGGTTCGGAAAGAGGTATAATATTTGTGGTCTATAAAGAAGATAGATATGTGTAGAGAAGATAAGATAAATTGTTTCAATAATGAGACAGATAAAACCTACTCTCAAAAAATCTTTGAAATCTTTCATCTCTTTTTTCTGTTTTGTTATGCTCTATATTTCAGAGTATATATTTTTATTTTACTAAAGACAAAGGGTCTTGATAAAGTACTGAGATCAATCAAGCCGCTTAATAATTTTTTTTCTTTTTTTATAAACTATATTAAAACCATTGAAAACTCAAGAATTTTAAATTTAATTAATTATACCTGCCTCTATAGGGCGCTTCTTATCTATAAGATATTATTAATTTCAGATGAGAAGCTCGAGTTTATTATAAGCGTCAAAAAAGATAGTAGTATTTTCAGTGCGCATAGCTGGATAAAACATAAGAATACAATCCATCTTACTCCAAAAATAGAGGAATATAGTGAGATTTACGTTTTTAACAATAGGAGCAGAACTCAGGTATAGCGGTTCCGACAGTCTGCGTGGTGCATCCACCTCCTCCTGCACAGCTTACATTAAGTGTCTCAGTGGGCGAGACCAGTGTTACTTTATCAATACTGCCGTATTTAATAAGAACAGGTTTTATAAATTTCTTCTTTTTTTTATAATTATCTTTCATACCTCAATTTTGTGAACAGACACGATTGTTTAAATGGTTTTCTAAAATCACCATTATTATCGCTATGTGCTAATCCCGGGCAAATAAA
This sequence comes from Candidatus Hydrogenedentota bacterium, assembly GCA_040752395.1. Classification (GTDB taxonomy): domain Bacteria; phylum JBFMHD01; class JBFMHD01; order JBFMHD01; family JBFMHD01; genus JBFMHD01. The sequence goes on from JBFMHD010000197.1 coordinate 2,234, forward strand.
ACAATCAGTTTTGAGCTTACATTTTGCGAAGCAACGTGTTTCAGTCAGAGAAAAATCAGCTAATTCCTTTAATTTTTCGTTATCATTCCAGAGCATTCCAAATCTTTTTTTAAACACATTCCCTGTTTTTAATCTCATACTTATACAGGGTAGAAGATCACCTGCTGCTGTGATCCCGGCAGTCGATTTAGCGAGACTGCAGCTTGTCTTTTTAACCTCACTCTCAATAATCTTTGCGCAATCTTTATACTCAACTAAATCACCTGTAATATTAATTATACTCTTTAATTGTGATTTTGCAAGTAAATGTTTCTGAATTTTTTTATTACCATTCCAATCAGGTGATATAAAATGCGAGTATCTAAATGGGCATCCGAGTTTTTTAGAAAAATCCAGAACCGCTTCAAACTCTTTATAATTTTCTTTTAATAACTGCATTTTGAGATTTAATTTCAAGCCTTTATTTTTTGATAAGATGATATTATTAAAGACTATATCTCTTACCTCTTTTCCTGTGACATTTAAGTAAGTTTTTCCTGTGAACCCATAAATTGTTATATCCAGAGAAAAATAAGGATATTCCTTTAATTTATCTATCAGTTGAGGTGTCAGCAGCACCGCATTTGTAAATAAAATAACATTCATCTTCTTTTCCTGAATTATATAATCAAGAATTTTTAAGATATCTTTATGCATCAGTGGTTCGCCGCCAGTGATAACAACTTCCAATGTCCCGGCCTCATAAACCTGCTCTATAACGTTTTTAACTCTATCAAGTGTCATGAATAAATTTCTTTTATCAGGTGGTATATAACAATGGATACAATGTAGATTACATTTATTTGTAATTTCAAGCGAGATAAAAAGCGGGATTCTCTTTTTATTAAGTTTTGATTTAAGTACCGAGAATGGTCTAATCCTCATATAACCTGAATAAATCCTTCTTTAACCAGATCATTTAATAAATCATCTATAGAAGCGGTTACAAGATCGATATCAGCATCATATTCATCACAACAGATATCAATGATTTCCTCGTATATTTTATTTTCAAAGAGTAGTTCCCAGATTCTCATACCGGTACTATTCAAGCTATAATAATGTTGTGTTTTAAAATTTAAAAATACGATCTCGTCACCGAAATTTTTCCATATCACCTTATCTGAATTAATTTTAAACCTTTTTTTATTGAATTTTTTCATAGAATATATTATATAATTCTTTCAGGAACAATTCAATATTAAATTTCGGTTATTGATGTTCGGTGTTCGGTTCACCAATAACATAAAACCCAAAACCCATAACCAAAAACAAAAACACCGAATTTAAGAACTCTACTTGGGATTGAGAAAGTATGGATTAAAAAATGCAGAAGGTAAAATATGTTTGTAAAAGCTGTAATAAAATTATACCGGATAAAAAGACACGATATATACTTCAGATACAGCTGTTCGCAGATGGTGGCGTGTTTGAGCCTGATATTAATGATATGAATCGTGATTTAATAAAAGAGATGAAAGATTGTATAGCGCTTGCAAAGGACAAGAGTGAGGAAGAACTTAACTCTGAGATTTATGATGAATTTTATTTTATTTTATGTAAAAGCTGTCGTGATGAATTCTATAAAAAAATCAAGAAATTAATATGAATCAACTCAGGAACTCTAACATTTTTCTTATTGCGCGGGCACGATGTGATAACTCATCCTTTTCTTTAGGTTCCATTTCAGCGAACGTTCGGCCATCACCTTCATCTGGAACAAATATAGGGTCATAACCAAACCCATTCTTACCCCGTGGTTCAGATGCTATCTTACCTCTGACTTCGCCTCTGAACTTATAAACTTTATCGTTTCTGGAATTATATAATACTAAAACACAGACAAATTTCGCTTTTCTATTTTTTTTATTTTTTAGTTTTTTAAGGAGATATTGACATCGTTCTTTATCATCTTTAATACCGCCATACCGCGATGAATTTATTCCTGGTTCTCCTTTTAATGCGCTAACACATAAACCAGAATCATCAGAGACTATATGGAGGTGTTCAAAATTTTGAACCACTCCATAAGCATCTGCAAACACCCTTGCTTTTAATAATGCATTCTTATAAAAACTTCTCGCTGTCTCAATCTCGTTTGTATCAATGTTTTTTATTTTGAGATACTCATTTATTATTTTTATTAATTTGTTGTTCCCTATAATTCGTTTGATTTCTTTTATCTTTGCTTTATTCGTAGTTGCAACAATGACTTCTATTGTTTTCATAAAGCTATAATCGCAGAGTTCTTGTTATAATAATTGGTGTGCGAGTAAATTCTTTTCTGCTTTGATCAGCTGTTGTATGCCGTACCAGCCATATTCTATCATTCTATCAAGCTGTTTTTTATCAAAGACCTCTTCTTCACCAGTTGCCTGTACCTCAACCAATTCTTTCTTATCAGTCATAACAAGATTCATATCAACGCTACAAGCAGAATCTTCTTCATAGTTAAGATCAAGTATAACCTCGCCATCAAGTATGCCAACACTTATAGCAGCTAAATATCTTTCAACAGGCATTTTTTCAATAACATTCTCTTTTAAAAGTTTTCTCAAAGCTAAAACAAGTGCAATAAATCCACCTGTAATAGAAGCTGTCCGTGTGCCGCCATCTGCCTGCAATACATCACAATCAATTATTATGTGTTTCTCCGGGATAAGGCTTAAATCAACAACTGCTCTCAAACTTCTTCCTATCAGTCTTTGAATCTCATGGGTTCTGCCTTTTATCTTGCCTTTTACCGATTCCCGAGGCACCCTTGTCTGTGAAGACCTCGGCAACATCGAATATTCAGCATCGATCCAGCCTTTACCTGTATCTTTAATAAAAGGCGGCACATATTCATCAAGTGTTGCGCAACATAAAACCTGCGTGCTACCCATTTTAATAAGAGATGAACCTTCAGCGTATTTATTTGGGTTTAAAATAATCTCAAATGGTCTAATTTCTTTTTGTTTTCGTCTGTCAGCTCTCACGATAGTTATCTCCT
>JBFMHD010000198.1:0-5139 GCA_040752395.1 Candidatus Hydrogenedentota bacterium
CATCTATCGATGCAGAGCCAATGTTCCCGGCACCATCCTTACACCGAACCGTTATCGTATGTTCTCCTTCCACTAAACCCAAACCCCCAACCCCTAACCCCTGTATTATTATATACTCTCCATCATCGATTTTATACGCAGTCTCTACTACACCTGTTAGATTGTCTGTTGCATTAATTGTAAACGGAGTTTGTGAGGTTACAAACGTCGGATTTGAACTGTATTTCGGATCTCCGATATCAATTGAGATTACAGGCGGAGTTAAGTCTATGATAAACGATACTGAAACACTCGTCTGGTTACCAACTAAATCTGTTGCTGTGATTGTCTCTGTATATATCCCTTCAGAAGTATAAGGACTATTATCACCTGTGATAACTATGTTCTCTACAGGCGTGTAATTATCTGATACTGTAATGTTCAAAGTTACAGACTGATTAGTCGGCGTAGTAACAGGCTCAATACTTAATACAGGTGGTGAATTATCTACTATAAGGCTTAGAATTTTTGTGGTCTCTACATTGCCAATAACGTCTATCGCAAGGTACTGAAAATAATATATCCCTTCGCTTGTTATATTAATTGGCGTTGTATAGGTTATGTATTCACTACTATTGATGCTGTATTCTATACTACTTACACCAAGACCGATGCCATCACCGTAATTTATAAGATCATCTATAGCTGATAGTGTAATTGAAGTTGCTGATGTTATGTACACTGCTGTCTGCGATTCAAAATATGGTGCACTAAAACTAACTGTGGTTCGTGGTGCCTGGATATCATGAATTACTTCAAACCGAGCAGAATGTAATTCAGTAATATGACCCAAAAAATCCTTGGCTGATACTACTAATCTCCAGAATCCGTCATCAAGTGTTAAGGGTTCAATTATTTCACCATTTGTAACATTAATTACAGTACTCTCTTCAAGGTCTATAAGATAAGATATCACTGTCGGATTATTGTCAAAATTATCTATTACCGAAAAATCTATCACAATAGAATCCTGAAGAGCTACATAACTCTTTGCACCAGGAGATTCAATCACAATCTCAGGTGCTTTATTATCAATTGTAACAACAACTGTTGAATCAGCCTGATTGCCTAACAAGTCCCGGGCACTAAAAACAAGTGTATGAAGACCTTCAGTAACAGGAACATCAGGAGAACTAAATTTTAACATGCCAACACCAGCATCACTTGCTGACGCAGTAACAGGTGTAAGAGAAGTAATGTATGTCATACTTGCTTTCTTGTAACGCGGTTCACCTATTGAAACCACAAGTCCCGGTGCGGTATTATCCACCCATAGATTCACGCTCTGTCTTGGCTCAACGTTCCCAAACTTATCCATTGACCAGTATTGAATAATGTGCTTGCCATCACTCAAGCCCTGTAATGTAAATGTTTCTTTATACTCATATTCAAACATTGTATCAACTAAATAGCAGATACTCTTTACACCATAGCCAGCATTATCTCCAATCGTATATAGGTCATCGATAGTATTGAATGTAAATCTGGTCATTGTTGTAACAAACGTATCGCCTGGTGACTGTCCATCTACACCACCTGTTGCTTGAGGTGATCCGATGATGAGGGATGTTCTTGCTGGCTGGATGTCTGCCGGAGCCAGACTAACCTCAATCATAGAACTGTAATTCATCCCAGCTGATGCAAAAATGTATAATAAGCCGGTATCAAGCGTTCCTTCGGCAGAACTAATCTCAAGATTTATGGCTCGTTCTTCCCCTCTTTGTAAACATATATTACGTTCCTTTAAAACAGTATGTATACCCTCAGGAATTATTGAAAAAAACGTATCTAACAAAAAGCTCACTGATGAAACACCATCTAAAGGATTCTTTACAGGAATAGAAACATTAGTTATTCCTCCAATCGGCGAATAATATACTACAGTTTCACTTGCAAGCGAATAGTTGTTATCTTCATCACTTTCTTTAACCGTGTTTTGCGGATCAATCAATGCTTTAAAAAAAGTTTTGTTCATCGAAGAACTCCACGGTATATCCATAAAAATATTTAAAGTATCACCAGGATTAAACACCGGGATAGTTTTTATTCCTATCATTTCTTCTTCCTGGAAGAACCCGAATTCAGTTCTTCGAAATTCTACTGTAAAGTTCTCTGCAGGCAATGAACCATCGTTTGCCATCTGGAATTCAAGCTCTCTTGTTTCTGCCTCAGTTGTTGTATGAATACTCATACCTCTTGCTTCTAAATCAGCGATTTCTGTGCTTAAATGAAGATAAACATCAAATGGCGTAGTATCTATATTAACGCCGTAAAAATCTATCCTGACTAAAATATTCTCGTTTTCTTTCAAAGGCGCGATTATAATAATTTCTACACTATCCTCCTCGTTTTCAGCTAATAAGAACTGGGTTTCGGTCATTGTTATCTGCCATCCATCAGGGATTAAACCACCCAATCGTGCTTCAATAAGAGTTCTCTCTTCCCTGTAAGTTCTTATAGGTATATATGTCCTGTATCTTTTACCGCCCCAGACTCTAATGTATCTCACACAATTATGAACAGCATTATTACTATAATTGGTCTCTATTATTTTTCTTGGAGATATCGCCGGATTAACTTCTACGTCATAGTTTGCATCCCAGTTTGGTACGATGAACGTATGTATATATGTATCTCCTGGCCCAAGGTTACCGATGTTTATTATGTGATCAGGTCTGCCAGGCGGTGGCAGCCAGGGTAACCCTGCACCCCACCACGTAGCCCTTAATCGCAATAAAACATTCTCTGCTAATGCACCACCAATATTATCAACCATTGCTTTTACCTCAACCCATTGTACACCAGGACGATAGTATACCCTTCTTGGTATTACCCAGACAACTCGTAAATCAGGATAAACTTTTATTGTTATTACTTTATCATCAATACTTGAGTTACCATCGCCATCTTCAACTTTAAGCCAGTATCTAAACTGGCTTGTTCCAGCTGGACCACCATTTATAATAGTATCTGTTGTTATGGCTTCTTTAATTAATACATCATTTAATTCGCTAAATATACCATCTCCATTATCCATATACCATTTATAATTTAACGGCCTTGTATCGCCAAGCAATTGGTCAGGGTCAAAAGACGCAGAGCCGTCAAGTATAACTTTTACATTTTGCGGATTGTTTAATGTAACGTCACTGCCAGCATTGGCAACCGGCGTTCTGTTAAAATAGATGCTCTTGCTATCCATACTGATATTTCCTGCAAAATCATATACCCTCAAAATCAAATCGCCTTTTCGAAGCGGTATCACATTCGCATTAATGATACCTATTACTCCACCTGATAAAACGTTATTAGAACCAATTGAAATCAAATATGTATCCCCTGTTTCTCCTTTTATAAAAAGTTCAAAACACATAAGGTCAGAATCCCTTACCTCACCAGTCACAGTCTTTGAATCCGTTATTATCTCTTCATTAACCGGCTCATCTATTCTTACAGTAGGCGGTATTTTTGAGGTGTCTGTTATGATAAACCTGTTCTCTTTAATCGAAAAAAATATATTACCTGCATTGTCAATAACTATGACATCGACGTAATAATTTACCATAGGATTTAAAATACCTTCTGCGTTAAAAAAATAACTTTGATCAGACGTTATTTTTGTATCCGTTGAATAAACAATATTATTGAATAAATCATCTGTACCTATAATTATTCTATATCCTTTCTGTCCAAACTTTTGAGGTTGATCAAAGTCCCAGGATATTGTTATATTGTAATTACTTAAAGTTTGAGGCGGTAGTTGACCATTTATGTATATCGGGTCAGGTACCGCATCTTTCCCTGGTATAGCTATTATAAAATATTCTGTTCCACTACTCCATCCACTCCATTTATTACCATTGTCCCTTGTTCTTATTCTTACGTAATACTTACCTTCAGCAAGATAAAATGGAATGTCAAACCAGGTATCAGAAGAGTTTACAACTCCTGAAGTGTAAAAAATATTCGTAAAGTTCGTGTCATTTGATAACTGAAGTTCAAAACCATTTTGCGTACCGTTATATTTGTCGATAAATTCCCAGGATACTGTTTTTAGTGTATTAGTGTCAAACGTCTGCGGGAACGTAAGCCCGTTTATCCGCAGGTTTTGCGGTGGCTCAGGAGCTGGATTATTATCAACTTTGTATTTCCTTATGCTGTTTACTCCTTCCTGGATTGAATCAAACGGCTTCACCCTGATATAAACATCCTCGGGTTCTGTCAGTGCAATGCTGTCTGCAACTGAATCCCAGACAAATAAATGCGGAACACCGTAATTATCTGACGAAAGATTTGTCTTCCCCTCGCTTCCTGTTCCTGTCTTTTCTGTAAGACTTTTATAATTTACACCATCTAAGCTGTATTCAATGCTTATGCTCAGGTTTTCATTCTCACGGTCAGTCAGGTAATAGTTAATGCTAACATCACCTTCATAAACATCCAAATCATCAGGCATTAAATTATCTGCATTGTATAACGCATTGATTTCATCCTGAGATAATTGTCTGTTGTAAACACCAAAATCATCATAGATACCGTACAGATTGATCTTTGGGTTCCAACAGGATAAACGTGGATAATAATTTACATATAGCTCGCCTGAATAATTATAACTGGCAATAAATGTAGTATTTTCATAGATTTTCATACCATCAGGACCCCATGTAAAAGTAATCATTATCGGAATCCCATTAGTATTAAAAAATTTAGAATCATTATTAAATGCAATCGTAGGTCGACCAGGAATAAAAAATTCCTGCATGAGAAAATATAGTTGCATTTTACTAAAAGATGCATCTGGACCATAATATATATCTTGCCAAATTTTTGGATAGTCATTAGTTTTGCCTGACCCCATCCTGAACATCGAGCCTGCTTGTTCTGGTATTACCCAAAAAGTAACTGAACCAACGCTTATATCGAATTTGTCAGTTGGGAAATAGATGTATCTTAGTTCATCCACATCCATACCCTCATTAAATACTGCATCCGCATATTTCTGCGAGTAGTTCATTGTTCCAACAGTATAATTTTTGTCTATAGGGTCAAACAAAGTATTATTGTATAAGCTTGTAACTCGGCTCTGCCAGAGATTTGCAA
>JBFMHD010000199.1:0-5139 GCA_040752395.1 Candidatus Hydrogenedentota bacterium
CTGATTGACTTCATTTGGCGAGGTACCGCTACCAGCGGCAATCCGGCTTCGGCGTGAACCATTAATTATCTGCGGGTCTTCTCTTTCATCTTTTGTCATAGCTTGAATTATAGCCTTTATTCTGCTTATTTCCTTTCCTGATACCTGAAGATTCTTAATGGGAATCTTTGAGACTCCTGGTAAATATTGCAACATATCCTGTAAAGAGCCCATCTTCTGTATCTGCTCAATCTGAGAGAGAAAATCTGTAAAATCAAAATCAGCTCTTTTAATTTTCTTTTGCAATTTTAATGCTATCTCTTTATCAAGGCTACTTTCAGCCTTTTCTACAAACGATATAATGTCTCCCATCCCGAGTATTCTTGAAGCTATTCTTTGAGGATAAAATATTTCAAAATCAAGAATCTTCTCACCGCTACCATAAAAGTAAATAGGCATCCCTGTTATCTCTTTAAAACTTAAAGCTGCGCCCCCCCTTGCATCGCTATCAAGTTTAGTAAGTATCGCACCTGTGATCGGGATTTTTTCTTTGAAAGTCATTGTCATAGTTGCGGCTTGCTGACCTGTCATAGCATCTAAAATCAAAAATGAACTATCAGGTTTTAAAATCTCGTTAATTAATACTAATTCATCCATCATCTCGTGGTCTATCTCCATTCTGCCTGCTGTATCAAAAATTAGAACATCTTTTTTAATATCATTAAATATATTGATTACCCTTTTTGTAAAAGTATCGATAAGCTCATTTTTTTCAGGTAAAATAGTAGTGAGTCCTAATTTCTCTCCCAGAATCCTGAGCTGCTCCTGTGCTGCGGGTCGATAAATATCTGCAGCTGCTAATAAAACAGTTAATTTCTTTTTGTTGATAAGATAATTTGCTAATTTAGCTGCTGTGGTAGTTTTACCTGAACCCTGTAAACCTATAAATAAAACCCTGTGCGGTAACTCTCTCTCAAGATTCCAAATTTTTTCAGTATTACCAAGAATATCAACAAGTTCATTATAAATAATCTTTATAAACATCTGTCCAGGCGTAACACTTTTAATAACCTCGCTACCTAATGCTTTTTCTTTTACCCTGTTAATAAATTTTTTCACAATGCTAAAATGTACATCAGCCTCAAGTAAAGCAAACTGTACCTCTCTACAGGCTTCCTCTATGTTGTTTTCAGATAAACGACCAACACCAGTAACCATTCTAATTATCTTTTCAAATTTTTCAGTCAATAACGAGCCGAACATTCATAGGTCTCCTCTGAAAAACGTTGTAACTCTAATAATATCAAATAGAGGCAAGAAGCAAGATAACGGAAGAAGTAAGAGGTATCAGGACAGGCTACAGGCTACGGACTACAGCCGGCTGGAGTCAAAAGCCCAAAGCCTGCTGAAAAGTCTTGAGTCTTGAGTCTTGAGTCTCGAGTCCTGTTTTGACTCACGACTCTCGACTCTTTGACTTCTATACCCCATCCCCTATACCCTATCCCCTAATATCCTTTGTGCCTTTTCCTCCTGAGAGGTATGTGTAGAGCGCTTTGTTTTAAAATTTTAATTGGTTCTCGTAGATTATGGAAAGAATATACAAACGAACCAGCCACAAGTACATCCACTCCTCTATTTACAGCATCTCTATAAGTCTCTCTGTTTATGCCGCCATCAACTTCAATTAAATATTTATAACCTTCTTTCGCTCTGATCCCCTTTAATATGCTTATTTTTTTTGCACTGTTTTTTATATATTTCTGACCACCGTAACCCGGCTGAACAGTCATAACAAGCACAAGGTCTACAACATCCAAAAAAGATAGCAATTTTTCTACTCTTGTATCAGGGTTTAACGAGATTCCTGTTTTACACCCATACGATTTTATAGTTTCAATAACTTTATAGGGGTTATTCTCTGATTCTATATGAAACGTTATTAAATTAGCACCTGCTAAAGAAAATTTTTTTATGTAGTTCAATGGATGAGCTAACATCAGGTGAACATCAAAAAATAAATCTGTATCTTTTCTAACAGATTTTATCACATCTGGACCAACTGTCAGATTAGGCACAAAATGGCCATCCATAATATCCCAGTGTATCCAGTCAGCACCCGCCTCTTCAGTCCTTTTAATCTCTTTTCGGAGATTCCCAAAATCACAAGAAAGAAGCGAAGGAGCAATGATTACCATAATTCACCTTACAGTCTTTCCTCACGATACCATTTGTTGTCAAGATAGATTATAACTTTTGCTGGTGGATAATAGTCTATACTTATATCAACCTTTCTACCCGACTTGATTGAAGAGTTATATACCTCTTTTACACCTTTTTTGTCATCAACTATAACTTTTAAATGATGGTTACGATTATCCATTGGGGCAACAAACGGAAATATTGTACTGCGTCGGCTGCTTATGTCTTTGTATTTTTCATATACATAAATTACAACATTGTCACCCGATTTAACAAAGCTCCCGAACCCGGGTTTTTGAGCAAAAACTTTTCCTTCCTCTGTATCAGGTACAGCTTTTCGTTGGACCTTTACATTTAACCCGATATTGTTTAGAAGCTCCCTTGCTTCTTCTTCAAAAAGCCCTGCTAAATCCGGCATTAAAAAATCTTTCTCTTGCTTACCACGTGATACAACAAGCGCTGCGTTGACCCCCTTTGGTATCTCACTTCGCGGCTCAGGAGACTGGGCTATTACATAGCCTGCAGGAATAATGTCATCATAGATATAAATTATTTTATTTAAAACAATCAGATTTGAGATGTTCTTATCAGCCTCATATTTCCTGATCACATCTTTAACCTCTACTAAAGACTTACAGGTGAAATCAAGCATTCTATCTCTTAGAACTTTCTGACTGATTTTAAGCCTTATTTTTCTTCCCTGTTTAATCTTTTCACCTGCTAAAGGCTCCTGTGAAACAACAGTGCCGATCTCATAATTTTCATTATAAATACCTATTTCCTCAATATCGAGTTTCTTTTCTTTTAATATCTCTCTTGCTTTTTCAATCCGCATTTTGGAGACCTCTGGAACTATCACCTCATTGCTACTCATAATATCACAGGTATACCACCATGCAATAAACCCGGCTACCACGGCGATAAATAATATAAATATTATAAATAAAAAAAATCTAAAAATATATTTCATAATCATTCTTCGATAAGTAATTGTTGCGATTTTAGAAGAATAAGTCTAAATTTTGCCTCCTCATAAAAAAAAGCTTCTTCACCTTTATCAACAAATTCTTGATAAATCTTTTCTGCTTCCTCTACTTTATTAGTCTCACGGTAAAGGTCACCCAAACGAAGTTTTGCTTCTGAAATAATACTTGATTCCTCATATTTATTAATAAAATCTATGAGATTCTGTATTATCTTCTCTTTATCATTACTATTTAATTCTTCTGCGATAATCATCATATATTCTGCTTTAATTTTCTCATCTTTTGTAAGATCACCTGATTTTAAACCAATGTTGAGTATCTTTATAGCATTATCAGGATCTCCCTTTTCTATAAATTTTGATGCCATCTTTAAAACAGCCTGACCATAGACAAATGTCCCTTTATAATTCTTTATTATATATTCAAGATTTTCTATAACATTTACATCTTTACCTTTGTTCTCTAAATCAATCGCCTGCCTGTACCTCCCAAACGCTTCTAATTCCATTGTTTCTCTCCTTGTTCTCAAGCCATATATCAAAAAATAAACTATAACTACACCAATTATTCCATATATCACCTGCCTTGAATATTTATTCCAAAATTCTTTTGTCTTTACAATAAACTCAGATATATATTCCTTAAGCTCATTTCTTTTTAATTCTTCTCTTGTTAATTTTACCTTCTTGGCCAATTTATTGTCTCCTGCTCCACACTTATAACAGCTTGTAATTACCACCAATTCGACATATCCAGCGTGTCACTCGGCTGATGGCTTATACCGTTGTGTTATTATTAATTATTATAAATTTAGTAAATTTGTAAATTGTTTTTTTTGATATCCCCTCAGTCTACTACAGGTCTTGTGACCCTCACTACTCTGTGCTTTATCTTGCTTCTAATATTAAAACAAATATGTTATACCTGTGCTTCCCCTGAAATCTGAACTTCCTTTACCCATACCTACCCCGATACCGAAATCTACAATAAAATTGCTGGAACTACAATATTTAAAGCCAAGAAAAATGTTGGCAAGGCTATCATCTCTTCCTGGTAAATTGCTGCTCCTTGCTTCAAGCTCAGAGACTAAAAACAAAAAACTATTCAACTTTTTTTCCATTCCTAAACCCGCATTAACGACGTTTTTCGTATTCATACTCTCTGATTTACTAACAATAGTATAACCAATATTCTCATAAAGCTTGAATCGGGCGTAATCCTGCGTAAAACTTAAATTCATACCGGTCTTTAATACGTCCTCCCACTGGCTAAACCCTCTTGTAGAAAAAGAAGGTAGATATACAATAAATTCAAGTGCTGTTTTCTGGTTTCTTGTATTTCTAAAAAACGGAAGCACATATTTTGTATGAAATGATACACTACTTAGCATCTTCAGCCCACTGCGATAATCTACAAAAGGAACGGTAACAGCTGCCTCCCATTCTCTCGTGAGACCGTATGAATATTTTAATGGAACAAATATGCTTTCAATATTACCTGCTCTCCGTGAATAAAGATGATACTCCAACCCTGTCTCAAGCTCGCTCTTTCTGTATGAGGCTATATCAGAATCGTCTACTCTTAATGGCCTCCTTGCAAAGAGAGGGTTTGAAAAAAGAAATAATAGCATAAGTATAGCTAAATTCTTCTTAAACATCTTCTTAATAATCCTCTGGCATTCTTCTCTATTATATTGCATTCACTTTTATCAAATCCAGCCCCTATTAATACCTTTCTATACATCTCTTCGGTTAATAGATCATCAGCTGAATGAGCATCCGAAGAACAAATAACAGGGAAATTATATTTTTGAAAGTATTTGTATAAATATCCATTGAAAAGAGAATGTCCTTTTCGTGCTGTAATCTCAAGATAAACATTATTATCAATAGTCATCTTTATTTCTTCTAAAGTAATATGACCTGGATGTGCGAGAATATCAGCGCCAGCGATTATTGCCTCTTTATTAGTGCCT
>JBFMHD010000002.1:0-38315 GCA_040752395.1 Candidatus Hydrogenedentota bacterium
AATGAAGATGATCCCCGTTATATAACTCTATCCCTTCTGAAATACCCAAAACCGCTTCCTCATATCTCTCCCAATCTGATATCCAGATAGTTTCTTCTTTAACTGTTCGTATTACTCGTTCTGTACGGAGCTGATAGAAAAAACTTTGTGCCTCTGTGCCTTTGTGCTTCTTTTCCTCCCCTTTAAAGTGTCTCGCGTTTCACGGGAGCAGTATACACGTTTCAGAGGAGCACTATAAAGCAGTATAACATATCTTTCTTTTGATATTTAAGTTTATCGGGTAAAACTTCTTCTGTTTTTTCCCCTGGCAAGGTTATACCCACGGGGTGTAATCATAAACTTACCTTTTACATAAGTTTTGGTATTGCCCACAATTATAGTTGTAGACATATCGATTATCTTTGAATTAAGCATATCCTTTAGGTTTGTAATTTCCACCTTTTCATTATCTCTATAGGCGTTTTGCACTATTCCCACAGGAGTATGAGATGATTTATATTTCATCAAAATTTGCCATATTCTCTCGAATAGCAATCTTCGTTTTTTACTTTTTGGGTTATAAAAGACAATAATGAAGTCAGCCTGGCAGCCTAATCTCACCCTCTTTTCGATCAATTCCTTATCTGTCAAAAGGTCACTTAAAGAAATTACCACAAAATCGTGCATTAATGGTGCACCTAAAAGGCTGGCACAAGCTGAAACAGCGGGAATCCCCGGAATAAATTCAATTTTGATCCTATCCTTTTCTTCTTTATTTAAAAGTTCTAGAATAAGACCAGCCATGCCGTAGATTCCAGCATCCCCTCCGGAGATGACACAAACATCCTTACCTTGCGATGCCTTCTTTATAGCCAGTTTAGCCCTTTTTATCTCGTCATGCATATCCAACGAGATTACCTTTTTATCATTTACTAAATTGCCAATGAGTCTGGTATAGGTTTTGTAACCGATAACTACTTCACAGTCACCTAATGCAGCCAGAGCTTGTTGAGTTAGAAGGGCTATATCTCCTGGACCAATCCCTACCAAGCTTAACTTTCCCTGGCAATTGCCACGGTAACGCCGTTTATGATTTTTTTCTTGAGTATTAATTTTGTCCTCCTGCCCGCAAGTAAAGCACAGGGTTCACATACACCCTCTAAACCAATGTTACGTTTAACAATCTCAGAAGAAGATACTGGACCCTGAAAATTATCAACACTTTCTTTGGGGATAAACACCAATGGTAACCCTAATTCTGATGTAGCTTTTATTAGACCTTCTTCATGTTTCTTTAAATCAATAGTTGCTGCCAGGCGTATCTGATCTAATTCAATATTTTTCTCTTTTAAGGCAGTAAGAATGGCTTTTTTAACTTTATTTACACTAACACCTCTTCTACAACCTATTCCTATTATGATCTTTTTGCGGGTCTCTTTGCCTGTAGTAATAATAGGTAAGGCATCCAAACAACGGGCTACCAAGTATGAAAGCCAGTTTGCACCTCCTTCGTGACCAGATAAAACACTTATAGCGAACCGTCCAGCAGTATCTACACATACAACTGCAGGGTCTTTGAATTTATCTTTAATGAAAGGGCTGATAATACGTACAACAATTCCTAAAGCGGCAATAAATATCAAACCTTCGTATTCGTTGAAAATCTTCCCAACAATATTGGACAACGTCTCGGTTCCACTTCCTCTTTGTATTTTGAAAATACTCGCATTTTCAAAATCTTTCTTTAATAGCTCTGCTATGCTTTCACCATATCTATTTACAGCTATAATTGCGATCTTCATCTTGCCCTTCTGTAAGAATGTGAAAATGTTTTATTATAAAGCTTACTTTTTTTAAACCCTTTTTTCCGCAGTACTTCACCGACAAAAACTATCGCCTGCTTTCTAATTCCCTCTTTCTTCAACTTATCGGCGATATCTTCCAAAGTTCCTCTGATTATCTTTTCATCCGGCCAGGAAGCTCTGTAGACACAAGCCACAGGTGTAGATTTAGGATATCCATAAAGTAGTTTATCAACAACTTCCTTTATCCTGTCCACGCTTAGAAAAATTATAAGTGTAGCTTTTATCTTTGAAAGTCTTTTTAAATCTTCTTTTGGAGGTACTTTTGTCCTTCCTGAAATTCTCGATATTATAACTGTCTGGCTTATCCCCGGAAGAGTTAGTTCCTGTTTTAATGAGGCGCTAGCGGCACAGAATGAGCTTACCCCGGGTACAACTTCATAATCGATGTTCTGTTTCTGACACCATTCTATCTGTTCCTGAATAGCGCTATAAATCGACGGATCTCCGCTATGGAGCCTTGCGATTATCTTATCAGTAGATTTAGCATTTTCTATTACTTTTAAAATCTCTTCGAGTGTCATATTAGAAGAATCATAAGTAATTGCGTGTTTTTTGGTGAACTTAAGGATATCTTTATTTATTAAAGAGCCTGCATAAATAACAATATCACTTCTACTAATTATCTTTTTTGCTTTTATTGTTAAAAGTTCATAATCTCCCGGACCAGCGCCTATAAAAAAAACTTTCATTTTTTATTATCCACCCCTTTTCCTTAGCTTTACAATTACAATCGAAAGATAGCCTGACGTCTTTTTATTTAGACTAGAAATATCTCCACCAACTAACTGCTTGCTAAGTCCTGCTCGACTAACAAAGAATGCTTGTTTTTCAAGACCTTCTTTTTTAAGAAATTTAACCAGTTTACTCAGAGCATTTCCTATTTTTAATAAAACTACTGTATCAAAGAGTGAAAAAATACCTTTTAATTCTTTTAAATTACCCGGCATAGGTATAACTGCAAACTTTTCATCTGAACAAGCTAAAGGTATTTCCAACAAAGATGATGCAGCATTAATTGAGCTTATTCCGGGAACAGTTACAATTTTTAAATTTTTATTTAATCTTCTAATTTCGCGCGATAGATAGATATAGGTGCTATAGACAAACGGGTCACCCATCGTTATGAAAGCAACGTCTTTACCAAGAGAAATTTCTCTATAAATTTTTAATGCAGCCTTTTCCCAAAAATTTGCTAATCTTTTTTTATCTCGAGACATAGGAAAAATGACTTCCCTTATAATACTATTTTTCGGGATATAAGGTTTAATTATCTCAGCGGCCAGGGAGTCAGTTTTTATTCGTGACTTAGGAGCAAATATGATATCTACCTTTTTTAAAATCTCTATTGCTTTTAAAGTTAAAAGCTTTGGATCGCCGGGTCCGATTCCTATCCCAAAAAAGGTTCCTTTTGGTTTTACTTCTTTATGAGCATTACGCATAATTCATTCCAGTTATCTTTACTGTCTTTGATAGTTTCAACATCCGTTTTGATAATCTCTTCATCGCCAAGTGATAAGTTTTTAAACACGAATACTTTTCTTTTTCGTATCCCTTTTCTAAACAAGAAAGAGGCAATATCTCGGGGATTATTCTTTTTATCCGTCAAAAGAAATACTTTTTTATGTCCTGAAACTGCGTCTTTTAAGCCTCTTTTTGTCCGTCCGTGGAGGCTAAATATAATAACATCTTCCCAGGATTCTCCGATACGGGCAAAGGATAGTTGTAGTGAACTAATTCCCGGGACAACTTCGTATTCATACGGTTTTAATCTTTTAGTAATTTGAGCAGAGAAACTAAAAATTCCGGGGTCACCTGAAACTAAAACAGCTAAATTCTTTTTGTCCTTATTTTGCAAAATAAATTTTAGGACTTTAGAATAATTTTCCTTAAGATAGATAGTCTTTTTTTTAAATTTACTAAACAAGGATAGATGCCTTCTTGCCCCGATTAGGACATCGGCTTTTTGAATAACTTTTAAAGCTTTTAACGTCAAATAATCTCTCGAGCCTGGTCCTAGTCCAACGATATGAACTTTTCTCATTTGTTCTTCTCTAATAAGTCTTTTGGTGCTGTACCTAATATTTCACCTTTGAGTGATAAAAGGATACAGGCGATTTTCAATTTACCACCACAGAGCTCTTCCGACCTCTGGACTACTCTTTCAGCTATTCTTTCAAATGTAACCTCAAGTTTGTTCTTCTTTAATACCTCTACAGTTTCCTCTGCCAATTTCATATTCAAAATTTTATTTACTAGTTCCCTTTTTGCTCCGCAGGAAGCTGCAAAAGCTGCGAGCGTCTCAAGTCTTGCATCTCCAAATTTGCTATGAGTATTGAACATCCCAGCTGCTACTTTAACCAGCTTTCCAATATGACCTACCAATACTACATTAGAGATATGTTTCCTAACGCACTCTTCCAACATAAATCCAACATGGTCCCCTATCTTAATAATCGATTTCTTGCTTACTTTGAATCTTTCACGAAGAACTCTCTCACCAATATAGCCAGAGCAAAGATTTATAACTTTATTGCCATTAGCCTTAGCAATGTTTAACTCTAAAGATAGCGAGGCCTTGTATGCATCTATAGAGTTCGGCTCGACAATACCTGTGGTTCCAATAATCGATATGCCACCTTTAATTCCCAATCTGGGATTGTAAGTCTTCCTGGCTATCTCTTCTCCCTCTGGCACAGAAATTTCTACAACAAAACCTTGTTTTTTTATAGGTAATATTTCGCTTACATTCCTTAGTATCATCTTCCGTGGGACAGGATTAATTGCATACTCACCTGGAGGTACAGCCAAACCATGTTTTGTAACTATACCAACGCCCTTTCCACCTTTAATGCTTATGCCTTTAATAGAAGCCTTTCTGATTTCGCAATAAATTTTAATGCCGTCAGTAACATCATCTTCGTCTCCTGCATCTTTTTTAACCCCGCATCTGGCATAATCCTTATTGACTTTCTGCTCCAAAAGAGTAAATTCCTTGTTTTCTCCGTTAGGAAGTTGAACCTCAACAGTTTCGATTATCTCTTTTTGAGCTAACATCAATGCACAAGCTTTTGCTGCAGCTTGAGCACATGCTCCTGTAGTTACGCCTTTTCTTAACATAGTATCACCTGATAGCTAACTTAATAATGGCATTTATAATTGCGCAGGCTACTGCACTTCCTCCTTTTCTGCTTTTATTTGTGATATATGGAACCGAAATTTTGCGTAAAGCTTTTTTGGATTCAGCTGCTCCAACAAATCCCACAGGGGTACCGATAACTAATGCTGGAGAAACCTTCCCTTCTTTAATCAAGCTAAGCAATTCAAAAAGTGCAGTAGGTGCATTCCCGATAACAACAATGTTATCATCAAGATGTGAGGCAGCCCGGCGTATAGCCAAACGAGCCCTGGGTAAATTTTTATCCTTAGCCTCTTTTTCAACTTTTTCATCGTTTAAAAAACAAAATATTCTATTTCCAAAATTTTTAAGCTCCTTTATTCGAATCCCTGCTTTAACCATCTCCACATCAGTTATAATATCTCTACTTGTTCTAATAGCCAATATACCCTTTTCTATGGCCTGAGGATGAAAGATGATTCCTTTTGCAATCTCAATATCTGCTGTGGCATGGGCAACACGCATGATAATTTCTTTTTTTTCTCTGGTTACGCCAAGATTACCCACTTTTGACTCTATAATTTTTAAACTTTTCTTTTCAATCTCCTTGGGGCTTAAGAACTGTTTTAACATCCTGGCTCCTCTATGATACGCTCGACTATAATCTCTGATATTCTTTCATCCGGCCAAAGCGTAATAGAAAGAGAAATTTCTAAATCTGGTAAATTCTCTTTTATTTTTGAAATTGCCTCTGGTATATCTTTATTTATATGCATACCTTGAAAAAGAAATGCAGGAATTATTCTTATTTTTTTATAACCTTCCTGAGCAAGCTTACTTAAAACATTTGGTAAATTATATTTTGAAAACTGGAAAAATGCTGGTTCGATTCTGTAAGACGGCAATTTTTCACTTACAGAATTGACAAGCTTTAAAAATTCCTCTTTTGCCTGGCTGTTTCTACTGCCATGAGCTAAAATAATAATCGCTTTATTTTCGTTCATATTTTTATCGTTTTCGGAGCCATCCTGCAATAAGTAAACCCAAAAACCCGAGAACAATAATCGTTACTGTCCAGGCAGCTCCAGAACTAACCAGCTTTGTATCCTCTTTTTTTTCCTCAATCATTTCGTAACCTTCTATTTTTTTCTCTTTCTCTTGTTCTTTGCCTTTAACTACTTCCTCTTCCTGCTGAATCTCTTTTTCTTGTTCTTTGCCTTTAATTACTTCCTCTTCCTGCTGAATCTTTTTGGTAGTCTGGCCAAGCCTCTCCTGTAATGCCTTTCTTTGTTCTACCGCCTTTTCTATATTCATCCCCACTGTTTTAGAGACAACGAGCTTAAATTGATTAACTAATTCAGGAGAGAGTAAACCCGGGATAGAGATGATATTGACAACCATCTGATTCAGGAGGGGGTTATTACAGGTATGGTGACAACAAGCAAGACCTTTTTCAATAACGCTAATTGCATATTTTACAGCTAAGTTCTTTTTAATTTTATCCGGGGCGTCCCAGTAATCTTTCCGTATCGCTTCAAGCATCCTGGCCTCAATAGACTGCATTGCCCAGGGACTGGCTTTATCGAAAAATTCTTTGATTTTAAGTTTATACTTATCCTTAATGTAAACCTCATAGACCTGTTCCCACTTTGTTTTATCAACAGCAAACGGCGTGACTACCTGCCAGCCCCACAAATACTCCACGAATTTATCCATCTCTCTTGCTCCAGCATAATCTTCTTTCGTCATTCCTTCAATCCATTTTGGGTTCAGATAACGAGCACGTAGCTCCTCGCCAATGGTCCTTTCGATATCCTCAATACGGGCTGTATCCGAATCTTTCTGATCAGAGATAACGACATCCGGATATTTGCCAGTGATACTCTTTACTGCCAGAGAAAGCCCACCTAAATAGGCAAAAACATCATCATTGTCAATTACTCCGTAAACATTAGAAGAATTCGTATGCATAGTCATTTTTACATCCTCAAGACTCTTTTTATAAACGTTTTTCAATTGATCTCCCCATAGATTCTTGCCATAAGCAAACGAGACATTATGAATAAAAACATCTGCAAGTTCTTCATCACTTTCCCAGATTCCACTATGGGGAACCAGTTCCTGAAGTTTGGTCATATATGCACCCTGTGCTTCGCTAAAGACACGTGTATAACTTAGTTTTTCTGCCTTATCTTCGTTGTATCCTTTTTCAATAAGATATTCTTTTATCTTTTGACTGTGTTTTGCAATAAAATTCTCTACATCTTTAATCTGGGCTGACTGACGTACTGCTTCATCTAAAAGAATCATCACATTAGGAAAAGAATCCCGGAAAAGTCCTGAAGTTTGTAGATGGACATCTATCCTGGGTCTGCCAAGCAGTTCACCCGGAATTGGTTCAACACCACGTACACGATTGTTTTTATCCCAGATAGGTTTCATTCCCAAAAGATAAAGTGCAACACCAACCTGGACTCCTTCGTTGCGATGAACTTCAGTTGCCCAGAAAATAAGCCCAATCTTATCCGGATACTTACTGTTTTCATTTAAGTATTTCTGAATCATCTCCTCGGCCTGCTTTTTGCCCAGAGTGTAAGCGTCCTTTGAAGGAACTTTTGCAGGGTCAAACCCGTAAAAATTTCTACCTGTTGGGATAGCATCTGGATTTCTTAAAGGATCGTTACCTTCACCTGATACGATGTATTTACCTTCCAGTCCAGCGACAAGCTTATCTAATTCCAGATGGCAGAGACTTAGTTTTTCTTTAATTTCAGATAAAGGAGTATTTTCGTTTCTATCTTTGATAAGCTGGCTGATCTCTTCTAATGCCTCTCCTTGTGGTGATACTCCAAAAGTATGCAGACCATAAGGTACATTAACTTCTTGTAGTTCTATTAGGTAATGTTCGATTTTTTCAATAGCATCTTCATCGATTTTTTCTAAAAGCAGATCTTTATCTAACCCAAGTTTTTTTACCATAATTACTATCCTCTTAAATTTTTCTTCAGCTAGTTTTTCGTCACGAGACAAAGCATCATTGTATTCATCTATCAAGACAGCCAGTTCCCGATACTCCTGATAAATTCCAGCCTTTTTTAAAGCTGGAATAAGATGGTCAATAATTACACCTCGTCCACGACGTTTTGCCTGTATACCCTCCCCGATATTATCTACAATATAAGGATAGAGGTTGGGTAGGTCTTGTATGAGCACCTCTGGAGGACAGGATTGACTTAAACCTGCCTGTTTTCCCGGAAGCCATTCATGAGTGCCATGCTTGCCCAGTGAGACAATGGCGTCAGCCTTGAATTCATGCTTAAGCCAGAGATAAAAGGCAGTATATTGATGATGTGGGTATATATTGGGGTCATGATAGAGTTTCATTGGGTTATCACCCCAGCCCCTTGCAGGTTGAGGTAGAAGAATAACATTACCAAGAGGAACGCAGGGGATGATGAAATCATTGTTTTTGACCATAATCTTAGAATCTTCGGGCTTTCCCCATTGTTCCTCTACCTTTTTACGGTAATCTGGATCGAGTTCGCAATAAAATTTTAAATAATCGGATACCGGCCAATGGATAACCCTTTTACTTTTGAGTAAATCATCGAGTTCACCTGGGGTCCAGGAGCTGATATTGCGGCCGCTTTTCAATACAAGTTCCTTAATCTCTTCTTCCGAAGGAAGTTCCCCTTCTATAGAATAACCTTCATCTCGCATTCGCTTTAGAATTACTTCCAGGCTTCTAAAGACATTAAGGTAACTTGCTCCAACATTTTGTTTACCAGGGGTATGATTCCAATAAATAATGGCAATTTTCTTATCTTTGTTTGGTTTTGTCTGTAAATTTCTCCAGGTTTTTATCCGTTTAATTATAAATTCAATATTTTCCATAATTGGCCTGGGTTCATAAAACTCTTTACCTGTACGCTCATCCTTTAAAGCTACCCGACCTCCTAAAACAGAAGGCTCAATTAAACCATTGAATTCCGGTACACATATCTGCCATGTAATCTCATCCGTGCTTAGCCCCTGCGGCGACTTTCTCCATTCAGAAATAGTCCTCTGAATTCTTATGAGGTTAAGAACAGGGAGCCCTAATTTCATGAATTTCTCTCGTGTTTCCTCAGTAGCAGTAGCAGACATCTTAAAGCAAAGTCCACAGATGAGGTCAACAAGTAAATTACCCTCTCTATCAAAAAATAGGTCCTCAGGTTTAGAAGGATAGGCAAAGCCAGCAACTACATTGATATTATTCTTTTCCAAAGAGAGAATTAGAGCACTTACTATCTTGCCTGTTTCTCCGGGATTGGCATAGGATGAATAATCAGCCACTCCGACCCAGAAACCGTCTTTTTTATAGAGTTCTTGCTTTTTATACCAGGATAAATACTCATCAAAGGTGTCAAATATCCCGCCTGCCAGGGGATGAAAAAAACCTTTTTCAGGCAGTTTTGAGGGTTCTTCATAACTAACTTCAATATGACCGTCCCTGTGGAGAAGAAAGAGGAGAAGATTTTTTATATTCTTTTTACTGGCCAGCGAATAATAACCTTTTACTTTTTCATCAGAGATTATGTTTTTTGTTTCTCCATTCCTCTGCCGTACACCGTAGACCTTTGTCATTCTGAAATCTACGTTCTGTAAGACGTAATCGGCCAGTTCCCGATACATAATATCAACGATTAAAATCATGGACCGGCCAATAATCTCATGGTCAACCCTTCCAAGGTTCACATCCTCGTTGGTATATAAATAAAAATCATAATCTTCGGCTACTGTCCGGAGCTCTAATACCTCAGAGACAGCCTGTCTCACTTTATAAGACTCAGATCCGGCGATGAGTAGTGTAATCTTTTTCTTTTCTTTAGCTATGGCTGGTAAAACTATAATTGTTAGAAACAAAAAGCAGAAAATAGCTCTTTTCCACACTAATGGCATTAATCTTCGAGCTCCCTCCTCTGAAAAACGCTGTAACTCTAATAATTCGGGGTACAGGCTACGGGCTACGGACTACAGCCGGCTGGAGCCAAAAGCCAAAAGCCAGCTGAAAAGTCTTGAGTCTTGAGTCCTGTTTTGACTCACGACTCTCGACTCCCGACCCCTAACCCCTAACCGCCGCCCCCTAATATACCCCATCCCCTATGACCAATCCCCTAATATCCTTTGTGCCTCTTTTCCTCCCCTTTAAAGTGTCTCACGTTTCAGGGGAGCAGTATACCAACATATATTTTGTCTTTTGCTGTTAATCTTCCGGTACATAGATCATCCTCCCATCTTTTAGTTGATAAGCTATACCTATTCTTACTCCTTCTTCGCCACCTATCTTTTTATCCGTTACCTTCTCAATCTTAACCTCTTTACCTTTTTTAGTAATAATCTCCATCTGGCCTTCTTCATTCTTCTTCATAATAGTAATCTCACTCTTTTCAGAAAAGAAATCCATAACATGATAAACAGTCATTAATGCTAAAAATAGTCCAACAATAAAGACCAATCCTACATCAAAAAGGTTAGCCACGCCACTTAAAGGGTCATCATCACTGCCAAGATCTCTGGAAGTAAATAAACGCCTTTTTCTAAGATATCTCATTTACTTTCCTCCTTTACCATCGCTTCAGTAATCAACTCAATATTTCTCATATCCTCTTGTACCCACCTACTCTTTATGGTGGTAAAAAAGTAAGCTAATATACCTAATGCCAATCCCACTACCGTGGTAGTAAAGGCGATAATTAAACTGGAGGTCAGCTGGGTAAGGTTACCTTGGCTTAAGGCAGCCAGTCCTGTCCCCATAGGAATTAGTGTACCCATAAGGCCAAGGCTCGGCCCGATACGGACAACCAGCCTGGTGCGATCTACCTCTTTTGTTAATTTCATTTCCTTTTCTTGAATTAGGGCTTCCACCTTCTCCTGAAAAAAATCATCTTTGGTTTGTAAAAGGGAAGTAAGTTTTTCTGCATAGGTGCGAACTCGCATAGGTAGCTGCATCTTTACACTCTCTGGCAATTCTTTTTCTCTTTGAATCTGACTCAAATACTTAGTGATATCCACATTTTTCTTCAAGCGCAATCTATCTATCCATTCAGCAAAAAAACCTCCTGCAAAAATTACCATCCATGCAAATAAAATAATCAATAACACCATCACTGGATAGAGAAGGCTGGAAGAGATACCATAAATAATCGTCTGCAATAAAGCTAATGGATTTACCATAATCTCACTCCTTTGTTTTCAACAGGTTACGAAAAAAACCAATTCCAAAAAGAATGGTAACTGTAGCTAATATGGCCAAAAGTGACATTGAATCCTGCGTCCCTCCTTCTGCATTTCGGGAAGCTAAATTATAAACATCCAGAGTCTCCTGATAGATAGGGGCAATGATTATAGTAAGGAGGAAATAGGCAGCCACGATCAACATTGTAATCCCTATAAAAGAACCTGTTGAATCTATTATTTTTCTGCGAAAGGGAATAGTAGTAAGCAGGGTCAGTAAAGAGATACCCAAAAATACTCCCAAAAGAATTCCTGTGGTAGCAGACAGAGAGATGGAAAACAAGCTATAACCAAAAGAAAGAGTAAGCAAAATCGCGGTTGCGCAAACCGGGCATGGAAAGATGAGCAGAAACGAACCTCTATAGTCACAAATGTTCGACCCCTGAGGAGGCAGCAATAACCTCACACCCCACAGAATAAGTCCTGAAGCAATTAAAAGATGTATAAGCATACCGTAGCGAAGAGCCTCCAAAAACCGGTCCAGATAATTCAATAACTGAAAATGAGCTACTAAAATATAAAGACCTCCGAAAAGAAGAAGATAGATTGTAAAGATCCCTGAGAGAAACAGAGATTTTCTTCTGAGACTAAGATTCTTGTTGTAACATATTCCCGCTGCACCCAGACCAACCTTGATACCAAATATGGAAAGAGTAAAAAGTATTCCAGCAATCCAGAAAGGTCTAATCATAAAATCTCTCCTTTTTTAAAACTTTTCATTAAAACTCATACCTCAAACCAAGAGAAAAGCTCCTTTCTGGCATAGGGAACCCTTTTACGTATGCATAATCCTTATCAAAGAGGTTCCGAATCTCACCTTTCATGCTCAAGGTTCCGCGTTTTTGAAATTCAAGAACCTTTTTACTAACTGTTAAATTGGCAACCGAAAAACCTGCTTTCTTTATTTCAGGGTAGGGCCAACCGCTTTCGTAATCTGTTATTGTCTGCTCCCCGACATAAGCAAATCTAAGAGCTGTAGAAAATCCCTTAAAATCAGGAACAGTAATCCCGTATGTAAGGTGAAGTTCAGAAATATATTGAAGGTCTTCGCCAGCCTCTTCATCCTTGAACTTTGTAAAATCGACAAAACCAAGATATGGTCTCACCTTAATCCGTCCAAAAAGGTCTCCTGTATAAGATAGATTACCTTCAAATCCTGCTATAGTTGCCTTACCTACATTTTCCCATGTCTTATCCCCGGCAGTGGTTGTTGTAGTCTGTATCTTATCTCTGTAGTCGGTATGAAAGTAAGTAAGGTCAACGTTAAAAGCACTATAACTTATGTCTATGCCCCCTTCGAATGTTTTACTTTTTTCAGGCTTAAGAGCCGGGTTCCCAACATAATGAGTGGACCAAGAAGTAAAGTCTGCTGCCAGTTGTTTGGGCGAGGGCATCTTGAATGCTTCTCCGTAGTTAGTCCTGAGTTTCAGAAAGTCACTCAGAAGATAAGCAATACCAATTCGGGGTGAGGTATGATGACCACTCTCCTTTCTTCCTTGACCTTTCTTTATTTCTACTTCATATTCATCATATCTAAACCCACCGGAAATGATAAATCTTTGGTCAAGAAGTTTCGTTTTAGCCAGAAGAAAATAAGCAGGATTCTCATGCTCTGATTCCTTTGGATCCCAGGTGGTTTCAATTTCGTAATCTACCCAGTCAAAGCCTGCTGTAAATGTTGAGTCTTTCCGGTGTAAAGAGACCTGTGCCTGTGCTCCTTTCTGATCTGTTTTCTGCTCTGATGGATTTCCATCATCCCTGCCATCAGGATTACTTTCTTCAGGATCGACCCATTTATTCTTATCCTCACCATCAAAATATCTTAATTTCCAAGAATAAAGGTTGTCTTGGGTCCCTCCGTCATAAACAAGGTCAATGGACTCAATTTTCTTATCGGAGTAGTCGTCTAAATCGTTTTTGCTCATGTAACCTGGTGAACCTGCATGATTTGCATCAAAATAATGGTAAATGAGCCCAATACGATTTTCTGGTAAGAATTCATAACCAAGATTTAAACTGCTGTTTTGGTTTTTATCAATGCCCGTGTTATAGTATCTTTCACCATCTCCAACATCGTAGTCATCCATGGTTTGCGATGTATAACTACCTGAGAAATCAAATCTCTTATTCTTCCCGGAAAATTCTATGCTTCCTTCCCTATGTTCAAAACTTCCGTACATACCTTCCAAAAATACCTCTGGTTTTCCCTCTCCCTGTTTGGTAATCACGTTTATGACACCGCCCATAGCCGCAGAACCGTATTGAACTGAGGCAGGTCCTCTAATAATCTCAATCCTCTCAATATTTTTTGTCATAATCTTAGCAATATTTCCTGTTCCTGCCCTTCTGCCGTCAAGAAGAACAAGGACATAGCCCTCAAGATCGTTACCATGTGTTTCTGTTCTGAATCCGCGGATGCCAACAGAGGTCAAAGTGCCAGGGTATTTGTGTATATGACCTATACCTTTTTCTGCCAGTAGTTCACCTAAATCCCTGGCTGAAGAATGGCTAATCTCTGCCTCATCGATCACTGTGACATTGGCAATAACTTCTCTTTTGGGTTCTTTTTCCCTGGATGCAGTTACTACAATCATGCCTAATTCAGTAACCAGTTCCGTATCCTCCTGCGCAAACGCTTCTAAGGTAATTACTAAAAGGGCTATAGGAAATCCCAACCCAATATATTTTAACATTCTTTTAATCATCGAGTAGATACCTCCTTTTTTTTGATTTCCTTTAAGCCCACAAAGCAGAAATACATTTTTTTATTTCTTGCAAAAATCTATTATAATTTTCTTTTGTCCATATATAATAAACAAATCTTTCTATAACTATAGCTAGCGCTATAACCGAACAAAAGAATATAGGGTACATTACCCATGCACCTTTATTAAGTAATCCTAACATCAGATCCCTTGTTTTTGATTCTCTTTATTAAATCTAAAAACCATTGTTTGTTCTTCAACATCTTCTTTCCAATATCAAACTCTACGGGCTTATTAAAAATAGGACCATCATAAACAAAGGTGTGGTATTCGCCATTTTCGCCGCAGAGATCGACATTGTTCATAACTTTTAAATCTTTTATAAAAGCTTCATCTATTTTCCGACCCAACCACTCCTTACTCAAAAGATCAGCTCGGCAGGATACGACAATAGCCTTAAACCCTGTTTGAATAAACTCTTTAAGTAGTTCTTCTCTTTTCCCATTCCACAATGGTAGTAAAGGTTTTATATCTATGTCCTTGCAAACCCTTTCTATCCAATCTCGGTGTTCTTGCAGGTCAATATCTCCAAATACTCCTGCTTCAATATCTTCTTTTTTAAGATCAGAAATAGCTCTTTTGAACTCTCCTTCATAAGTCTTCCATGTGGTTTTTTTCTGGATAATCGGAATCCCGATGGATTCTGCCTGGAGTCTCATAAAGTCTACGCCAACACCATGAGAACGAGAATGTTTGCCATCTTCAGAAATCATATTTAAAAGATAAGCGACTTCGAGATCCAGATTCTGCATCGTCTTATATAAAGCGAGGACGGTCTCTTTACCTCCACTCCAGCTACAAAATGCCTTCATTTTACGGCCTCCAGTCTAATGTATATCCACATACCTTGCAGTGGAAACCTCTTAACTTTATTCCAGCTCCACAACCAGGACATGGTTTTTCATCACTACCTGGTTTTTGGATTTCTCCTACAACATCTTTGTATACCTTATAATAATAAAGATGTTCCTTATTTATAAACTTCATAGGATATCTATTCTCCTTAAACTCTTCGTCAGTTATTTTGCGAGAGATAATCTCTCGAATCTTACTCATCCCTGATCCAATTTCCAAAGCCCTTTTGTTTTGCCATATAATCTCCTTGGGCAAAATATCTTCAAAAGCCTTACGCAAAATCCATTTCCCCCAGATTTTTGTGTTCTCCCTTCTTAATTTGAGTTCCGGATTTATTGATAAAGCGAACTTAATAATTTCGTTGTTCAAAAAAGGTTGGACTACTCTTATCCCCAAAAAATTTCCTAAAATATTAGAGCTGAATCTCATATCTTGTGATATTTTTTTAATATAGCCTTCCATGTCATCTATCTTTTGCATAAAATTATAGCCAGCAAAAAGTTCATCAGCCCCATCGCCTGTCATCACCTCAGTTATTCCCAGCTCTTTCGCAAATTTTAATCCAAAATAAACAACAATATCATTGGGGATTGCTGGATCGAAGCTTTTAAGTATCCGTACCACTTCTGGAATTGCCTTTATAGCCTCATCGATATGTACGCTTCTATAAAAATATTCTATGTTAAGAAGATTCTTTACTAAATTGGAATACTTAATATCCTCACCATATGATTCCAGGCTTATAGTAATCGCTTTTGCGTCAGGATTAATCGCAGCTAAAATACTTGTATCCAGCCCGCCGGAGAAAAGTAAACCAGTAGTTGCGTTTAGCTTTATAACATCAAAAAGTCTTTTTTTCAGTTGTTCAGTAATGTCTTTCATATAAAAAAAAAATCCCCAACCCAATTGGTTTGGGGATTCCCCTGTTTTTATCCAAAAACACAAACCTTATCACCTTCTTCTTTACCATCGAAGATTATCGGTGAATATGCGTGGGCAGGTCTTCTGACTCCCGGGTCACTCTACTAACTACGCCTTCCCATCCACTTTGTCTGCTTTTTGCAGAACAGTGAACAGTGGACTTGTGTAGCTTTCGTCTCCGGTTACAGCGGCGGGTCCGTAGCAAATGCACTTCCCTATTATACCTTTAATGCCAAGGTCACCCATGCACAATATTTTATTTGATTGTAAAATAATAAATATTTTTTTCTTTGTCAAGCTAAATTATCAATCAAATACCACTCAGCCCGATTCCTCAAATGGATTTTAAAATCTGTTTCATTTTGTCTATTGCTTCAATAAAATCAGGTTTACGATATGTATTTCTTAATTTCTAATACAAAAGCGTCTATATCCTCTATATTGTCCTTAATCAAATTAAAAAGCAGAAGGTCGTCGCATTTCCAGTAACCGTGCAATAAATACTCGTTTCTTAATTTAACTAAAAACCTGAGTTTTTCTGATAAAACAAGGGTTAATATTCCATATGCCCCTGCTTTTGTTAAAGCGTCGTTGTAACTCTGTATTACAACTCGTTTTTCTTTTGCAAGTATGTGCTGTAAAATGTTTAACATGGATTCAACAATAATTATAATAGAATATTTTGTTGCCCGAATAACTTTTTGATCCTGTAAAAATTCTACGGCTTCTTTTAATATGACCTCTTCTAATAATTTCTTCTCCTCTTGTATTTTAGAAATAAATCTTGCGATAGTATATTTTTGAATCATATTTTTAATACTCGCTCAAGGTCTTCTATTTCCTGCGCCCTGAAATACATAGTCTCTATGGATTTCCGCGATAAATCCTCAAGATAATCTGTATAAATATCATCATTTACGCAATATACAAGAATACTTTCGGTTATGACCTGTAACTGAAATGAGAGAGGAGCCTCATTTAATACTACTACATCAGGTTTAATTAAAAGTATTTTTTTTAATTCATCGCTAATTGCATCTGTTAAAATTATATTTTTACAATAGTTATTATTCTTTAAATATACGGCAATATCAATATCAAGTATCAGGGCTTCTTTTCTTGCATAAGACCCAAATACTAAAGCAAATAAAATTTCAGGATATTTTACCAATACTTCTCTTATTCCATCGAATGCCGTATCTTTCATATTTTGAAAAATATAGCATATTATTCTATCTGTCAATTATCTTTTTTTGTGATTCAGACAGTATACACTATAAGGTGATTACCGACAAAAAATCAGGAGAAAAAATATTTCCTTTATTTTTAATAACAAGTGTTTAACTTTCCTTGCCTGCATACGTCCCTTGTTCCTGAACATAAATAAAGACCGTCTCCTTTATTGTCAATTCCTCAAGAGGAATTAGATGGTATCAATATACTGCTCCCCTGAAACATAAGACACTTTAAAGGGGAGGAAAAGAAGCACAAAGGATATTAGGGGATGGCTGAAATTTATTTACCAATAGCACCGAAATTGAGACGGATATACTGAAGGTCTAAATAGTTTACAACATTGTCTTTATTTATGTCAGCATTTGTATCATAAGTAGAGTTGTCTATGCATATCTTTACTAACGCTGCGTCAAGCAGGTTTATCATATTGTCCTCGTATGCGTCACCACCTGAAAGTGTAATACTTGTTATATAGGTATCAATATTGTTTGTTACTGAAAAATTATCTGTTTTTGTCTCTAAAAACCCACTCTTTCTTACCCTGAGGTAATAATCTCCAGAGGCTACATTCACAAAACTAAAGAAGCCATTTTCTCCTGTGGTATAAACCTGTGTCTCTGAATTGTCTGATTTAATTAAATATACAGTCGCACCACCTGTGCAATATGTTAAATCTTCAAGATTTATTTTTCCTGATACACAACTACTATCAAAAAAATTTATTATGCTTCTCATAACCTCGTTTCGTGCAGCCGTATCATTTATTATTTCGAATGCAAACCCGAGATGAACAAGTTTACATACACTATCGCTTGTCTCGAGTCCACCTGCAAACTGAATCCCGGCAGCATAACCTGTCTCTGATTCATACTGCATCGCAGTTTGAGAATTGTTATACCCGGTTGTTGTGAAACTGAACCGATCAGGCCATTTTGCCTGATACGCTGATATACCCTGCGTAGAACCTGCATCGTCTGTGTAAATATTTATCAATAGGTTATCAAATATACCGCTATCTGAACCCACTACTTTATATTTTAATGAATCATCAGCTCCATAATCAGCTTTTAAGTAGTTGTTGTAAAAAGATTGACCATTGTTTTTGTAATCAAGGTCATAACCTATCTCATTCCCGCTTACAAATAGATTGCCGCCATCTTCTAAATACTCGATGATTTTTGCTTGTTCGTCCTGATAAAATGTTCCCTCACCCCAGTTTGAGTCTTTAGAAGTAAACCATATCACTTTATCATAATCAAGTAATGAGACATAGCCATCTGCGATTGCTTCTCTTGAACAACAATTAAAATTATATGAGAATGAATCCAGCGCTTTTGCATAATTGATTATATAATCATTTGAGCCATAGCGATTATCATCCTCAACTATAAGTAAATCAACAGGGTTTGCGGTGGTGCGAACCGCATACATATCTGAAAAATCACTCTCGGTATCAACATTATTGAGACCTTTTAATCGAAAATAATAAAGAGTATTATTCAATCGTCCGGTTAGAGTTGCGCTCGTCTCAGAATTAAAGATAGTATCACTTAAAATAAAGTTTGATCCATCAGTGCTTTGATAAATCCAGTATTTACTTGCATACGTATCATCATACCAGCACAGATTAACACTTGTTCCTGTTAGATTATTCACAATGTATTGGAATATCGGTGTATCTGGTTTATAAATCGATTGAATTAAAACAACTATACTAACCGTATCAAAATAACCATCAGAATCCTCAACCCTTAATGTAAAAGTATCACTACCAACACCTGTAGTTTTCTGATACAACGTTAAATAATCAGTTTCACCCTCGGTAATAACCATGCTGTCCCATAAAGTTGCATCAGTATCAAATAGAGACCAATTAAGATAAAGAGTAGTATCCTGATTATCAGTTGCGACTAAATTAATAGTCCAGGGTGATGCTGCTTGCTGTTTGGTGTATTGTAATGGTGATACTAAAATAACAGGAGTGTCTGTAGTTCCAAGATTAAAATATTCCATTATTTTCTGGATAACAAGTTTTCGGTTTGGGGATGTCGTAATACATTCAAACGGGAACCCAAAATTTACGACCTTACAAGTTTCTGATCCTGCTGGAACGGTCCCGCTAAAATTAACACCTGCACCTTTATAATTTGAGTATAAAAGATTAAGAGAACCATCTCCACCTGGATAAACGCCAATAGAATCAGGGTACGTAGCGTCGTAAGCACCGCCATCATTTATACCATTATCAGCATCGATAGCGAAACTAAGACCATCAAAAATACCGCCACTTATCCCATTTACACTTACATTGTTACCAGCATCATCCGCTGAATAAAACGATTTTAAATAGTTAAAATAAAAATCTTCACCTAAATTCTGACCATCAAGATCATAACCTATTTCCTGGCCTGTAGTAAAAAGGTTGCCACCATTTTTTAGATAATTTCTTGCTTTTGTCTCTTCATCATCTGTAAAAGTTATATAACCCCATTTAGAATCTCTGGAAGTAAACCAGATAACAGCAGAATACGAATCCAGAAATATAGTATCACCGACAACAGCTTCTGCTGATGCGTTATCAAAATAATAACCTGCTTCTCTTAAACTTTCACCATAATATTTCGAATAATTATTAACACCATAACGATTATCATCTTCAACGATAAGAATAGGTGCTGTGTCGGTACTTATTCGTATGCAATAGGTATCGCTATTTGTGCTTTCATTACCAGAACTATCAACTATAGTTAAAGCAAAATAATATAAAAGAGAGTTAGTAAGTCCTGATAGATTAGTAGTTAAATTTAGAGCTGGTTGTGTATCAGAGACTGAGAAGTTAGAGCCGTCTGTACTTTTATAAATTTTTATATACGAGATATCAGTATCAGCAGGATTTTTCCAGCGGATAGTTATACTATCGTTACCATTATTAGTTAAAGATAAAAGAGTAGGTTTTGCTGGTGCTATAACATCATAAAAAGTGGTCTCAGCAGCGAAATAATCCATAATCTTTTGTATTACACTGATACGTGCGGTTTCTGTTGTTATTGTCTCAAAAGGGAACGCAAAATGAACTAATCTGTATGTATCGTTGAAATTCACTCCGGCACCAGAACCAGTTGAATATCGTAAGCATAGAATGCCACCACCATACGCTGAGATCGAATCAGGATACGTAGCATCATAAGCACCTCCACTATCACCTCCATTATCATCCCTGTCTATTGTAAAACTTATACCGTCAAAGATACCGCCGGCCACACCACTAACAGCAAGACTGTTTCCAGCATCATCAGCACTATAATCTGCTTTTAAATAGTTATTATAAAACGCAACACCGCCACCTTGATAATCAAGGTCATAACCAAGCTCCTGACCTGAAACAAAAAAATTACCACCACTATCAAGATAACTTTGTACCCGCGTCTGTTCCGCACTTGTAAATGTTCTGCTGCCACCAGTTGAATCCCTGCCTGTATACCAGATTACTACATCATAATCAGAGAGAAGAATAATATCATTCACAATCGCATAACTATCGCAGTAATCAAACGAGTAATTATTATTATAAAGTGGCCTGGCATAAAATTGTGCATAAGCACTTTTTATATAACGGTTATCATCAGCTACAACAAGCACAGTCGGTGTTCCGCTCGTTACAGAGACTGCAAAGATTTCACTCTTTCTGCTCTCATTATTACCTGTATCAACAGCTGTTACCGCGAAATAATAGAGATTACCATTTGTCAAACCTGAAACATCATAAGTGTTAGTAGGATTATTTAACGTAGCAACAAGTGAAAAATTTTCACCATTAGTACTTTGATAGACCCTACTTTTATCAAAATCAGATTGAGTGGGTAATAACCAGCTCAATCTAACCTTTCCACTACCGATATTCTTTGCATAAATCAGCACTGGTGGCGAGGGTGTACCGAAATAATCTTCAATAGCTTGCCATAATTCTGTCTTACTACCATCATAACCAAGTGCCCACATACCAGCACCACGCAGGTCTTGAGCCTTTACCATATCGCTATATTTTAATCTTATACTTTGACTATCATCGTACCAGACCTGGCGTGTATCAGATGGTGCACCATACTTATACCACGGTGTTGATGAGATAGGGTCCCAGATCCTGCCCCAGGAATCAGCAGCGTTCTTTGCATTTGTATATGTAATAGAAGAAGCATTAGCCCGCTTTGTTCCTGGTGTATCATAATCAGTGCTTGGCCAGTTATAACCATAATAAGGGATACCAAGGACCATCGTACAAGAAGCCTGAACACCTATTTTCTCCTGATAATCTGTTACCGTATAGGAATCATTATAGACCGTGCTCCAAAAAGTGCTTGGATAAAGTGGTGCCACAGGACCAGGGTCGCCGCCTGACCAGTGATAATCATAAGCCATAATAAAGATATAATCACATCTATCAGCAAGTGCATCATAATCATAACCATAACCGCTGCCTATTGCAGGACCAGCCATAGTGATAATATAATCAGGGTTTTCATTTTTAAAAGCATCACGAAGCTCGGTCATAAAGGTTGTGAAATTATTTTTTGAAGATGAAGAGACATATTCGAAATCTATACAAACACCTTCAGCGTTACCATTCTTTACCTGGGTTTTTAGATTATTTATTAGATTAGAACGATATGTTGAGCTTGCAACAAGTGTAGCTATGTTTGTGCCGCCAAATAAAGTACAGGTTAAAACTATCTTTATACCTTTCTGATGAAGAGTAGTAAGAATAGAATAATTTGGCCAGCTATTAAGGTCAGTTAAAGAACCATCACTTGCAGCCTCAACTGAAAAGAAAGAAACAGTGGAAATTAAATCGTAATTCCAGTTGCTTGTAGAAGCCCAGTATGGATAGAACCCAAATATCTCTTTATTTTCAGATATTCTTGGTTGCGATTTTGCAGTATTAAGTGGGGGAGGCACCTGTTTAAAAGGTATCACAGGCTCATAGGGTCTGTATTTATCAAGCTCTATTTTGTGAATGCTCTCTTTTTCTATTTCGTAAGTCTCTATAACAGAAGATAGGAAATAAGTTGTAGAATTAAAAGGTATGATATTTTCAATCTCATCTACTATATTGTTTATGATTAGTTTATATGTTTCAGCTGGTTTTTGATTTTTAGTTTTTAGTTGTATTGTACTACTATCAAATAGAGTGGATGAGATAACTTGCAAAATAGATGAATCTGATTCGCTAATAATAGTATAGTTTGATAAATCTGTAATACTGTTGGGATTTAGATTGTGGGAAAAGATAATATTTACAGTGTTTGTATCTATAGAGATAGCTTCTTCTATTTTGAATTTATCATAGACTTTTAACGATATTTTTTCATACCAGACATTTTTATTATTATCGCTTATTAAAACAGGTAACTCGATTATTTTTGTTTGAAAGAGCGAATCAGAGATAGAGATTATAAAATCGTTTGAGATATTACTTTTTTGTGGTTCTATATTACCATAAAAACCCTGATTATTTAGAATTTTTAAATCGTTATCAGTAGAACCTATCTCTGCTGCAACCTCAGTCAAGGTATTATATCCGATATTTTTTATCTCTATAGTGAGTGATAATTTTTCGTTATATTCAGGTACGTTGTTATTATTCCCTGTAATCTCTGAAACTCCGAAAGATATAATAGCAGGCGGTCCTGGTGCTGTTTTATATATCAATGAGATTGTATCAGAAACAGAACTCATATTTGAGAGATATATACAGGTATATTCATTGTTATTAAGGATTGTTCCCGGGGTTGTGAATGGTGATATCTCGCCATTATTAGTAGTATTATCAAAGCAGGCGAATTGTTTATAATAATCTGATGGTTCAGGCGAGATTAGATTTATTCTGTAAGGTTCCTCAGAGTTAAAAGAGCCGTATCTTTCAGGGATGGATTCATCAATATGCCAGATACATAATCCCTCATCCGGGAGATATGAATCATAATTTTGTTTCTTGCGAAAATCACATAAAAAATATTCAGAAGGGTTTTGGGTATTAATACGATAAAGTAAAGGTAGTGGTAGTTCAGTCCAGCCTGAAAGCGGCTGAACTTGTAGAAATCTTGTTATGCTGTCTGATATTTCAACAGGTGCGAGCCAGCCTGCATAACCATTTGAAGCGTCAGCATCTATATCCATTTTTAAATACGAACAGATATTAGATGGAGTTTTACCATCATTAAGCCAGACACCATAAGACATAAGACAGAATTCACTAACAGGGAAACCATCAAAATCAAAATCATATAAATCCGGTGCTCCTAAATCATGAAAAAACTCGTGAGCGATCACACCGAGTGGTGAATATTCGGAGACCATTATGTAGTTCTTTACGTAAACTCCATCAACCGGTTCGCCGCTATCAGGAAGCCACCACGAATGAGACCAGATATCAGTAGATACAGCGTTCTCAGCCTGATCATAACCTGAATGAATAATTATAAGATGGTCAACTACGCAATCGTTATTTTTATCGTATTTAGAGAAATCTACATCTTTATCAGCAAGTCTTACAGCTTCTCGTGTTAGCTCATAAATCGGCGTATTTGCATTATCCGGATACCAGTTATCGTCTTCCCCATAAAATTCCATTTTAAAAGAACTATGATAATAATCATTTCCCGATATATCGCCTGCTATGACAAGGTTACCATAAGAATTCTCATAAAAATAATGTTTCAATGATCCGTTTTGGTTTCCGAACAGGAGTTCTCTATGTATATTTTGTGAAACCTCACCTTTCTTATCTGTGAAATCAATCCTGATAACCAGAATATTTTCTATAGGATCAAGGATAGTGTATTTATGTGATGATTCGTTCTGCTTTATAGAATAATTATTATATTCAGTTTTAATTTTTGATTTTATAAAATTGACCCATCTATTCTTTTTTTTATTATCCGGTAATTTTTTAAAAATATTTTCAGTTTTTTGTATTTCAGTAATTTTAGGTCTATTTTTATGATTTATTTTTAGCGGTTTTTTAGTTTGTTTTAGATATGGTACTAAATTATCAGGTTTATGTATATTGACTTTTAGGTCAGTAAATTGGAATTCATCTTTAAGGTTAGTTGAGAGATATTTAATCCAGCCGTCCTGGTCTCTTGCTACAATATAACCATCTTGAGTTTCAAAATATGCATAATTTTCATCCCCGATTTGTTTTACATTTACAGGAGTATTATCAGGTTGTCTTAATTGATGTAATTGTTGTTTAGCAGGGACAGCATAGATGTTATGAGCAGATATTAAGATATAAACCAGAAAAACCAGTACTTTTTTTGCCATCTTATCAATTTTACAAATATTTTACTTTTAGTGCTCCTGGGTAATATAATACACTTAGCTGGCATTGCCAATCATTTTTTCCTTAATTTTCTTACAATAAATACGTCACGTGAGGTTTTTAATATGCGTTTAAATAAATTGATTTTACTTTTTCCACATTTTCGTGGTCTGTGATTTATCGGCACTTCTTTTATTTTATAACCCTCTATTCGTAGTAAAGTTGGGATAAATCTGTGCATGCCATTAGAAAGGTGGATTTTTTTAATTACACTACTTTGATAAATACGCATAGTTGAGGAACTGTCTTTTATTGACTCACCGATTATTAAGTTACGTAAAAGATTACCTGTTTTTGATAATACTCTTCGTATAAAATTGTCTTTTCGTTTTCTACGCCAGGTAACAACAGCATCGTAACCATCTATTTCCTGTAGCAGACGATGGATATCACGAGGATCATTCTGTAAATCGCCATCCATACTTATAATTAATTTACCAGAGGAGCTTGCGAACCCTTTTTCTAAAGCAGCTGAGATTCCTGAATTTTTCTCTATAAATATCGGTTTAACAGTTATGTCATTCAATTTTAGTAATTCGTCTTTAGTTCCATCATTTGAGCCATCATCAACGAATATTATTTCATAGGTTTTATTTATCTTTTCTAATTCTGTTTTCAATTCTTCATAAAGGGGTTGTATATTTTCTTTTTCATTGAATACAGGGATAACAATTGAGAGTAGTGGTGATTCGTAAACCGGGCTTACTTCACTCTTTATGTTCATTTATAACATCCCTTGTAGTGCTCCCTGTTTGTCGAGACATTTTTTAGTAAATTTTCGGCACATTTTGACCTGACCATTCTAATCAGGGGAGCAGTATATCCCTCTTCTCTATAAGATAAGAGATACTACCTAAAAATACTTCTGTTATTATTATTATTATCCGAAAACTTACAACTATTGGAGAGATAATATATACAGGGATATAATCTTTTAACAACATAATTAATATCCCTTCACGAACGCCTATACCAGCTGGTGCGGTATAAGTTATGAATCCTATAACATAGGCTATACCCGTAGTAGAGACAAATACCGGCAACATTGTTAGTTCTATCTCTATAAGTGATCTGGTGTACATAAATAAAGCTGTTCCTAACAAAGGCGCTGGTATTAAATAGTAACATATAAATTTTATTAATTCATAAGTTTTATAACAGGGTTCGAAATCCTCTATTTTTAATATTTGTATTTTTTTAAGTATTCTTCTAAAAAAGTTAAATAAACCAGAAATTATTACAAGAATAATTATTATTGAAAAGATAGCAAAAAGGCTTTTTAAAGAATAAATACTCGTATATTCTCGATAATAAAAATAACCGATCAGATAAATAATTGTAAAGGCACTTATTAAACAAATAGACTCAATAACAAAGCATTGCAGCAACCAGACTTTATCAACATTATCTTTCACACCGAAGTAGATTCTTGTTAAAGGATGCCAGACCCCGCCTGGAACATAACGAGGCAAACAGGAGATAAGCCAGCTACGGATTAAGCGGCTAATCTTACCCCTTTTACCACCCGAACGAACAATCAGCATCCAGCACGCTGATAAAAGTAAACAGTATATTACTAATATTAAAAGAGTCACTGATAAATAATATAGATTAAATCTCCACTGGAACTCTTTTATTTTTTCGAGATTGATGAAAATAATCCTGAAGATAAAGATAAAAATAACAAGAATAATGGCTGATAAAAAAATCTTTTTTTTCATTTGTTAAATTCTTAAATCAATGATATTCAATTGTCAAATAAAAACGATGCTTATTTGGTTTTTTTATGACAAAATCTGAAAAAATAGTTATTGTTATATTTATTCTATTCATAATATCTGGAATTATATTTTTTCATCTTGAACGTTTTGGCGATGCATCAAATTATTATCTAATGACAATAAGTTTATTAAAAGATGGGGACCTTGAATTCAGTCAAAAAGATTTTAATCGTATAAAAGAGAACCCCTTTTCTGATGTGCCCGCAGGAACGATACTTATTTTTTCAAATGGTAAATATTACTTTGGCAAACCTTACATCTATGCATTATTAAATGTCCCTTTATTTTATTTTATTAAAGAAAAATCATTTCTCTTTGTGAACCTGTTTTTGTTTTTTACTATGGTGTTTCTTTCCATACGATATCTTCTTAAAAAAAACAGCTTTTTTCGTTCAGCTGTTTTTACGATTTTTTATTTCTTTTTATCAATTGTCCCTTTTTATATTTTATGGATACATGAAGAGATATTCAATTTTTTTATTGTCTTTATATTCTTCTATTTTTTGTTAAATTTTAAAGCTACTGATAAAACTTATTATCTGTATTTAGCAGCCGTGTGTTGTGGCATAGGTTCTGCAATAAAATTGATTAATTCTCTTTTAATCTTACCACTACTTTTAACACTTGTGCGAAAAAATATTAAAATAATTACAAATTTTATTATTGTAATGTTGTTACCTGTATTTATTATCCTTGGCCTGTTTTATATTCATACAGGCATACTAACTTATTTCAGTGGTGATATCCGGGAGATGTATTATAAACTTGATGATATGCCGTATTCTAATCCGTTGTATCCTTATAAAACTCATGGTAGAGATGTGAAATTAGATGAGATGGTTCCGCCTGTTAATAAAAGTTTTGTTATTCCAAATATATTTTATTTTTTGTTTGGCAGGTTTACTGGTATTTTATGGTATTTTTTCCCTTTAATAACAATTTTATTTTTTTACGATAAAAGATCCCCTTTACGGTATCATCTTCTCTGTCTTTTTATTTTATGGGTTGTCTGTCTGTGTGTAGGGAGGTGGTACAATTATTATGGCGGAGTACCTCTTGGTAATAGATATTTCCATTTATATCCTGCTTTTATTTTTCTTGTAGCTAATATCAGATTCAAGAAAATTTTTACTGTTTTAGTGGTATTTGCTTGTGTGTTGATTCTGCCATTATATGCTCATCCCTATCTCCATTCTTCAATGCCGTACTCGCATACTGTTTATTTCCCCTATAATTTAATGCCTGTAGAAAAGAATCAGTTACCCGGTCTCCCTTTCTGGGGTAAACCAATCAAACCGTTTTGGTGGGTAAGATATGATAATACGTATGTACAAAGAAAGGCTTACTATAGTGACATATTTTTCTTTGTTTTGGATTTTTCAGGCGAACTTAGAAAAGACTCTATATTCATAAAAGAGAAAGAGAGATTTAAAGCCTTAATCGAGATACCTGAAGATGTTTCGCCTCTTTTTAAGATTGTATTTTGTCCGCTAAGAAATCAGGTGATCAACGAGGACAGAGTTGCTTCTGTAAAAGTGTCCTATAATAATCAGCATTACAATGTAGTTTTAGAGAATGATAAAGAAGCTTATCTTATCTTAAGACGGCCTGATGATAAACCCATAAAGCGAATCGAAAAGAAATGGTATCAGACAGAATTAAATATCAAACCCGAGGCTTGTGATATTTTTCTAAAGATTATTACTTTCTGATTTCTTTATATAAACGAATCTGCCTTTCTTATATTCTTTGATAAGTTCATAATTTGTTCTAACATATTTTATAAACTCTTTTAACTTTACAAAACGGCTGCTTGAGATAATCACCATTTTTACGTTATATTGTTTACAAGCATCTATAAGCATCTCAGAGGAAAGATATTTTGTAATTATTCTGTAATTTGATGTATCAACAAAATCAGAGGGTAATCTTTTATTGGCAAAGAATGAAATAATCTGTTCATCGGTTAAGATATATTCATTTTCATTTACCCGACTTGAAATCACTTTAACTACATCAACATAATAAGGATTATCATTTTGAGATATAAAATCGATATCTTTTTTTATTAACCACATAGAATATATACCATAACTTAAAAAGATTATAAAAAGTATACCTCTTCTTATTTTAACCCGTGGTATGGTAAAGAGGTAAGAAATCCCTATCCCGCTTAAAATGGACATCAAAGGGATTAAAATAGTTGTATGATGTGGGAATAAAGCTCTGTAAAATAAACAAAAGAGAAAAAAAGCGCAACTGAGTATTACAATAAATATACCATCAAATCTTTTTTTCATAATACAAAGAACCACACCTGCTATAAATGAAATAAACAAACCAATATCTGAGTTCAGTGTTTCCCAGATCCATAATATTCTATCAGAAAATTTATAAATTGCTGGTTTTGAAAGATGATAAATAATCATCTGGTCTATCATCTTATTAAAATTAAAAATTGGGAGTATAAGAAGAGGGATAATACAGCCGGCAATAAAAAATATTGCTCCCCTGACTCCTTTGCTTGTTATAAAGCATCCGATTATCAATACCAAAGCGATACCCACATTTAATTTCATCATAATGCCAAGAGAGATAAAAATACCGCTTATAAAATAATACAAAGGGTTATTGTATCTTCTGGCTCTTAAAAATAATAAGACGCCTAAAAGAACAAAAGCTATTGATGGGACCTCGGATTGGACTATTCTGCTCTGGTTGACAAAGAGCGGGGATATAGATAGAAAAAAAGCTGATAATAATCCCGCACAGTTATCAGATGGCAGAACGGCTTGAGACCCTGCTTCTTTTGCTATAAAATATACACTCATAATACAGAGTAAAGATGTTAAAACAATAAATAGTCTTGCAGAAAAAATATTTATGCCGAGTAATCGAAAAAAAACTCCGATTAAAATACTGAAATGTGGTGGTTGACCACTGAAAAAATCATTAAATGGTAAATAACCGAGTGCAACCATCTTACCACTCTCAGCATATACTCCTTCATCATAGTTATAGCTATACATACCGCCGAGCCTATAAACTCTTAAATAAACAGCCAGACAGAGTACAATAACAAATAAACAATAAGATAATATCTTTTTATTCATAATACTTTGTTCTTTATAATATAGTGTGTTCGATTAAGATGCAATATTTTTTTGGGCCAGACTTGCTTCGACTGGCCGCAAGGGTCACTATAATTAATGACATACAATTTAACAATTCTTGGTTCTTGACGATTAATTCTTGCTTCTGTAACATTTTTAATTAGGGAGACGTCCCATATTTACGAGGAGACAGGAGACAGACTTCTTGCTTCTTGCTTCTACTTGATATTATTATAGTTACAGCGTTTTTCAGAGGATAGTTTATGAATAAGCAGATTAATTTTTTAGGAGTTATTTTAACTATCATAATTAT
This sequence comes from Candidatus Hydrogenedentota bacterium, assembly GCA_040752395.1. Classification (GTDB taxonomy): domain Bacteria; phylum JBFMHD01; class JBFMHD01; order JBFMHD01; family JBFMHD01; genus JBFMHD01. The sequence goes on from JBFMHD010000002.1 coordinate 29,601, forward strand.
TGTTGTTTTTTCATTTATGTTAAATTATGTTATTGAGTTCTGTTACAGACATTCAAAAATAAATGTTATTTTAATTTCGATAGATACTTTAAGAGCAGACCATCTTGGTTGTTATGGGTACCACAAAAATACAACGCCAAATATTGACTGTTTTAGTAAAGACTCGGTTTTATTTAAAACAGCCATTGCTCAATCCTCTTCAACAGCGCCTTCGCATGGTGCGATATTTACTTCGCTTATCCCTTCTCATAATTTAGCATCAAGAGCAAGATCTCAAGCTATGCCTGAAGCCATTACAACGATGGCTGAAATTTTAAAAGATAATGGTTACAGGACTATATCATTTAATGGTGGTGGACAGGTATCAGCTGATTTCGGTTTTTCTGCTGGGTTTGAGATATATAATAGTTCTTATACTAATTTTAATGACAAGGTCGATTCAGCTATCGCCTGGATTTCAAATAACAAGGATGAGAAGTTCTTTATTTTTCTGCACACCTACGAGGTTCATCACCCCTATACACCTGATAAAAATTATCTTGAATTGTTTGAGAAAGATTATAGAGGCAGTTTACCAAAGGATATTTCAAGAGAGTTGCTAATGGATATCAATTACAAAAGAAAAAAGATAACTAAAGAAGACAGAGAACACATTATTAATACCTATGATGCTGAGATATATTCAATAGATAAGTCATTTGGGTTACTTATCAGTTATCTTAAAAAGAATAATTTATATGACAATACGATAATAGTTTTTACTTCGGACCATGGCGAAGAGTTTGGTGAGCATGGGTGGTGGGGCTGGCACGGCCATACACTTTATGATGAACTACTTAAAGTCCCATTGATCATAAAATTTCCTGATTCGATTAATACATCTAAAGTTGTTTCTAAAATGGTAAGAAGTATTGATATTCTTCCTACTCTGCTGGATTTTTTAAATATAGAAACTACAAATAATTTTGAGGGTATGAGTCTAATCAAATTGATAGATAAAAAATCAGACATTCAGCTATATTCAATCAGTCAGCTGGATGCTACTTGTTTAATACTACCCATAGCAGTGAGAACAGAAGAATGGAAATTGTATGAAGGGAAATTATTCAATTTAAGATTGGATTCAAGAGAAAGGTATGATATAGCAGTGAAGCATCCTGATGTTGTTAAAGAATTATCAGAATACTCAAATAAATTTATGAGGGAGAACAGGCCGCAGACATCTAAGACGATCCTGTTAAAAGAAGAAACCATCGAACAACTCAAAACACTTGGGTATCTGCATTGAAAATATTATTAGAGGCGCTATGGCAGTCAGCGTTTTCATAGCCATCCTAAAGTTTCAAGATTTTTTAAGTTTTCATACTTGAATGCATCGCCCGGCAAGTGTACATTATCCGAAAACGTCCTTTTTATACACTTCTTTACCATGAGCAACTCTCAATATTAGTATTTCGTTATTAGAAATAATAGAATATATAATTCTATAATCTCCAATCCTGTATGAAAATAAACCTTTAAAATCGCCGACTAATTCTTTTCCTTTTCGTGGATATAAAGAAAGTTCCTTCTCTATTTTATTTAAAAGCCTTCGGCATTGTCTCTTGTCGATTTTATCCAGATCTTTAGTAACTGATTTTTTATAATTAATCTTATAAACCAAGATTTTTCCTCATTTCTTTTGATGAAATTATCTTGTCGTCTTTATCATTAAATCTGTCCAATGCTATTTGATAATCGGCATACTCAATTAAATAATTTTCGATAGCTTTTTTAATGATAAAAGTCTTAGACCGTTCTAAATCCCTACATAATTTATTCAAAGGTGTCGCTATTTCATCTGGAATTCTTACTGATAATGTTTGGGGCATATAAATCCTCCTGTAATATATGTAATACAATTATACCATTATATTAATAAATCGTCAATAGATATTTCTTGCTTTTTGTAATGCCTAAGTTATAAGTAGAATGAAGAAGCAAGAGACAGATAACGGAAAAGAAAGATAACGAAAGAGGCAAGAAGCAAGGTAATGGAAAACTGTTGTAGGACCGAAAAAAAACCTTGTGCCTCTGTGCCTCTTGTTTCTTGCTTCTTGCCTCTTGCTTCTACTTGATATTATTATAGTTACAATGTTTTTCAGAGGAGATAAAATAATTACAAGATTATGCAAATAAAAGTTATAGCAGTTGGCACAAAGAGATGGGAACGATGGCTTAGGCGTTGGGGAATTTCTTTTTTAATTGAAGAAGACATTTTGTTTGATACCTTTGGAGACGCTTACGTTTTCTTGCGTAATCTTAGACAGATGCAAGTAGACATCTCTAAAATAAAACACATAATCCTTTCACATTCCCATTGGGACCATATCAGTGGTCTTTGGCACATTATAAACAAGCATAAAGATATTAATGTTTATATATGTCCAAATTTTAAGCAAGAAATAAAGGAGAAGATACGAGCCTCTGGGGCAAATGTAATTGAAGTAGGCAGTTTTTTGAACATCTGTGGTAATGTATATTCAACCGGTGAGATCTACGGCAAGCAGAAAGGAAGTGATATTTACGAACAGGCGATGGTAATAAAAACTCAAAAGGGAATAAGTATAGTTTGTGGCTGTGCTCACCCTGGAATATTAAATATAGTTAATGAAGTCAAAAGATTCTTTAAAGAAAATATATATCTGATTATTGGTGGTTTGCATTTAAAAGAAAGTACGCAAGAACAAATAGAAGAGGTTGTTCATCGATTAAAGTTGGAGAGGATTATAAAAATTGCCCCTACGCATTGTACTGGTAAGATTGGAACAAATTTATTAGCGAAAGAGTATGTAGATAACTTTGTTCAAGTAAAACAAGGCTGCGTAATAGAAATATAACCGCTAAGTAAAAATTAATGATTGGCAAGATAATATACTGCTCTATACTGCTCCCCTGATTAGAATGGTCAGGTCAAAATGTGCCGAAAATTTACTAAAAAATGTCTCGACAAACGGGGAGCACTACAAGAATGAGAGGTCGGTAAAATTGTGATTAAAGATTGGGGTAATATCGTAATCCCACTTAAGATGAGCGTAATGTTTTTTAGCATAGTTTAAACAGCAAGAAATAAACTGGAGATAAAAATCATTTTTTTTCACACGGTACTGGTAAGCGAATGTGCCGATGGCTTTAATATTTCTCTGCAGCGCAACTACTCTTAAATCTGAATATTCATCCCACTTTTTTATCAATCTACCACGTAGATTATTACCGATATTAACATAAGCATCGTATAAAAACGAGGCGATATCATATAATGGATGCGCAAAACGTGCATCCTGAAAATCTATTAAATAAAATTTATTATTATGTACTAAAATATTTCGCGAGTGATAATCTCTGTGAGCAGGTATCAGTTTTGTTTTTGATGCAGATAGCGCAAGTTTTTTGTAAAAAGGTAATAATCTGTCATCACCTCTATTATCGAAGTAATATCTATGGAAATGTAGAAGTTCTTTTTCTAATGCTTCGGCATTTAAGCAGAGGTGTTGAGGAAAGATACTTATTTCTTTTGAAGCAGCGATTCTTAATAAGTAGTCTGTTAATATTTCATAAGCTTTCTCTATCTCGATTTTATCTGCTTCTTTAAGCCAATCGAAAAGCAAGACATCACCCAGGTCTTCAAGTAAAAATGTTAAGCCATCAGGAGATATATCATAAATCTCAGGTACAGGTATATCGAGTTTAGATAACCAATCCCTGACAATGCCAAATCTTTTTGCCTGCATTATATATGGTTCTTCATCCGGGAATACCATTAATATTATATGTGTTTTATTTTTCTTAATCCTATAAAATGACCGGCTTGATGCGTCACCTTTAAGACGAACCGCATCTTTGGGGATCTTAAACATTAGAAATTCCTGATCCTACCATGAACATAAACACTATTAATTAAATCTCTATCCGGGTTTCCTAAAACAATGGAATCTTTAATAACTATATCTGATTTTATATAAGAGTCTGATAAAATAATAGAGTTCGATATTTTTGCATTATCGCAGATTACTACATTATCACAAATTATACTTTTATCCCCTATCTTTGAATCACCAATTTTACTTCTTTTTGATATGTAGCTTTTAAGTTTTTTTAATTCAAGCATTTTGAAATTTGTCTGCAGATAGCCTTTTAATGTTCCGGGATCAGCACTAAACCAATAGTCATTTTGTATATAAGCAGAGATTTTCTCTTTATTTAAAAAAGCATTTTTATAGAGGCCATTAAAGATATCAAAAATTTTTAATCGTTTATCAAGAAATTTCAGGATATCAGAGGTTAAGATATGAACACCTAAAAAGACATAATCTCTGCCACCACATCCAAAAATATTTTCTACCCTGCAGACATACTTTCTCTTTACACCAACAGGATTATATGTCTCATAACTCTTTTTTGGTCTCAGTGCCAGGGTGGCGCCTGTTTTGTGGGCTTTTACCATATTTTTAAATGAGAAACCAGAAGGTATAAAATCACAGTTCACAAGAAAAAATGGTTCGTTTAGATAGTTTAATGCGTTTTTTATAGCTCCACCTGTGCCGAGGATTCTTTTTTCCTGTAAAAAAATAATCTGTATTTTATTTTTTTTAGCATAGGCTTCTAAATTATCCCTTATCTCTCTGAAATGCACAAAAAGATTTACAATAAATTTTTTTATCCCGATGCATCTTAATTCATCAAATACATAACAAACCATAGGTTTATCAACAACAGGCAAAAGACATTTGGGTATATATTCTGTTATGGGTATCAGTCTTGTGCCTTCACCAGCACATAATATGTATGCGAGTTGCGGAATCATTGTTTATCTCCCCTGAAAAACGCTGTAACTCTAATAATTTCACGAAGTGAGAAGTAAGAAGTGTGCCTCTGTGCCTTTGTAAATGCATCTAAAGACGCTCACTACATTTTTTCACAGGTTCTAAGTGGTTACAATTATAAAAGTCTAATTACTATAAAGGAGATACTTTTTGCGTTTTTTCTGGAATGCGGTAAGTTTGGATTGCCAGGATTCGATTATCTTCTCTGGTTTTATCCCTTCATTAATAGATTTTCTGACCATATCTGTTCCCCAGGCACGGTCAACCTGCAAAAGAGTTAGAGTATCACCTTCTGGCGCCCATTGAAATTTATCAGGCCATAATTTTTTTATATGATATAATAAATATAAAGCTGTTTGCACTGGTTTATATTCATTAGGTTTAACATATATTTGTACACCATTAACAGATTCACCAACAAACCTGAAATAAAATGGTTTAACTGTTAAAGGACGAAACATAACACCAGGAAGTTTTGGTAAAGAGTTTGTAAGTGTATAACCATCGATCCATGGGGCACCTACAAGATGGAACGGCATTGGCGTACCCACACCCTCGGATAGTGTTTTCATCTCGCCAATCAGACCCGTAACAGGGTAAAGAAAACAGGATTCTGGGGTAGGGATATGTGGCGAAGGCGGGACCCATGGAAGTTTTGTATCCCTGAATATCATTTTCCTTTTCCAGTTCAACATTGGAACGACTAAGAGATTTGCATTAATATTACATTCTTTATTAAAATAAAGAGCAAGCTCGGCAATAGTCATACCATGAACAACAGGTATCTCTGCTATACCAATAAATGATTTGAATTCAGGCTCAAGCACAGGACCATCAAGTGTGATGCCACCAATCGGGTTTGGTCGGTCAAGCACAATGACCCCTTTATTATTTTTCGCACAGGATTCCATAGCTAAATACATAGTTGAGATATATGTATATGAACGCGAGCCAATGTCCTGTAAATCAATGATAAGATAATCGATATTTTTTAACATATCCGACGTAGGAGATTTAGTTTTACCATATAAAGAATAAACAGGTAACCCTGTTTGAGAATCGATTGAGGAATCTATTTTTGTGCCTGCCAGGAGACTGCCGCGTATGCCGTGCTCAGGAGAAAATAAAGCTATGAGTTTAAAGTCAGATCTATTCCGAAGCAGATCAATAGTTGATTGTAGTTGTCTATCAACGCCTGTAGCATTTGTAAGCAGCCCAAGCTTTGCATCTTTTACAACTGAATAATATTTTTTTTCAGAAAGGAATACTTCTATACCAGGGAGAACACCCGTTATCTTTTTAGTCTCTTTATTAGGGATATATACATCTTTTACGTTGATAATTTGTTTTTGCAGTATGGCATAGCAGTCAGCAGGTGGTAGGATGGTTTGAGGGGTTGCCTCAGTATAAATAAAAAGAATAAATAAAAAAACGAATGAAGTCTGGTATTTTGAGTTTTGCATTTTGAATCTTTTCACTCGACCTCACGTCTTGCTCGTTCTTGCTGCGGCATTTTTCTGTCTGTCAAATCCCTGTTCGCTTTTTCTCGCCGACATAATATTTCTTATCTCTACTGCTTTTTATAATATAGACATACCACCTAATATTTACAATTGGCCTGCCATCCGAAGCTCCGAAGGAGCGCAGGATGGCTGGGGGTCAGGGATTCGAACCCCGACTAGCGGAGTCAGAGTCCGCCGTCCTGCCAGTTAGACGAACCCCCAAGGAGAATTAATACCAGGTCATTTACTATAATTTTTTATACATTAAATTTAGTCAAGATAATAATCTTGCATTATGTCTTCTAATATCTGCACTGAGTTTTGTATAAAAATCATAATCGTCGTATACTGATAATGTACAATTATGTAATAAGGGTTCTATTGATATTTGGGGGTTCTTTTTAACTGAATATTCAAAATCAAATGAACCAGGAACAGGTGAATATAAAGCAAGAAAAATCTTAAGCCCCAATTGTTTAATAAATTCTATTGTTTTTAAAACAGATTGTTTACTTATAAGTGGCGAGCCGTACATTGTATATACACCTATATCACTAAAACCAGGTTTCTTTAAATATCTGACTGCTTGTTCTATCTCGTGAGTATAAATTTTGCCACCGCTTGATTGCTGGAACTCAGTATCTGTGGTCTCGAAACCGAGACGTATAGTCTTAAAATTTGCTTCTTTTAAGAGATGTGCTATATCGTGATTGATCTTTCGAGCGTGGATAGCATTTGGGAGATGAAACCGTGCATTTTTAAATTTGCTTAAGGCTCTTAAAAATCTCTCTATATCGTTGTGATATAAAAGGGCATCATCTATAAATGAAAAATCTTTTACTCCTTTTGATACACCGTTTTCTATCAACTCTAAAACCGGTTCTATGGGTAATGAAATAAAATCAGGCTGGAGTAATTTTGTAACGCAATAGGAGCAATTAAATGGGCAACCCTCAGTTATTCTTATCTGATAACTCTTTATATTTTTATAGCAGCTGTAATCAGGGATAACATAATGCAAATCTACATCTAAATCCATCCCTAAAAATTCACCTAAATCAGTGGTATCAATAATTATTTGGTCTGCTCCGCTATATTTTTCAGAATGTTCTTTACAGAGGGTTGCGTATATACCACCAAGACCGACAGGACCCTCATTAAAATATTTACGTACTAAATCTATTATCAATTTCACACCATCATACCAGTAAGTCATATACGAGGTTATTAGTATTTTATCAGGGTGCGGAATAGATTTAAAGAATTCCAGGACCAGTTCCTGATAGATACCGTAGATACCATATCTGCGTGGAATATTTTTTAAGATTTCGGGTTTAGGAATAAACTTTTTATAAAATTTACCAGAACCATTGCCGCGCTCATTTAAAAATATCATTCCGGGATAATATCTATCAAGACAATCAAGAAAAGAAGTTTCCATACCTTTCTCGTCAAGGACTCGTTTAATCTTTAAAAGACCGTATGGTTTCATCCAGAAATCAAACGCGGCAAAATCTGTTATCCAGGGGTTAATCAATAAAACATGCATAATAAGTTCAGGAGTTCAAGTGTTCAGGAGTTGAGGAGTCAGAAAGCTGAGATTTATACTTTTCTCGAACCCTATTAAAAAAAGTAGTAAATTCCAGAGTACGATAGTCAGGATATGTCCATTCAAGCGGCGTGTAAGATTTGTTTTTGTAAATCAGCGTGACCTCACAATGTATGCCTCTGCCAAGATAAATTCTGTGTGAATAATCTTTTGTCGTAAGAAGAGCAATTTTTGAGAGTGTCAGATAGCCAGGGTCTAAATTTACCATTCGTTTGAAAGACCGGCTTTGATCTCCCTCCCTGCAAAACTCTTCTTCAATACTGTTTGTTTTGATCTTTATTTCCGGGAGTTTTTCAGGATTTATAAGGTTTGCAAAAGAATATATTACTTTATTAAGAGTGCTGCCCATCTCTTCATTATAATAATCTGTATACGTGAATTCTATTTCATCGCTTTTATCATCAATTTCACCGAAGACAGTAATCAATCTCGATTCAATATCAGGTAACGATATGGTATGTGTATTATACATCAGACTGCAGAACAATTTGTAATTTTGTTGGAATCTAATATTTCCCATAATTTACTCCTCTGAAAAACGCTGTCACTCTAATAATTCGGGGTACAGGCTACAGGCTACGGACTACAGCCGGCTGGAGCCCAAAGCCCAAAGCCTGCTGAAAAGTCTTGAGTCTCGAGTCTCGAGTCCTGTTTTGACTCACGACTTGCGACTTGTGACTCTTTTCATATCATCTTTAGTTTTTCATGCTTTGTGTAGAACGCAAAAACGCAATAACCCAAT
>JBFMHD010000020.1:0-20268 GCA_040752395.1 Candidatus Hydrogenedentota bacterium
TAATTCGGGCTACAGGCTACGGGCTACGGACTACAGCCGGCTGGAGCCCGAAGCCCGGAGCCTGAAGCCAACATATCATCTTTAGTTTTTCATATATTGTGTAGAGCGCAAACCGCGCTCATGGGTACTCCTCTGAAAAACTTTGTAACTATAATAATATCAAGTAGAAGCAAGAGGCAAGAGGCAAGAAGCAAGATAACGGAAGAAGTGAGAGGTATCAGGACAGGCTACAGTCAGAATACTGCACTAACCCACCCCTAACTGACTGATTGCAAAGTTAAAAGTTAAAAGGGAAAACTAAAGAATATTATATCATTTCCTTAAATATTACTCAACAATTTTTTTAAGCCACAGCACATAACAAGTGGTTGGGTTTACTTTTTATGGCTGGATTTATCCATCTAAAAGGATAGTACATCGCTACTTCCTAATTGACAAGATTAATAAGTTAGTATTTATTGAGGGTTGATAATGGGGTGTCGCCAAACTGGCAAGGCACCGGCCTTTGGAGCCGGTATTATGGAGGTTCGACTCCTCCCACCCCAGCTGTTTACAATCGGAGAGTCAGGATAGTAGCGAAGTAAAGAATGGCTGTCGGCCCTGCCGACCGAACAGACATTTTGCGCAAAAGCGGATAGCGAGGAACAGCGAACAGGATGTGAGCGAAAGCAAAATGTCGCGCAGGAAGCGAGACGAGCATTAAAAGAGATCTGTAAAAAATACTTTGACACTGTATTGGTTAATGAGTAAAATGAAAAAGGATGAAATATATGAGTAAAGAAGAGATAATAGAAAAATTAAAAGAATCTAAAATTCATCTTAAAGATAAATTTCATATAAAAAAAATAGCATTATTTGGTTCATGCTTAAGGAATAAAGATAGTGGTACAAGCGATATCGACCTGCTAATTGAACTAGATGAAAATATATCAAATGTCTATGAACTAAAAAAAGAGTTAAGGTTATATCTTACAGAGATATTTAAAATGGATGTTGACTTGGCTCGTGAAAAATACCTTAAAAATTATGTTAAAAATGATATATTAACTCAGGCAATATATGTTTAAAAAAGACAGGGGAAATATACTTGGCATCATTGAAGCAATTGATAAAATAACAAAATATACTGCTAATATATCAAAAGGTGAGGAACTATTTGCAAATTCTCTTATCTTTGATGCTGTATTAATGAATTTTATTGTAATAGGTGAAATGATAGACAGGATTTCAGAAGAATTTAAAAGTAATTATCCTGAGATAAAGTGGAAAGAAATAAAAAATTTTAGAAATATTATTGCTCACGACTATTTCGGTATAGATGCTGATGAGGTTTTTGATATTATAATTAATTATATCCCCAATTTTAAAAAGGATATCTTAAAAATATTAAGCAATATTTTAGAGTAGCAATACTGGTTCAATCTAAATTAACCAGAGAGCCTTACTTTAGTGAATAAAATGTTACAAACTGATCCTTTAATATAAATCTCAGTATCGACACCTATGGGTATGATAATACGATTTTGTCTGTGACCAAAATAGGGAAAATTGATTATAGGGAAACCAGTATCTTTAAAGAGGTCTAACAAGGTCTGGTTTACAGAGAGTGCGCCTCTGTTTTTAAAAGACGGTTTACATCCTTTAAAATCTATAAATAAACATTTTGTTTTGCTAAATACACCTGCGTTTTTTAAGTGCGTAAGCATACGGTCTATCCTGTACGGCTCTTCGTTCCAATCCTCGATAAACATTATGTTATCTGTTTCGTATTGTTTAAAAAATTTTGTTCCTGCTGATGCAGATATCAAAGATAAACACCCGGCTATTGATTTACCATTAAGTTCTGTTAATCCTGTGCCTCTCTTTATAATTTTAGCAGGCAGACAATAATGTAACTCTTTTTCAGATAAGATGGTTTTTAACAATTCTATCTGTCGTTTATATACTTTTTGATAAAAATCAGATATCAGCATATATCCATAAAATGTTGGTATTTTTGATATCTGATTTATAGCTAAAAGTATAGCTGTAAAATCGCTATACCCTATAAACTTAATTTTATTTTTTTTTATCTTTTTATAATCGATATCATCAAGTAACCGTGCTGACCCATAGCCGCCTTTTATTGCCATTACTAAATCAGGCTGTTTGTTAATAATATAATTTACATCTTTTATTCTCTCATAAGTTATGCCTGCGAATAAACCATAACATTTAAAAATATTTTTCGGTATAATAATCTTCGCCTCTGGTAGATATTTTTGTAGATTTGTTTTAGCGGTATAAAATTTCTTTTTGGGAAAAGAATCCGCAGGTGCAATTAAACCGATTTTAATTTTTTTCAATTCTTACTCCTTTTGATTAATTCTTCTTACAGTGGCAACAATTTCTTCAAGCGACTCATAAGGTGTTGGTGTATCATCAACACCGCCGTATATAGGGCTCAAGATAAGTGTTCTGTGTAATTCATTTTCTTTTGAGAGCCTGACTATATAAACAGGCCCAAATGGAGCGGTATCAAACTCGGTGGTCCATTCTTGTGGATAAAACTCACTATGTTCAAGGAAATAGAGTTCGTAAGCCTTAAGTTCATTATTATTCTGTATTTCTTTTACTTGTATAACTTCGCTGCAATATCTGCAGCCATCGGGTCCATCAGCCTGTCTCATATTTCTACATTTTTCATAAGCGAATTCTTCAAATGAATAACCTTCATAGAGCTCGCTAAACCCTTCTGTTGATTCATATTCAATATACCATTCGATGTTTTTACCGGCGATGGTTGGAGAGGGTATTGTCCCACGTATTTCAAAAGTGTCCGGGTAATCAAAAGCAAATCCAGAAGCTGTATCTTGATAAGTTCGCAATCCTTGTTTTGTTTCTTCTTTGTTTAACTGATTTTTATCAGAACTTTTGCTACAACTAAAAAGAGTTATCAAAATACAGATAATAATCAGATCAAAATAAGGGCTATCTTTTATCATAGGTTCATCCGTTTAAATATAAATTCTGGTAAATGGATAACAATAAACATAATATATCGCCAGTACCATTTAGTATAAAGTATATCTCTATGCTTGATATAGGCATTAAAAATATCAGAGGCTACCTCTTCAGGTTCAGCTGTTAATAAATCTGGTATTTCTCTACCCTCGGTCATCTTTGTTCGGACAAAACCTGGTTTTACTGTCATAACGCGGACGTTCTTTTGAAATAATCTATTTCTTAGTCCTGATAAATATGCACTAAACGCAGATTTGCTGCTACCATAAAAGCAATTCATTTTTCTTCCTCTATCTCCTGCAACAGAACTAATACCGATTATATACCCGTAACCACGTTTTTCAAAATCATCAGCTATAATATTTAAAATTGAAACACAGCCGGTATAATTTGTATCAATAATTTTTTTAGCTTCATTAAAATCTTTTTCTGCTAATCTCTGGTCGCCTAAATATCCAACTGCGCAGAGAACAGCAAATGGTTTTTCTTTGATAGAATCGTAAAATTCTTTATGGGTTTCAGTTTTTAAAACATCAAATTCCAGAGACATTGCTTTTATCTTATATCTAACCTCTAAATCTTTTATTTCAATGTCTAAAAAATCGCTATTACGTGCTGCAAGATAAATATTAAACCCGGCTATTGCAAATCTCCGAGCAGTAGCTCTTGCTATATCGGACTTTGCACCTAAAACTAATAACCATGACATACAATTGACTCCTCTTCTGAAAAACTTCGCAACTATAATAATATCAAGTAGAAGCAAGAGACAAGAGGCAAGAAGCAAGATAACGCAAAAACGCAAAAACGCAAGAACGCAATAACCCAATAACGCAATAGTGTAGAGCGTAAAATCGCTCATGACGACTCATATGAAAGACTTTGTTAGCTTTAGAACATCAGTCTTCTTGATTGTAAAGATTGAAATTTCTTATACGGGTCATACTTATTCTTTATTTCAAGAAATTTTTGATACTGTGAATAACTGTTCACAAACATATTTTTACTCATTCTTACATCTTTTGCAAGATACAGTCTGCCGCCATAATCAAGCACAATTTTATCAAGTTCATTCAAAAACCATAGTACCTGATTTGAGATTGGAAAATCAAGTGCCAATGTATAACCCTCCATAGGAAAAGATAACGGGTTTTCATTAGATTTACCAAATAACTTCAAAACAGCCAGAAACGAACCCATCTTTCGACCGCTTATCTTTGTTAATATCTTTTTAAGTCCCTCTTTACTCGCTTCTTTAGGAATAACAAATTGATATTGTGTAAAACCACGTTTACCATAAATTCTGTTCCAGTTATGAATACTATCAAGCGGATAAAAGAAAGCATCATAATCAATAATAGATTTAGCTGATTTATTCTTTTTATAATATAATTCATTGAACAATTCTACTGTAAATTTGTTAAGAAAAAAGCCGGGAAATTCAAATAGTATATTTAATTTAAATTTGTTTTTTATACGGAGTGGATTTTTAGGTATCGCTTCTTTTTTAGCAAATTCGCCGAGTATAAGTATACTTCTTCCAGTGTTATCTCCTTTTTTCAAGCAATCGATCCAGGCAACTGAGTAAGTATAATCTTTGGATTCTTCAAATTTTTCCATAATTACATCAATATTTTTACATTGTATGATTTCCTGATTTAGATAAGCAGTTTCAATTTTTTTAAGTTTGAAACTTGCATTTAATATTATACCGGTTAAACCCATCCCACCACAGGTAGCCAGAAATAAATCTTTATTCTCCTCTCTTGAGCATTTTATAATCTTCCCATTATATAACATTATATCTATCGATAAAAGATGTTCTGAGAAACAGCCGTCTTTATGATGGTTTTTACCATGGACATCTGATGCTATAGCACCACCAACAGTGATAAATTTAGTGCCTGGAGTAACAGATAGAAACCAGCCACGTGGTATAAATAAATCAAGTATTGTTTGTAGTGATACACCTGCCTCACAGGTTAAAACTCCACCTTCTTCATCAAACGAAATAAATCTATCAAGTTTAAGCATTGATACGATGTTTTTAGAGAGCGAAGAATCACCATAACATCGGCCAAGACCGCGGCTAATACAGAACCCGAGATCATCCAGATATTCTCTTATTCCCTGAACTGAGCGTGCTGTAATTATATCAGCTTCAATTAAAGGATATTTACCCCAGTTGGATAATTTCATTAATTTAACCCTCGAATTATTACTCTCAGAGTGTAAGTGAAACAAGTATTTTTATTTAAAAAGAAGGTTAAGCCCATTAAATATAGCATTTATATTGGCTTTGCGAGTATCTCGTGACATCCCACGACAGAGTATCTCGTGGTTGGTTTCTTTATTTTTCAGTTTTATAACGGTTATAGCATTAGCTCTTGCACCACTCTTTTCTTCATCTAAAGCCATCTGATGAAAGTGAACCAGAGATACAGGGAAACCTGCACGATTTATTGCGTCTATAACAGCCTCAATAGGTCCCTCACCTGTACCTGTTTCAACTATATGTCTATCTTTATAAATAAAATGTAATCTATATTTATGAATTTTACCTCCTTGTACTTCTTCAAATTTAATCAACTGAATTTTACCTTTTATATTAAAAAGTTTATCAAAATATATCTGTTCCATATCGTCGATACTTAATTCACCCTTTTTTTCAGCTAATGATTTCATAAATGGCTGTAGATATACAGCCTCATGCATAGTAATAGGTAAACCGGCTTTAGTTAATAATTCATAGATTGCAGTTTTACCTGATTGGCTGGTAAACCCGATATAATCGCCACTATCCCTTCCTATTAAAGTTGGATGTATGGGTCTATAAGCACCTTTTTTCATCATCATAGTTTTTATAGTACCATCCTGATGGATACCACTTCTATGAGCGAGTGCATCGGGTCCTATAAGTGGTGCTTTTTCATATATAGGAACTCCTGATATCTCAGATATAAACACAGCTGTCTCATAAATTTCTTGCATTCTTAATGGAACTTTTACGCCGCTATTATGTAAAGAAACCGCGACCTCAAATAGGTTTGTATTACCAGCTCTTTCACCAAGCCCATTCAAACTCACCTCAAGCTGAGTTGCGCCGGCGAAAAAACTCTCTACAGTTGTAGCGGTACCCATCCCTAAATCATTATGACAATGAACTGCGATGGTGCAGTATTTGCCTATAACCCGAGCCACTTTCTTAACCATCTCAATAAAATCAGAGACTCGTGTTCTTTCAACTGTATTAGGAAGATTTATAACATCGGCTCCAGCTGAAATACATTTTTCAAAGGTTTCAATAACAAAATTTAGATTATTTTTAGAATCACCAAAATGTTCAGCACTAAACTGGACACTACCTTTTTTTCCTAAAAGTTCGCGAGCAAATGCACAGGCTTCAACAGCTATTTTTTGTACATCTTTAGGCTGTCTTTTTAATACAAATTTCATAGAGAACGGGCTAAGGGCTATAAATGTGTGTATTCTTGGTTTTTTGGCATTTCGTATAGAATCATAGACTTTCTGTATATCTGATTCAAGAGTGCGTGCGAGCCCTGAAATAACAACATCGCCTGGCGCAATATTAGCGAGATGCTCACACGCTTCAAAATCCATCTCGCTTGCACCTGAGAACCCAACTTCTATCCCCTGCACACCTAAATTCACAAGCTTCAAGAATACTTTCTCTTTCTCTCCTGTATTCCAGGGTTTCTTCAGTGCTTGATTCCCATCTCTTAAAGTAACATCATAAAAAAACGGGACCCCTTTCCCGGTAATCATAAAAAATCACCTCATAACTTAACTCTAATACTTATCAGATAATTTTACGAATTTATAAAAAATTGTTAAGTATTATTTTCCATCTGCTTTTTTAAAAAATCTACAATAGCAAGAGAAATAATATAATGTCCTTTCTCACTAAAATGACCCTCTGATTCTATATAAAATTCATTTGCCGGGTTTTGGGAAAGCTTCAAAAAAATATTGTAAAGATTAAGATACGGTATGTTATGACGTGAACAAATCTCTTCAAGAACTTTAATAGAATGATATTGTCTGAATTCACGCAATTGTTCTTTTGTCGGAATGATTATAACAAAAAAACTCACACTATTTGTTGCTAATTCATCATTTAGATAGCAGAGAATAGCCTCTGTTATTTTTATAGAGTATTCTCTATCTTTTGTATCATCAAAATCTGAGGTTACGATTAATTGTGGATTATTACCTGCTAACCACTTTCTACGTAATACTTCGATTCGTGGAAAAATCATCTCTTTTATATATCTATATGTCGAGGTATGTTCTCTTAAAAAATAGATTAACTGATTTATATCTTCTCTTGGCACCGGTACGTTTTTTAAAATTATTTTTCCTTCTTCAAGTATGAAATATGGTTTATAATATGTTTTGGTTGCGATTTTATAATATTTTTCAAGATTGTTACCATAATCATTACCTACAAAGAATGCAATCCCCACAACTTTCCAGTGATATATTTTCATAGAATCAATAACATACAATGCCTCCTGATCAGTCCCGTAACCACTAACACCGTAAACATAAACATTAAAACCCATATCACAAAGTTTTTCACGCAAATATCGTTGTATATGGCTTGTATCAGCTACCTCGATCCCATCCATAAATGAATCACCAATGATTAGTAAATTATTATTATTTTCATTTAATGGTCCGCCGGTCTCTCTAAAACCACCATTATCATAAGCATAAAAAATTTTATTATTAACACAAAGTTTTATGCCTTTTGTATTTGGATAGTTAGCCCAACCAAGCCGTGAATGATATCCTGTTGTAGAACCAGGCGGAAGATATGTAATTCTATAAAATATCTCGATAATAATTAATCCTGCTATAAAACCTAAAAAAGCAGTGATAATTTTAGTTTTTTTATGAATTATCCACAATTTTATATACACTCATCTTTCTGAATTTTTCATATCTTCTATTTATCAATTCATCAAGTGGTATTCTTTCTAATTCCAGAAGAACAGACACTATGGTATCTTTAACATTATTAGCTGCCTCATCATAATTTCTATGAGCACCGCCCTCAGGTTCTTTAATTATCCCATCAATAATACCTAATTTATAAATTTGGTCAGCACTTACTCTCATACTAAAAGCCGCGTCCTGAGCCCTCTGTGCATCACTGAATAATATAGCGGCACAACCCTCAGGAGAGATAACAGAATAAATAGCATACTCAAGCATATAAATCCTGTCAGCTAACCCTATGCCAAGTGCACCCCCACTTCCTCCCTCGCCAATTACTATACTTATAATAGGTGTTTTTAAAAGTGTCATTTCTTTTAAATTAACAGCTATAGCCTCAGCCTGGCCTCGTTCCTCAGCACCAATCCCGGGATAAGCACCTGGCGTATCAATAAAAGTAATAACAGGTATCTTGCACTTTTCAGCAAGTTTCATTAAACGCAATGCTTTTCTATATCCCTCGGGGTGAGCCATCCCAAAATTACGTATAAGATTCTCTTTTGTATCCCTGCCTTTTTGATGCCCTATAACCATTACTGATTTATTATTAACAAATCCTATGCCAGATTCTATGGCTAAATCATCACCAAAATGTCTATCTCCGGCTAACCTTGTAAAATTTGTAAATATTCTCTGGATATAATCAAGTGTATAGGGTCGTTTAGGATGTCTTGCGAGTTTTGTTTTTTGCCAGGGTGTAAGATTCTGAAATATTTCTTTTTTTAAGTCTCTGAGTTTCTTTTGTAAACTCATTATTTCTTCGTCTAATTTTACATTTCCATCTTTAGTAATCTTTTTAAACTCTTCAATCTTTGATTCTATCTCTACAATAGGCATTTCAAAATCAAGATATTCAATCATTTAGTCTCCCTTGAAAAACTTCGCAACTATAATAATATCAAGTAGAAGCAAGATAACGGAAAAGAAAGATAACGAAAGAAGCAAGAGGCAAGAAGCAAGATAACGGAAGAAGTGAGAAGTATCAGGACAGGCTACAGGCTACGGACTACAGCCGTCTGGAGCCCGAAGCCTGAAGCCTGCTGAAAAGTCTTGAGTCTTGAGTCTTGAGTCTTGAGTCTCGAGTCCTGTTTTGACTCACGACTCTTTTCATATCATCTTTAGTTTTTCATCCTTTGTGTAGAGCGCAAACGCGCTCATCTTGACTCCTTCGAAAAAGTTCGGAGCTCGGAGCTATTATTACGAACTCCTAACTCCTATCTTTTCCATACTTTGTGTAGAACCCAAAAGCGCAATAACCCAATAGTGCTCCTGGCGACTTCTATCACTCATTTTTCTACGTATATTTTTCAGTAATGTCAATTTAATTTTTTTATCGAGACTCACTATTTACAATTATCTTGTATTATAAATCAATATATGATAAAATATCTTTAAAATTTATGAAAATTTTGTCTTCACTTGTTTTCTGGATGTTTTTTATAGCATTTCTTGATGGTCTTTCTACTATAGTGATATTATCATACGGCATTGGTTTTGAAATAAACAATGTGCTTAGAAAATATATTGCGGTCTCACCTTGTTTTGCTTTTCTTTATCTGCCTTTATTCTGTCTTGCTGTTCTTTTATATCCTAAAAAGGTAAAAAATTCTCTGTGTGTATATAAAATATTTCTTAATGGTGGCAATACCATAAATAATATTCTACTTGGCTTATTTGCTTACCCATTTATTACTAAATTGTTTCCGAAGTATTATATATGGCCACTTATATCTTTAATAATGGCTTTAACCTTTTATTTTATTAAAAATCATAAAGCAATAAGGTTTAAAGAAGTTTTCCTTATATTATTTCACTTTTTTATTATCGTCAAACAGATATCTATATTACTTGATAACATAATAATCTTTGCGTATCCACACATTTCTCTGTAAGCCACCAGTTAAAAGTAAGAAGTGAGAGGTGAGAAGTATCAGAAAAAAGAAGCAAGCACCGTGCACCAATTGTCAGAAAACAATAGTTATCTAATAAGCAATTGGTAATGGATAAAACGTGCAAAAGAATTAAAAAGCACTAAAGTTTTTTACTAAAGGGTCGATAATATTAATGAAAGCCATAACACCTGAAAACCTTGAGGTTCTCTTAAGGTCTCATAATTAAAAAAGAGCCGGGTTCGCCACCCGGCTCTAAATTTTTTAAATAAAACTTGATAAACTCTGGATTTTTATCTGGTTCTTTTTGTCATCACCTTTTTTATGTACAGGCGTTTCAAGTATCTTCGGTATATCCTCAAATTTTTTCATATTTATAATTGTTCTAAAACAGGTATCACCGATATTCCCTTCGCCGATATGCCAATGTCTGTCGATATTCGAAGCTAAGTCTACAGGCGAATCATTTAAATGTATGACTTTTAATCTATCCAGGCCTATCTTATCATCCACTTCCTTTAGCCAATTCTTAACCCCTGTTTCTGTATCTATTTTATACCCGGCACCCCAGGCATGTGAGGTATCAAGACATATACCAAGCCGGGACGAATATTTACTCATTTCAATAATCCTCTGCATCTCTTCTATTTTAGTTCCCATCGAGTTCTTAGTACCTGCTGTGTTCTCAAGCAAAATTAAAACCTCATTATTTTTATTCTCTTTCATAGCAAATTCTATCGCTTCAAGTATACGCTTTAACCCATTCTCATAACCAGCTCCAAGATGGCTTCCGAGATGTGTTACAAGATAAGGGATGCCAAGCAAAGCACATCTTTTAAGTTCTTCTTTTAACGATAAGACTGACTTTTTGTAAAATTCCTGGTTATTACCTGCTAAATTTGGTAGATAAGGCATATGAGCTACTGCAATTTTAATATTATTTATTTTAAGACTATCTTTGAATCTTAAAATCTCATCTTTTTGTAAAGGGGTATAATTCCAGCCACGCGGATTTCTTGTAAACATCTGAAAAGTCAAAAGCCCTTTACTTTGTGCTGACTCAGCAGCTTTATATAATCCGCCAGCAATGGATTCATGAAAACCAAATAATGGTGGCTTCATTTCTATTACACCATCTCTTGATGTGGTCTGTATATGAACCCCCCATCAAAATGTATCTCATCTTTTTTTACATTAGAAAAAAAATTGCTGATAAATTCTGAGAAAAACTGGTTAGCCATCTCAGTATATGTCGTAACTTCAGATAATGGTAACTTCTTTTCTGTTAACCCATTTATATAATTAATCCCGAAACCCAATAAAATTGAGGGTATCTCCATTTCACCTGATAAAATCACTTCAGGTATGCCGACAGTAGTAATAGCAGTGAGTCCCATACTATAAAAATACATAGCTTCAGATTTTGATGTACCCCGCAGGGAAGGGAAATATCCGCATATCCCTTCATAAAAATCATAGTCACATCTCTTTATTGTATCAGCTGCTACTTTTCTTACAGATGGTGCAAAGGGTTCGTCAAACACAT
Source organism: Candidatus Hydrogenedentota bacterium (assembly GCA_040752395.1). Classification (GTDB taxonomy): domain Bacteria; phylum JBFMHD01; class JBFMHD01; order JBFMHD01; family JBFMHD01; genus JBFMHD01. The sequence goes on from JBFMHD010000020.1 coordinate 11,461, forward strand.
AATTTCCTCGTTTAGGATCCCCTGGCTGGTTGAACATTGTACAGACTACACCATCTGGCAATCTGTTTTCAGGGAAAAAAACATCAGTAAAAAGAAGTGGTTTTGCAATCCGCATCTCTGTATTACATAAATTTGCATACACAAATGATAATACCAATTTTATATTTCTTGCAGCTAAAGCCCAGACATATGCTCTATAATTTACTAAAAGCGGATTAAGCTTATTTGCTTTACCAAATCTATAAACAAGCGTAATCGTAGCGCTACCTATATCCCCTGTTATCAAAGTAGTTCTGCCAAAAGGTGTGTCTATATTTTCTTCGGTTACATCATAAAACAGATCAAGAGAGAGGCTCGGGGAATCTATTATAATTGCGGCTTTAATTTTCTCATCCATATTTTGCCATTTGTATGAGGTGCTCGACACCTGCACACATGTCTGTTCATTAGTTTTACTGTTATCAAGCGTGGTTAGCTGGGCTACAACTTCAGAATTCAGCTTCTACAGATTTAACCTCAGGTATTTTTTCTTTGAGTATTTTTTCAATCCCCATCTTAAGTGTCATCTGTGCTCCGGGGCAACCCACACAAGCGCCTTTTAATTTAACCTTGACAACACCGTCTATAACACTTAAAAGTTCTACGTCTCCGCCGTCGATCTGTAAATTAGGCCTTATAGAATCGATAACTTCTTTAACTTTTTGCTCCATATCTACACCTCCTAATTATCTTTTAGAAATAATAAACAAAAATGTCAATTTTTTTCTCGTCGTTTCTTGCTTCTTGCTTCTATACTATCACCTATACCTGCGTGATTACACCATTATCAACCTTTTTTTTAAGAATACGTATTTCGTTCCAATTTATATTTAAATAGTTAAAAGATATTAACCCGAATATGAAAAGATTAATCATCGAAAACACTCTGTCGCAGGCAATTATTACTATACAGGTATCAATCGGGACGTTGAGAATGAAATGGAAAATTGATAAATATACAGCCTCGAATGTCCCGATTTTTGCAGGTATCCCGGGAATATTAGTGATTAACGCAACGCAAATATAAGCTGCGATACAAATTAAAAATGATATGTTATAGTCTAAAGCCATAAATAAAGTATAATGTCTTAACCCGTCAAAAAATAACTGAAGAAAGATTATTATAGATAAAACAAACAAAAATAAAGGTTTAAATATTATATCTGAGGTACTAAAGACATCTTCGATTTTATTCATATCGACTCTTAATAAAGGGATCCTTTGAGTCAGCATATATATAAGAGGAATAAAATAATCTCTTTTAATAGATAATAGATATATAGCTGCAAACGAAACTATAAGAGTTAATAGAAAAAAGATAACATATATTTTATATTGAGATAAAGTATCCTGGATTTTAAAACCAGTTAAAACAGCTACGATAATAACAATAACAGGTAGTGTCATAAAGGTAAAAATTCTTTCAAATAAAAGAACGATTGTAGATTTAATAATTGAAAGTTCATATTTTTGTTTTAAATAAATGACTTTAAATATCTCTCCGATCCCTGGAAAAATAAAATTAATGTACGAGCCTGAAAATATAAGATTATAAATATCATAAAATTTTAACTTAATTATATTTGTGAAAAGATATACTATTTTTTGTGAATATAATATATACGTAAGAATATATAGAAGAGTGAAATAAATAAAATAATACCATTTAAAATTTAATATCGTCTCTTTTAATGATTTTATCTCAACCTTTATTGCTATTAAAATAAAGAGTAATGCGATAAAAAATAAAAAAATGATTTTAAATAAGTTTCTTTTCATTTTTAAGTTTATAAAAAGTGTATTCGTTGTATAGTTTCAAAATACCTGCTTTTTTGAGAAAATATAGTATATAAGAAAGATTACCCGAGATAAAGGAAAAATCCATTCTGTAAATATTCCCGAGGCCGCGTCTTATTAAAAACAGAAACCTCATAAAAGTTCCTAATAAATTATATTCTTTTATATCATCACAGCCGTATTTTAAAATTAAATTAAAAATCCTTTTCGCCGGTTTAATTATACTCAAAAGATAATGTGAGATATTAAAGACCGTCATTCTCAAATGAAGAAGATTTTTATCTCTGGACTTCGGGATATTTTCACTGGTAATATTTTTAATATTTATCTCAAGCAAAGAAGCGGGGAATATTCTTAATGAATGGAGGTTGATAATAAATGGTCTTGGCATATTATAAACTTTTTCTAAATGTTCTCTTCTCTCGCTAATTGTCGAGAAGAAGTTATCAAGGATTATGTCATAACCAGGCGGTGTTATATATTCCCTGAATTTTGCTATTATCTCTACTGATTTATCTATCAGTTCAATCGATGTTTTACGGTTATATACCTGTAAAATTTTTTCACTAAAATTCTGTATCCCCATTCTGAAAAATATTGACCCTGATTTCACAAGCAAACGTATCTTTTCTTCTGTTATATAATTCGGATGGGTCCCATAAGTTAAAAAGGGAAGTTTGATCTCGTTTGCGTATAGTTCAGCAAACTCTCTAAGTTTCTCATAACTAATAGCCATCATCCCATCATCAATAAAAGAAATCCATGAAATCATAGGATAGATTTTTAAAACCGATTTTATTTCATCAATAATATAATGTGGTGAAGGGTAACGTATTTTAGCGTTGTCTCTATGCTGTGATATAAAAGTAGAATTATAACAGTATGCGCATTTATTGGGGCATCCACGTGTCCATATTATATTCAAGTTTAACCCTAACCATTGCATATAAGCTCTCTTATCAATTATCCTGAAAGAATTGCTTTTTATATCAAAATATTTATTATTAATATCAAAATCTAAGAATGGCAATCTTTCTAGTTCTTCATTAGTCATCGGTCTCTGATAAGGATTTTTTTTCAGTCCATCTTTTATGTTAAAATATAAACCATCTATATCATAATATTCTCTTCCACTAAAATAAAATATAAACCTGCTAAATATGAGATCAATGAGATAAAAAATGAGACCATAATAGGTATGGGTCTGTAAATAAACCTTACGATATTCTCTCCTTTATCAAGATAAACTGATTTTAACGCACCTTTATAAAGATTTATGCTAACCTCTTTTTCATTCACATAGGCTTCCCAACCGGGATAATAGTTCTCAGTAAAAACAAGCAGACCATTATCCTCAACAGAATCAGCTTTAATAACAATCTCTGTTATATCATCTTTAACTATCTCTGTTTTCTCTCTCGAACCATTATTATAAATAAATGCTCTGCAGGAATATTTTAAGTTTTGTAATAAATAATATATTCCGTGGTCAAGTTTATATGCACTGCTTACCCTGAAAATATCTCTATTAAAATTCTTAATATTATTAGAGTGAACCAATATCCATTCAATACCAAAATCAGCTAAAATATCGGCATTATTTGATGCTGCATTAGGATACTGAAACTCCCAGAAATTCTCTAATATTTCTTTGTTTAATAAACCATTTTCTATATAAGACTTAATAACATAAGAAGGTGCATAGGTATTTGGGGTACAAAGAGTTCGCAAGTTTAATAATGGCAATTGGGCTGTGCCCAATACTGTTGTATGAAGAAATAAAACTTTCTCATAAAACAGGATTGATTGTAAATCTGTTTTATATTTTGAGTTTTTAACAGTATTTTGTTTTACTGAATCAAGAAATTGATGAATCCTTCTAAAGTCTCTAACTAAATTTTTTATGTAACCATTAATAATAGAATAATCAATATTGATTGCTGAAGAGATTATTATCACACAAATAAATATGTGTTCCAGCCTAAAAAATGTCTTTCTATAAAACAATAATAGATATAATAAACATAATATAATTAACATTGCGGAGAAAGAACTTGTTTTACCGGCGTAGATAACCGGTACATTGAATAATAAAAATACTACTATGAGTATTATTTTTAATCTATTTAATTGAACATTTGGTGCGTTTTTTCCTGACCGGCCATCCTTTAGCCCTTCTTGTTGAATGGTCTTAAAAGAAAGTAATTTATCCAGTAAATCTGAACCGCTTAATGTAAATATTATACTTAAAAGTAAGTTCAATCTAAAAGGGTCATAACCTGAAAATTTATATGATATAAAACTCAAAAGATAACCCGGGATTATGTGCAATAATACGATTAAACAAATAACAATATAAAAAATAGAATCAGTTTCATTCCTGAATTTTTTAAGAAATGATAATATAAAAAATATTATTATAATATGATTAAAATACAAATATAATGGGGGATAAGGTACTTCCCCAACTAAAGCAGGTCCCCAAAATAGTGATAGAATCAGTTGATTAAAAGAAAAAAGGAACGTTTCATTATATTTAACACCCAGCCTTGCTGTTGCAAGTATAGATTCAAGTAAAGGCATCCAGTTTACTGAAGCTACCATAAATCCTAAAACCAAAATTGATACAGGATTTAAGAAACCATTCTTCACTCCTGATGCATATCTCCCCCAAAATAACCTGTCAAAAAATATGTAAATAACAAATGCAAGTGAATGGTGATAAGACATATCAAGAAAGTGTAATGCAACAAGTAGTAAATAGAAGAATAAATATTTTGACTCTTTCTTTTTATCATAAAGATGTAGAACACATAATATCCATATAAAAGTTATAAAGCCATTCATAACAGGTGAATAACCATAAAAAAATATAACAGGTCCTGTACACATAAATAATACTGCGAATAAAATACTTGCAATAAAACTTCTTCCTAAGATGCGTAAAAATCTACACATTCCAAAGAGAAGTAAAAAGAATTGTATATAATTTACAGATGTTTCTGCTTTAGATATTGGAAGAAAAAAATAAGGGATGTTCCAGAGCGAGATCACACCGATACCTGCAGGCCACGGAACGCCACCATAATGATATGGGTCCCATACAGGATATTGAAATCTCTTTAATAATTCTGCGGTTTGATGTCTAAATATAGCATAAACATTATATGCATCAGAAGGCTGAATCAATGGTTTAAAAAGAACATTTATGTGAAATATAATAGTTATGATGATTAAAATAATCACTTCATAATAAATAGATTTTGTAATAATATTAATATTTTTATTCATACTTATAGACCGACCCGGTTGCTATAGTTTTTTAAAAACGCCGAGTGCGCAGCCGACGTGAATATAGGGAACATCTTGTACTAACAATGTCATAAAACCCGAGTCTTCGAGATGTTTTTGAAGTTCCTCTTTTTTCCATCGCCATTCATCACGACGCTCCTTTCGCCTGGTTAATAAACAATATGGTATTCCCCAGGCAATAATCCATCTTATGTCCCAGAAAGATTTAATAATACCATTCTTTTTAATATATCTCAGAAACCAATGTGAGAACGTTTCATTGCTCGAAGTAGTTGAGATAACTAAATATCCTCCTGGCTTTAATACTCTATAAAATTCTGATAAAGCAGTTTGATAATTTTTAATCTTCATAATTACATGAAGGGAAGTTATCAGAACAAAAGAATCATCAGGATATTTTAATGGGTTATTCAAATCGGCAAATTCAAAAATGATATTTTTAATCTGGAGTTTATCCTGTTTTATCTTTGCTCTTTTAAGCACAGCCTCCCCGAAATCGATAGCCACAACATCGAAGCCTCGTTTTGCGAGCGGGAACGTAATGTTTCCATCACCGCAACCGGCATCAAGTGCTCTGGTTCCAGGCTGGAGGTGTAGTTCATCGATTCTTTCTAAAAAAGCATTATGCACATTCTTTACAAAATGTGATTTACGTGCAAAGGCATAAAATATACCTGCTTTCTTCCACCAGAAATCCTCAGCCACTTTTATTCTCCTCTGAAAAACGTTGTAACTCTAATAATTCGGGGTACAGGCTACAGGCTACGGACTACCAGCCGGCTGGAGCTAAAAGCCAAAAGCCTGCTGAAAAGTCTTGAGTCACGAGTCCTGTTTTGACTCACGACTCTTTTCATATCATCTTTAGTTTTTCATACGTTGTTTACCCCGTTAGAGAACCTAAATCAACTTATATGTCAACAAAGTAACTTTCTCTAACAGGGTGTATAGTCCGAAGCACTAAAGTTATAAATTGTAAAAAAGAATATTTCAAATCATGAAACGATTTTAATCTTTTTAACCATCTAAAAATAAATTTTGGGTTTAAATAATGTTCTCTAATTATTTTTTTATAGGTATTTAAAATGTAATTTGTTGTTAAATCTGATTGTAAAAACAATACATCATCACCATCGCAGGCTTCCCAATTATTCCACAATGTTTCGTTTATTTTATAATTATTTTTTACAAACTCGCGCATCTCGGTGCCTGGCCAGGGATATGTAATCTGAACATTGACAAGGTCAAGTTTCAATTTTTTGATAAATTTCAGAGTCTCTTCAGTTGTTAGCCTGTTATCGCCTGGCAGATTTAACATAAAAAATCCTCTTTTCTCAAGCCCGAGCTCCTGAGTCAGCCTTAGAGTCTTTTCGATCTGGTTCGTTGTAATGCCTTTATTGTTGAATTTTAGTATCTCATCGACACCGGATTCAATACCATAGCCGATGCTGTAAAGCCCTATCTCTTTTAATCCTTTTAATACTTCCTTATCCACGGTATCGATACGTGAGCAAGCCCTGATGTATATTTTATTTTTTCTTTTTCTCATTAATTCTATAAATTTTAAAACCCTTTCTCTATCTGCGGTTAAATTATCATCAACAAAATTTATCTCTCTTGCTTTATATTTACTCTGTAACTCATCTATCTCTTCAACAATATTTTCAGCTGATCGAAAGCGTATGCCTTTACCCCTCAAATTTGAGCAAAAAAAACACCGCCAGTTACATCCCCTTGAAGAAAGTATAGGAAATTGTGGTAAGACATAATATTTGCCAGGTGAAGGGAAATATCTTTTCAATTCAAATTTATCTCTGGAAGGGAATGGAAAGATATCAAGATTGGTCTCGTATTCACTCTGCAGGATGGTTCGCGACTCGGGATTGTGTCCAGAGGCTATACTGGTCACAAGCTTTAATACAGAATGCTCTTCTTCACCGTGAATCACAAAATCTATGTAATTACATTCCTCAAATATTATCTCTTTTAATACCGTATAAACTCCAAAAGCAAATATCAGGATTTGATATTTTTCTTTAATTAACTTAGCAAGCTGGTATGCAGAGTAAGTGCTCCCAAGGTCTGAATTTATACCGATTATCCTGTATTCATTGAAATTAATACTTTTTAATTTTTTAATAGGATTTTTATAAATCTGAAAATCTACAACATCAACTGGAATAAAATTTTTAGAAAGAAAAGAAGCGACATAGGCAACATTAAGTGGTAGCTCAAAATCATAAGCACCCCAGAGAGCACCTCTAAAAAATGGCCTTCCAACTGAAAGTAATAATGTCTTCATTATGTCAAATGCCTGTAAAGTTTGTCCGTCATCAGTTCAAATACTGATAACGGGATATATTTTATAAATTTTCTATATTTAATGAAAGATGTTTCTGCACTTATGTCTTTAAATTTTGAGTTATTAAAAGAGATAAAATAAAGATTTGGATTCGTTATACTGCTACCCCATCTCGTTTTATAAAATAAAAGGTTTTTGCTCTGTATCGAGGTGACGCCAAGGTCCATCTCCTTTATCCCTGAACTATGCAACTTCATTATAATATGGTTAAGTAAATATGTAGATACTGAATATTCATCAAATTCTTCATCTGATGCGCTATAAGCATAGTATGCTTTATCCCTGAATAAATAAATGATTATCCCGGCTACAGCTTTTTTATCATATCTGATAAGATATAATCTATGGTTTTTTACATTATTTTTAAGATTAACAAAAAATCTATAAGGTGATGGCAACATATGATGTTTGTTTTTAAATAGTTTAAGGAGCACACTATAAAAATCCTCATAATCCTTTAATTCACAACCTATCTGAATAGAAAATCTTTTATTAGCCTCAATTTTTTTTATAATAGCCCTTATATTAGTCCTGAACTGCTTTTTATAATTTCTAAATGTATCTTCATAACTTCCTTCTAAGTTAAGCACAGGTACTACCCTGATATTCATTTTTTTCAAATCGCAGATTGCCGGGAGGACATTATACAATCTTAATTCAATACTCTTTACATCTCTTTTTTTAGCAAAATCAAGAATAAAATCAATTATTTCTCTGCAATCAGTTTCATTATTATAAATTATTGAGCTGTAAAGACTAAACGGGTTTGAGACGAATTTTCTCCCGAAAATTAGACTATCGGTCTCAATAATTGAGATACCTGACTTAATGGCGTTCCCTTCTTTTTTTACAATACAATAATATGGGAAACTGTACGTCTGATTAATCGTTTTGAGCCAAGGGGACGTATTAAAAAATGACCCATTTTTATTTCCAGCTACAAATTCATCCCATATTTCAAGTTCGCTATCTTTTAATATTTCGATATTCATCAGGATAATCCGAGTAATTCTATTATATTTTTTGAGAGGATTCTTTCTAAAACTGAGTTGTCTTTAATGCTGGTTTTCAAAATATTTAATGTAGTTTCCTGTTTTACCAGTGGGAAATCGCTTCCGAATATAAGTCGCTCACATCCTAAATTCTGTAATGCTTTTAATATTGTTTTTGGGGCTTGAAAACTCGTATCAAGATATATATTCTTAAATTTCAGTGCCATCTCTATTACGATATTGTAATATTCAAGCCCCATATGTGCAAATATGAATTTCATTTTTGGAAACTTTTTTAATAGATTGATA
>JBFMHD010000200.1:0-5113 GCA_040752395.1 Candidatus Hydrogenedentota bacterium
AATATATGAAAAACTAAAGATGATATGTTGGCTTCAGGCTCCGGGCTTCGGGTTCCAGCCGGCTGTAGTCCGTAGCCCGTAGCCTGTAGCCCGAATTATTAGAGTTACAGCGTTTTTCAGAGGAGGAGATGAGCTATGTTAAAAAAATTATTAATAATTATCTTTATAGGAATTTTGTTTCCTGGTTTTATTTTTGCTCTAACACTTCAATATAATAATCCTCAGGCAAAAAAAGTATATGTTGCAGGCGATTGGAATAACTGGAGTCCGGACGCTGATTTGATGACAAAAAATAGCCAGGGGCTATGGGAGATAGATTTAGATTTAATGCCAGGAGAATACCAGTATAAATTTGTAGTTGATGGTGAATGGAAACAGGACCCGAGTAATCCTTTGAGTGCAGATGATGGTTTTGGTGGCAAAAACTCTGTATTAAAAGTGGAGGGTAGTGATAGTAAAGAGAGTAGGTCTGCGGTTTCTACTTCAGGCACGACATTTAGATTTAAAGACGCCGAAGCCAAAACAGTTCATCTTGCAGGCGAGTTTAATAACTGGCTTGATAATGAACAGGGGAGAGTGAGGGGGAAGGAAGAATGGCTGATGAAGAAAGAGGGCGATGTATGGACAATAACAGTGGATTTAAGGCCTGGTACATATAAATACAAATATGTAATCAATGGTGGCGAGACGTGGAAGAAGGACCCGAATGCGCCTGATTCAGGTGACGATAATTCGCTTGTTACAGTTGGAGAGAAGAAAGGTACAATATCGACTCCACAAACAACAAAAAAGACTTTGTTTGAAGTAAAAGCATCAAACGCAACAAAAGTAACATTAGCAGGTGAATTCAACAACTGGAATATGAATGAAATAGTAATGGAGAATGTTGAGGATGATGTATGGCGAAAAGAATTGGAGTTAAAACCCGGAACATATGAATATAAATTTATACAGGATGGTGATTGGGATATATTAAATAAAAGTAATAGAAAAATAACTGTAAAGCTTGAAACAGGAACCAGTGAAAAAACCGTATTTGAAGTCAAAGCACCTGGCGCTAAAAAGGTTACGCTCGCAGGTGAGTTCAATGACTGGAATACTGATGAATTAGTGCTTGAGAATGTAGGTGGCGATATGTGGAGAATCGAGATTGAGCTGGAACCAGGGACATACAAATATAAGTTTTTACAGGATGGAGACTGGGATATACTAAATAAAGATGATCGTAGAATTACTATTAGTGCTCAAACCCAAACCCAAACAAAAACTACTCCAGCCGCTAAAGGAATAACGATAACATATAATAACCCAATCGCAGATAAAGTATATATTGCGGGCGAGTTTAATAACTGGGACCCATTAAATGGTGAGATGACACAGGATGCTGATGGGAACTGGAGTATAGTTTTAGACCTGCCTCAGGGTAAATACCAGTATAAATTTGTAGTTGATGGTAAATGGATACAGGACCCGAAGTGCTCTGAGTCAGTTGATGATGGTTTTGGCGGCAAAAATTCAGTAATAATTATTGAGTAAACCCACATACCTGTTGAAGTAGAGAAAATATGAAAAAAAAAGAGAAGGTCGATTATTGGGTAAAATTAGCCGAAAATGATTGGACGGTTGCTCGTCATCTCTTTGAAAAGGAAGACTACCCATATGCTTTATTTTTTGGACACATGACAATTGAAAAAATATTAAAAGCGATATTTGTTAATAAATTCAATGAAGCACCGCCCCAGACTCATAGGTTAATTTACTTGGCAGAAAAGACAGGTTTAGAATTACAACCAGAAAGATTAGAATTATTTGAGATTATTACTGATTTTAATATTGAAGCAAGATACCCTGACGAAAAATTTTTGTTCTATAAAAAGTGTACAAAGGAATTTACCCGGCAATATATTGAAAAGATGGAGGAATTAAAGAGATGGCTGATGAAACAGATTCAATAATAGAGATAATAAAAAGATATATTGATGAACTAAATAAAAATAATATAAAAATTGAAAAAGCAATAATATTTGGATCTTATGTTAAAGGAAATATAAAAGAGGAAAGTGATATCGATGTAGCTCTGATTTCATCTACATTTACAGGAGACAGATTTGAAGACAGGAGACTGATTGTCCCATTCAGAAGAAAGATAGATAGCAGAATCGAACCCATTCCATTTAAACCTGAGGAATTCTATAATGGTGGAATTCTTAGCGATGAAATAAGAAAGACCGGGAAAATAATTTTTTAATATTTAATATAGTTTAAATCATATCTATCTATGTGCGCCGGTACCACGAATCTCTTTTACAGTTTTTTTATAATTTATCATTAACTCTGATAATAATTGTACTTCTCGAAGTACAGCCTCTACATCAATTGTTTTAAATTGATAATTCTCTTTTAACACAATACCATTTGCTACAACATCTTTTATCTCATCGCCATTTGATGCAAAGATTAAGTTAGAGACAAAATTATCGATTCTACTCGGAGTAAGATTAGGTTTTGTTAAATCTATAATTATAAAATCAGCATCTTTCTCTTTCTCAAGTGAGCCAGAGTTAAGCCGCAAAAATTCTGCTGGAACAACAGTAATCATTTCCATCAGTTGTTGTGCAGGTAGAACTCTTGCATCTTTTAAGTATGCTTTTTGATAAGCTGAAGCCATTTTTGCAGCAATTAGAATGTTCTGGTTATCAGCTGAACCGGAGCCATCAGTTGATATGGCAACCGGGATACCCATAGCCATCATTTTAATAATAGGCGGCATACCCGAGCCAAGTATCGTATTAGCAAGCGGATTATGTACAATTTTGGTTTTGGTCTTTAGCAGGATTTCGAGGTCATTATCTGTTGAATTGACCTGGTGGGCAAGAATGGTATTCTCATCAAGAAAACCGATAGAATCAAAGTACTCCACAGGTGTCATTTTATATGTTTCAGTGAACCATTTTGTTGTATTCGGCTCTTCGCAAGAGTGACAGTGAATAAATGTTTTATGTTTATCAGCCCATTTCTTCAGTAGTTTTAAGATTTTAGGACCATTTGAGAAATCCTGGTCAGGACCAGGCACAATCGAAAATCGTTTTTCAGCCCCAAATTTTTCTAAATACTCATCAAGCCGTTTTACAGCTTGCTCTGGTTTATCAAGAACCCGTTTGTCATAGTTTCTATCCTGACTCCCAACAGCAACAATCATCGTTGTTCCCGCAATCTTATTAGCGTCAACTATCTCCTTAAGTCTATATTTGCTATAATTACAATGGTGGACAAGACTTGAGGTAATACCATAATATATATCATCAACCCTGGCTTTTAAATACGTAATAAATTCAGGGCTTTTACCGAATATCTTGAAGAGCTCTTCTCTTTTTTCATTCATAAATCCTGTGAATACATTCACAGCATGGTCAAGCCATTCAGTAAGTGGTTCATTTTTTGCGAGACCGATAATCGGGCTTTCGTGGTCATGACCATGGGCTTTAACAAATCCAGGCATCAATACGCCATTATGCTTTACTAAATCATTGATAGAATATGATGATTTATAATTGATACCGATAATTTTCAGATTATGTGAATATTTTTTCAGTATTGTTTTACCGATATTTTCAGTATATTTACCAACCTCAATGATTGATCTCCCTTGTGATAAAACATAGCCATCTTCTATACATTTTGATAGCCCAAGTTTTTTACTTAATGGATATAAAAATTTAGCTCTTGCAAAAACATAACTCATACTAAACCTCCTCTGAAAAACATTCTAACTCTAATAATATCAAGTAGAAGCAAGAGACAAGAGGCAAGAAGCAAGATAACGCAATAACGCAATAACCCAAGAACCCAAGAACACAATAGTGTAAAGCGCAAAAAGCGTTCATTACAAATCCTATGTAAAAATTGAAAATATAATGATAATTAGGAAATAGCAAGAAGATAATGTATAAAGTTTAGTGCAAATTGAATATTGAAAAGAAATAAAAAAGGGCATATTCTTCCTTAATTAAGTATAAAAACTCTTAAAAAGGAGGAACATACCCTATGAAAAGCATTAGTAAGCCGTTAACAGCCTTAACAGAATCAGACTTATGGAAAGAAGTCAAGGTCGAAGAAGGAGGATATCTGGAAAGTATCCCGGACATCGTATATTATTAATATCTTTGCTCATTTTATTTGTTGTTTTTATCTATTATAGTTAGCATTACTTTAAAACTCTTTCGGATTCCACTGTGACTGATTACAAGCGAATTTAAATATTTTTTTAATTTATAATGTTAACTATAGATTTAAATATATAACTATATTAAAATCATGCATCGGAATGCTAATTTTAATTGCTGGCTCTATTCCTATTAAAAAAATTAATAGACAAAATGATAAAAAACTAACTATTATGATAATATTAATTCTTAATTTTCTTTTTTTATTTACTAAAAGAATTATTATAAAGATAAAAGCTGTAATTATAAAAAAATAATGCATAAAAGGAGAGGGGCTTCTTACTATTCCATAATCCTGTCTAAAATAAAAGAAAGTTAAAAGGTCATATAATTCAAATAATAATAATACTGTGTTAGTAAGTATTAAAATATTTGATAAAGCGATTTTATATTTTTTCATTTTTTCGCTTTTCTGCTATGCCTTTAAAGTGCTATAATTAAATTTCTATTACACAAATAAATATCTCGAACAACAGTCCACAAAAAACTACTTAAATATACGGATAATAATTTTTTTCTTAATAAACCAGGACGATGGTTTTATATTAGGTCTATTTAATATTCCTGGCCATTCTACTATACCATACGGCGTTTCATAATAAAAGGCTGCTATAATTGGGCCCGGAACTTTTGTTAATTCTTGCATTGACCCGTAAATTTTTAATGTTGGATCAAAAAGGGAGCTGATAGAAAAATTGTGTTTATTATAAAAGGTGAAAAAGATATATTATATTTTACAAAATTTTACAAAAAATTTGAGGATGTAGGAAAACCATGTCAAGAAAACCTAAAGACTGGGGAAGAGAAGTTTCTAGAACACTCAAAAATATAAGAGATATTCCAGATAGCCTCTCTTCACCTAAGCTTGTAAGCACTATTATACACTATTG
>JBFMHD010000201.1:0-5104 GCA_040752395.1 Candidatus Hydrogenedentota bacterium
TTAATGAACCGTCCACTTACAGCAGAACTACCCGGTGACGGAAACGATGGTAAAAACAAAATTAATCATGACATAAAAGAATCAACTGAAACAACAAATATAGAAATATCAACAGATGTTCCTGTATATGAATACGTTCCCAAAGTAATTATTGAAGGCAAATGGGGAACAGAACCCTGTGAATTTGGAACATGGGGACGGATTGTGGATAGCGAACGAGAATCATATCAGCCGTCAAGCCTTGCAGTGGACAGCAAGGGAAATATTTATATTTTAGACCTTGTTAATGAGCGTATACAGAAATTTGATTCAAACGGAAAATATATAAAAAGTATTCCGGTAGAAAGTTTCAGTGGTAGAAGGCAAGAGGCAGAAACTATTGTAATGGTAGACAGAGATAATCCTGATATTGATGTCCCGCCAGATCATCCAAGAAGAATTGATATAAAACAGAAATTTATAGATGTAGAACCTGATTTTAAAATCCAAGGCATCAACATAGTGATAGATTCAAAGGATAATCTGTATTATTATCTCAAGCGAAAGAAAGACAACAAAGAAACAGGTGAGGTCTGGCATTTTAAGAATGATAAACTGGTAAAAAAGATGAAACAGGGAGAGGAAAAAATAGAGAATGAGTTAAAAGAATACACTATAAAAGATATAGTGACAGACAGTAAGGATAATCTATATTACTATCTCAAGCAAAAGAAGAATGACAAAGAAACCAGTGAAGTGTGGCGTTTCAAAGATGATAAACTAGTGAGGAAAATGAAACAAGGGGAAGACGAAATAGAGAAAGAATTAAAAGAATTTAGCAGAAAAGATATAAAAGACAACCATAAAAGAATAGAATTCAGAACCTCAAAAAAATCTTTCAAATTTGATTTTAAAACTTCAATTCCATTAAAGGATTCAATGAGATTTTTAGTTATTGAACCAAGAATTAAAGGAGATTCTATCTTTATTTATACATCAGTAAGTACCGGCAAATATATTAAAAAAGGCGAGATATTTGAAAGTGAAACATTGGATGACAAAATCTATATTTTAAACCATAATGGAAATGTTGTCGGAATAATCAAAAGCGGTATTCCAGGATTGTTTGATGGTGAAGGGAATGCTTATGATATGAAAATTACTGAAACAGGGGTTGTTGTTACTAAATTTACAAAAGAGGTAATAAAATGAACAGCATAAGTAGAAAATATTTTTTATTATTTTTAATTTTACTTATTCCTTCAATATCCACAGCAAGAACACGACAACAAGTCATTGATGATGCAACTGTTTATAGCAATTATCTTTGGATTCCCTTTAAAGATAATTTATTGGATAATGAAACATGTATTAGTGGAATTGGTAAAATTATCATTCCTGATGGTGATGAAATAGACGATAGGAGACAGGTATATAATAGCACAACGACCCTATGTAGTGAAGACCCCTCTCTGTGGCCCTTTGTAGCTAACTTTTCTGTAACTGGTGAAGCGTATGCGTGGGGGTATGGACATCATCTTACGCCTGCGATGAAAAATCCGCAATCAACTTATGTATATAAAAGTTTTCAGGAATATCTTGCAGAAGGCAGAATAGCAGGTGCACGCAAAGGCGAAAAAGACCGCAAAGGCAATGCAATAGGTGATTTGGGCAATAATGCTGATTTTACAGGTTTGGATTGTTCAGGATTTATTACAAGGGTATGGGGGATGAAAGGATATCATTTTGGCACCGGTTTGCTTCCCGATTATACAAGAGCGTTGGACATAGTTGAAAAATTAGAATCTGGTGACATATTGAATAAAATAGGCGTGCACACGATTTTATTTGACCATTGGATAACTACATACACAAAAGCATCGGTTATACATGCAGCGACTTGGGATTTATTAGGTTCTACACATGTTCGCAGGGTAATCAATGATGAAATAAAATTTGAAGAAAAAGAGGGCAGAATTTACGCGTACATGAAAACATCCGATACAAAGGAAAGTCCATATGACAACTGGCATATATTTGATTATCTTTCAGCGTTTCCGCAGGTAGAATGGGTAAGTCCCGCTCCTCTTCCACCAGGCACACAAACAGAATTAAGCACAGAACCAGTCAAAGAAATAAAATTCACACTAAGGTCAAAAACATCAATAAGCACGAGCACTATAAAACTGGTAATAGACGAAGGTTTAACAAGTTCAAGAACGATTACCTCACAGGATTTAACAATATCCGATAGAATAAATAATGAAGCATTCCCAGAGAACACCGGTCTAACAATAAGATGTGACATATTAGACAGTAAATTCAATGTTAAAGTAGGAACGCACACTGTAACTGCTTATGCAAAAAATATTCTTAATCTTGAGGATTCTGATAAAGCAGGATTTTCTGTTCCCATAGACACAACACCACCAACAATTATCTGGAGTGACTGGAAACGACCAATAGGTCAAATAATGACTGATTGCGTCACTCAACCATGTTATCCGAATAATGTAACAGGTGTAGTAGTAGGAAGTAATAATATTGAAGATGCACCATGGTTACAATTAACCGGCAGTGAGATAACCACCTCATATTTTTTAATAGAAGACAGCACAAATGTGTGGTATTTTCAAACATCATCAGAACCATTTTCCGCTGAATTCAGGTTTGAAGATTCAGGAACAGGCACAGAGTCATTTGCCATATATTTTCCGAATAAAACAGAACCTGAAATAGAAGGTTCAATAACAGATGGTGAAAAACTGATATTAACAAATATGATGTTAAAAGAAGATGGAACAGGATATATGCTTACAGCATCAGATAAATTTTTAAATACAACCACAATGTATTTTCATTTAGACAGACAATCGCCAAGACTTACAATATCCTCCATTACCATTAACAAAATTTCAAGCGATTTTACCGCTACTTTTAACAGCGTAGCCACGGATAACATGTCCGGATTATCTGATGACGCAGGGTTGTGTTTGTTAGGGTCATGTGATTTTAAATATAAAGGACCTACATGGCCCCTTGGACCGCAAACAACAATATACATTATTACATTAGTGCCGGAACCAATTATAAAAGACTACTATTTTTATGCATTTGACCGTTCAGGGCTGTTAAATGTCTATGACATTAGGTCAATATATGGAAAGTATGAAACGTCATTATCCTGCATTGGTTTGTCAGGACCCTTTGATATCGTTGGAATGCTCAAAAACATCTGTCGTCCTCAGGAATTCCAGGACTTTGAAGCTTTTTATATCCTTGACAGGATAAATATTAATGTCGGCGAGCCTGATGCTCCTGGAGGTTGTAATTTTATAGAAGGATATAAGCCGACAGGAATGCATACAAAAGTTAAATTAGAATCTTACTCACCGACGATGGATGAATTAAAGTCGTATAATGCGTGGGTTTCCAGTCTTCCTGTGCCTATAATAAGAGATTACGAAACTATAAGTTTGCCTGCAAGCTGGGATGTCCAACTTGGCTCAAACACTATATCCGTTGATAAAGCGCTTCCCCTGTGGGGCGTGGTTCCTTATACAGAAAGGTATGGAAATACAAATAATGATGTGCGTGCGCAATGCACTAATCCTGATGGGAGCACCTATATCGCTACTTGGGGAGCTAACACTTTTGTTTATAAACATTTGCTTTCTTATGATATAAAAAGGTTTGTAGTGTCTATCTCAAGTAGACCAGCGGAAATATTGCTTGCACCTGGATTTAATGTGAAAGTAGCAATGGAAAATATTGAAATAATTTTCAGTTCAATAACAATAGGTGGACAGTTATTTGTAAGCAGGTCAAAATTTTATCCTGAAATACAAGGATATAAAGCATATGAAGATGGTTCATTTGACATAATAACAACAGCACAAGCAGAAAATATAACTATCAGGGTCAGGTTATCCCCTGACACATTTACTGAAAAACAGATTTCCACAGCCAGAATGTATCATTATGATGCAACAACCCAGACATGGACAGATATTACAAAAATGTGTGCACCAAATTGTGCGCAGAGTTCAATACCCAGAACTACTGGTTCCCCATTTGTAGTTATGGTTCCCATTGACGACATAACCCCACCTGAGACAACCCCCATGTTTTATGGTGAAGCATTCGGTCCTTATATTTCAACAGAAACATACATAGGTTTGTCAGCAGAAGACACGGCTGTTCAGGGGGATGCTTTAGGCGTAGCAAAAATAAACTATATCCTGGACCCGCAGGTAGATGAATTAACATGCAGGGCAGTATGAAAGACAATTTTTTAAAAAATAAAACTAGTATAATTTTGAACAGAAAATAAATTATCAGGGAGAAAACCATGAAAAAAACAATAATATTTGCGTTGATATTTTCTATTTTAACAGCATGTAAACCAACTATTAGAATAACAGGCAGGGTCATAGATTCAGAAACAGATATTTCTGTTTCAGAAGCCCGCATCCTTGCAATGTTCTGGATAGAAGAAAAAGACAAAGCAATTCCAAAACCTGATATTGAAGGACTTACACAGGAAGAAATAAACAAAATCTTGGATAAAGACCAGAAACAAAGGGGTGCTCCTTTGGCATATGCCAGAACCATTGCTGACAAATATGGTGAATTTGAACTTAATAAACTATATTTCAGTAAAGAAACAAAAACAAAACTCAAAACACTAAAGAACCCTGTCCTAACCCGCATAACCCTATCAATATTTGCAAGAGGATACATAAAAGGTTTAAAAAGCGGTTTTCCTGCATTTGAAAAAGACCTCAAGCCCAATGTTTTAATAGCAATAAGAAAACCTGAAAACTGGAAGGAACTGGCAGATGACAGTTCATATGAAACACTCAGGCTGCCTGAATACTATGACGGGTATTCAAAGAAATTCGGAGCAACAAAGAAAGAAAAAGAGTGGTTCTGGAAATACACGCATTCAAACCTGTGGCAGGCATATGAAGACAGTAATGTCAAAGATAACAAAAAATATAAAGAAATATGCGGACGGGACTTTAGCAATATAATAGTATCAACATCAGGTATTCAAAAGAACCCAGAACATGAAAGATGCGGTAAACTGCTCAGAGATATGAGTGTTCTGCGTGAATGGGAA
>JBFMHD010000202.1:0-5104 GCA_040752395.1 Candidatus Hydrogenedentota bacterium
TGGGTTCTTGGGTTATTGCGTTATTGCGTTCTAAATTCTGGCTGTTGACTACAGATTTCAGCATTTTGCATTCTGATTTTTTTAAACGATGTTGGCTTTCGGCTCCGGGCTTCGGGCTCCAGCCGGCTGTAGTCCGTAGCCTGTAGCCTGTCCTGATACCTCTCACTTCTTCCGTTATCTTGCTTCTTGCCTCTTGCTTCTTTCGTTATCTTTCTTTCCGTTATCTTGCTTCTTGCCTCTTGCTTCTAATATGATAAATAAAAGAGTGATTAAAATCGGGACAAGAAAAAGTAGACTTGCTGTAATACAAGCCCTGCTTGTTGCTGATGCGCTGAATAAAGGAGGTTATAATTGTGAATTAATAAAGATTACTACAAAAGGGGATAAATTTCTAAGAAAGCCGCTACAAAAGGTTGGCGGTAAAGCCCTGTTTGTTAAAGAGATAGAACAAGCTCTTCTAAAAAAAGAGATCGATATTGCTGTACATAGTTTAAAAGACGTCCCTTCAACGATACCAGAAGAACTCGCTCTCGTCTCTTTCTTGAAACGAGATGACCCACAGGATGCATTTATATCACCTCGATTTGATGATATTAAAAAAATCTGTAAACCAATTACAATCGGTACCACCAGTCTGCGCAGACAAACCCAATTAAAAATTGTTAATGATAACTTCTCTTTTAAAATATTACGTGGTAATATTGATACACGTTTAAAAAAACTCGATGATAAAGAGTTCGATGCCATAGTTATAGCTTATTGCGGTATAAAAAGACTGGGCATCAAACGAAACGATATATATTCAATAAGTGTGGATGATGTAATTCCTGCCTGCGGACAGGGTGTTATAACAATTCAGAGTAGAAAAGATAACCCAATCAATGATGTGTTAGAAAAAATAAATGATTCTGAAACTGAGATTTGCGTGTGTTTAGAAAGAGAATTGCAGAAGTTTATAGGAATCAGCTGTTTTATCCCTTTCGGTGCCTATTTTGAAAAGAATAAAGATGAAATTATTGGTAGAATATTTCTTAAAATAGAAAATAAAAAAACGTATCTAAAAATCAAAAAACAAGATACCTGGGAAAATCGAAACAAATTACTTGATAATATAAAGAAAGACATTAAAAGATATCTCGAGAGTTGAAAAATGAAAGGTAAAGTTTATTTAATCGGTGCAGGACCCGGCGATAAAGGACTTATTACACAAAAAGCTGTAAAAATCTTAGAAAAAGCTGATGTAATTATTTATGACCGTCTTGTAAACCCGGACATTATTAAAGAGATACCTCAAAATATAGAAAAGATATATTCAGGTAAAAAAGGTTGGAAAAAACATACATCTCAAGAAAAGATAAATAAAATAATGGTAAATCTTGCAAAAAAAGGAAAAATCGTTGCAAGACTTAAAGGTGGAGACCCATTTGTCTTCGGTCGAGGTGCCGAAGAAACACTCTACCTAAAAAAATATAAAATACCGTTTGAGATAATACCAGGTATAACAAGCGCTCTATCTTGCCCTGTATATGCAGGTATCCCCATCACACATCGCGGTATATCATCTTCTATTACTATAATCACAGGTAATGAAGACCCGAGTAAAAAAGAATCGTCAATAAACTGGAATGCTGTGGCACATACTCGTGGCACATTGATTATTTTGATGGGGATGATGAACCTGAATAAAATAACTGAGCGTTTGATAAAAGAGGGGATGGCGCAGGAGACACCGGTTTGTATTGTAATGGAAGGAACACATAATCATCAAAAAACATTGATAACTAATTTGAAAGATGCTTATAGAGATTGCAAAAAACAGGGTTTTAAACAACCAGCTGTTATTGTTATCGGTTCTGTAGTTAATTTTAAAAAAGACCTTGAGTGGTTCGAAACAAGACCACTACATCAAAAAAAAATCATTATTACCCGAGCTCTTCATCAATCAGAAGAGATAAAAGATAGCTTAACAGATTTAGGTGCAGTTGTTTATGAGATACCGAGTATAGAAATTATAGATTCGAATAAATCCCGAAAAAAGCTTTATAAGATTATAAAAAATTCTTCGAGTTATGATTTAATAATTTTTACAAGTGCTAATGGTATCGAAGTTTTTAAAAATCATTTAGATAGGATAGGATACGATTCTCGTTGGTTCGGCGATAAAAAGATTGCTGTAATCGGAGAAGCTACAAAAGATAAACTTTTAAACGAGTTCAAAATAAAAGCAGATATAATACCAGAAGATTACATATCCGAATCGCTTGCAAAAGAGATTATTAAACATAAACACTCAGTAAGAAAAGCAATCTTATTTTGTGCTGAGAGAACAGGTGAGATACTGACCCGGTTATTAAAGAAGAAAGGTATCGATATTGAAATACTACCCTTATATAGAATTAGAAAACCAAAACAGACAAAAAAACTTTTTTACAGAATACGAAACGAAAAGATAGATTATATCATATTTACAAGTCCTTCTACGTTCATTAACTTTTTTAATATCAACGGCACCAGACAATTTCTTAAAAAATTAAAAATTATTTCAATAGGTCCAATAACATCAAAAACTATACGCAGATATGGTTACAAAGTATATCTCGAGTCTAAGAAGCACTCTATCTCAGGTATATTGCAGTTCCTATGCAGAGGGATCGTCTGATAGCTTCTCACTTATACTTTCTCCAAAAAATTCTTTTATTGCTGATGCAATATTTTTTGAGTTGCCCTTTTTCGTGATATATAAAAATCAATATCGTAAGTAAACCTCGGCTCTGCATGAAACGATACACCATAAGCTCCAGTAATACAGTACTCAACCTTATGTTTATTCAGTATTCTAATAAAGTCTTCAAAATCAGGATTAGTAAGAAATTTTTTACTCATAGCAGATTATATATACAGAATTTTTCGTTATACGTCAAATTTTTTAAGCTAATAAAGAAAAATGGTGTAGTTGACATACTTTAAGAAATTGTTATTATTAAAAATATGAAATATATAAAAATCGATAAAGATTTTGATGATACTCGAATAGATAAATATCTACGAAAATTATTTCCCAACACCTCTTTGTCCATAATATATAAATTCATTAGAAAAGGATTGATTAAGGTTAATAATAAAAGAGTAGGACATTCATACAGATTGGCTTTAAATGACATTGTTTCCTGGCCTGATTGGCTTTATAGTTTCTCAGAGATTAACAAGGAGAAGCTGTTTCGACAACGACTGGTTAAAAATAGTGATTACAAGCGGGATTTTCATTTCAAGGTATTATATGAGGATGAGAACCTTTGTATAATAAGTAAGCCTAAAAATATAACTGTTCATCAGGGTAATGATAAAAACAAGCCATCTATATCCTCGCTTCTTAAAATACCTGGTTGTTTGTATTCGCCGTCGCCGGTTCATAGGCTTGATTATGATACAACAGGTTGCTTGCTAATAGCCCGGGATAGAAATACAGCAAAGATATTAAGTTTATATTTCAAAGAAAATAAAATAGATAAATATTATCTTGCAAAAGTAAGAGGTAGAATAACAGAAGAGAAAGAAATAGCTTATTCTCTTTCAAATAAATGTGCTATTACCCGGATCAAACCTTTTTATACAAAAGATGATTATTCTGTACTATTTATCAAACTAATTACAGGTAGAAAGCATCAGATAAAATATCATCTAAATAAGATAGGCCATCCTGTTTTAGAACTGCATTGTTTTTCACTTGGTTTTATACATCCTGAAACAAAAAAATATTTGTATATGGTCGATAAAAATATTGACTGGTTAGATAAAAAATTGGTTAACGCTATGGTTGTAGCTGAGAAAAAAATGAGAAGAAAGAGGGATGTTTTATGCGAGTCTGTGTCTTAGGCATAGGAGCTGTTGGCGGTTATTATGGGGGAAGACTTGCTTATCATTCAGCATGGGATGTAATATTTATTGCTCGCGGTCCAGCGTTTTCCTATCTAAAGAACAATCCTTTAGAGGTTAAAAGTGTTAATGGTAATTTCAGTGTAAAAGTTCCTGTATTTGAAGAAGTACCTCCTGATTTTCACCCTGACATTATAATAATCTGTACAAAATCATATGATACTTTACAAGCAATAGAAACTCTTAAGAATTCTGATACTCCTTGTACTCGGATTCTGTGTATCCAGAATGGTATTGAGAACGAAAAAAAACTTGAGGATTATAAATTTAAAGGTTGGGTGTTAGGAGGGGTTGCATTTATAGCTTCGCAGGCTGTAGAGCCTGGTAAAATTGTTCATCAATCTGTTGGCGGCCTTGGGATCGGTGCTATGGATGAGCATAATAAAGATTTTGCAAAATTATTAGTTGATGAGTTTAATAGATGTAAAGTTGAGACAAGATATCTTGAGAATGTGTTATTTCATAAATGGAAAAAACTTATGTGGAATGCTGCGTTTAATTCTCTAACAACAATTACAGGTAAAACCGTTATACAGCTGCTTAATAATAAAAAAACATTAGATATAATCAGGTCAACAATGGAAGAGGTAAAAATAGTTGCAAATAAAGAAGGGTATGATTTATGTGATAAAGATATAGAAGATATGATAAGCGCTTCTTATGATGTTGGAGATTATAAGACATCAATGTTACTTGACTTGGAACGTAAAAAACCAACTGAAAATGATGATATTTCAGGAGCTGTTGTAAGGTATGGTAAAAAACATAATATATCTACACCTTTTAATCTTGCGTTTTATTCTATTATCTCTTTATTAGAGCAGTCTGCCTGACATTACTACGATATTTTTCTTGCACACCAATCTATCCTTTACTATAGCCAGAGAAAAAATAAAGTAATCCTAGATGGTCGTTGAGAGCGTTAGAAAGTAAGAATAACAAACTCCACTCAAGACAGAGGAATTACAATAAAATAAAAAATTATATTGCAAAGAACTAAAAAAACTATTAGACTTTCTAAAATAACATCTAATTTTTGCTGTGATAAGTGAGGCACTGCCTCATCCGTCTCTTTGTCAACAAAATTTATGCTTCTTACGGCCATAGTTCGCTGCCTCTATATGGCATAGCAGTTTCCAGATGGTAGAATGGCTTGAGGCACTGCCTCATC
>JBFMHD010000203.1:0-5068 GCA_040752395.1 Candidatus Hydrogenedentota bacterium
GTGATTATGGCAGGTCGCACTGGATTACAAAAGATGCATCAAGCGGTGAAGAAAATCCACAGCATTATATGGAAAACAGATTCTGGTTTGACGTTGCTCCTTCTGTATGGTCGTTCTTAAAAATGACTGTTAAAGGTGGGGGCAGCAGATTTGATGTTCAAATGCAAGAAGGCGCTCTTTGTATTGGAAAGTATGGCAAGGATAGTAAAGGTAAAGACTGGGGAGTTGAGTTGAAACCATTTAAAAACTGGGGTGAATATAATATCGGCCATAATATTGATTTAGTGTCAAATGACAGCAGTCGGTGGGATTTCAATACTGGCGGAGTGAGGTTTAATGCATGGGGTAAAGACTTCTGGAGCCATTTTGTAACAGGGCCATCTGCTGATGGTCAGGATCAGCTGGCTGGTCGATGGGGTAAAAATTTTTTTAATGCGCAATTAACTTTAGCGAATTTTGGTGGTTATAAAAGATGGGATGCCGGGAGTAATTACAATTATTACTGGGGGTTTGAGATACGGGGTAATCACAAAAACTTTTTCTCACCTGCAAATGTATATTATCAGTTTAACTGGGCCACTTCCAATACTACTAATATTGTAAGAACATCTGACAATAATTTACTTGATTTTGAGATAAGAGACTTTCAGTTTTATGGATTAAAATTTGGGACACTGGGTTTTAATTTACGGTATGCAGATTATGACAAAGATTTCAGAGACTATATATCAAATACATTTGGGGCGGTACCGGATAGAAAAGAATATTATGGCGAAACATACTATAATTTTCCTGCAAAAATGGCTACACTTGTTATAAGCGAGACATATCGTGAGAACCAGGCTGGTGTAAAACTAAACGAGGACTTTAATTCAAGATTAGAGATATCATTTATAAATAATTTTTCTACGAAATTTATCTATAAAAATTACAAAGACTCTAATGGTATTTATCCTAATTATATATTTTGGCTTAAAGCAGCAGATGAGATGGGGTTTATTCGAGCCGGATTTAGAATAAGAGACCCTGAAACTATTTATAAAAAGCGATTTTTTGGCGTCGAAGGCAATTATAATATATCAAAACAACTGATGTTTTTTAGCCGTTTAATCGTTTCTGAAGAGGTTCTGACAGAAAATTATAAACAGAGTTTATTTCTGCAATTGAGATATAACTGGGAAAATACAAGGTTTTATCTTGAGTACGGTCCTACATGGATAGGTTCGAACTCGCTTGTAGAAGATGATAATACAGCTGACCTGTTATATGATGATGATTGGGAAAGAAAGAATCAGGACCGTATCCAATTTTTATTCCAGGCAGACTGGTAAGATCAAGAGATGATATGAAATCAGTCTAAAAGTCAAAGAATCGTGAGTCGTGAGTTAGCAGCCTTTAGTCGTCAGTCTTTAGTCATTAGTCTTTGACTTATGACTGGCAACTTATTGACTGATTTTACGACTTGAGACTTAAGACTGTTTATAGGAGTTATTTATGAGAACCAAATTTATTAAATTGGTGATTTTATTGATTATTATCTCGCTCTGGATAATAGATTATATTAAAGCACAGCCTTTGCCAGTTACTATTGAAGCAGGTGAGATAGTATTTCGGTATCAGGATGCGTTTGCTGATAAGGTTACTATAGCAGGTAATTTTAATAACTGGAACCCTGACCAATATAAATTACGCAAAGAAAAAGATGATATATTTGTAATAAAACTTAAACTTGATGTAGGGATGTATGAATATAAATATATAATAGATGGTAACTGGATGAGTGGTGATAATATTAAACTCAAGGTGATACGAAATGAGAGAGGGGAGTTAGAGGTAAAAGAAAAAACAGCTCAATATAATATACTCTCGAATACAAAAGTTTATGTTAATGGTGGCTATTTTTTCAAAGGTGGAACAAAATTTGAAGACAAAAGTAATAATAATCGTTATTCCTGGCGGATTACAAAACCTGATAATGAGATGGACCTTAATATAGAACTCTCAATTAATCAGAATGTTTCAGTCTTTGCTAATCTGAACGCAAATTATACTGAGAGAGGGGATGCTCAATTTCGGATGGATGAAGCAAGTATGAGAGGGGAGCTCGGACCTGTATCTATAACTGGTTTTTTAAATCAGCGATTAGTTGATATTGATGACCCGCTTCGAATAATCGATTATTCTTACAGACTTTATACAGAGGATGATGCGTGGACCGAACACTGGCATTATATCCGTGCCGAAGACCCGTTCAGATATTATGGCAGTATCTCTAATTTAGCCACAAGAGAGATGTTTCTTATTGGTGAACAAAGAACAGAAGATTGTTTATATGGTAAAGGTTTACAGGGCGGTATTTTACAATTCGAGCCCTGGGGGTTTAATAACACCTTCTTCTTTCTTGATTCTATAAGGTCTGACAGAGTCTTTTTCGGGTATCGTGGTAAAAAATCCTGGGATATGTTTTATATCGGTGGTCTTTTCTATACTGATAGAATTGAAGACGGGTTATGGGGAAATCTTGATTTTGGAGGCGACAGGTATGTAACTGTTGCTGAAAACGGGATGAATTATTCTAATGCTGGTGGTGCTGATAGATGGTGGAGATTGGATTCACCTAATCTATGGGTACATAACTTCGATAATGTTATTATTCTTGATGCTGATGGCAGAAACCAGAACAGGCTCGCAGGCATTGATGCAGGTCTCCTGTTTGATTATGTCAAACTTTATTTTGAATACATAAATGAGCATCGGGAATCAGCCTATGTAGCGAGTCTCGATGGTGTAAATGACGCGTTCAATAATGCAACTGAGTATTCAAGATATTTTTATGGTAGAAACGATGGCACCTATACAAGGGCTTTTGGGGCACAGGAATTTGGTGGTGACCATCGTGGCAATATCTTTCTTGTTGGGTGTAGATTTGATATTATAAAAAGTTTTGATGCTGATTTATTCGTATATTTTCACGATAGAGAATCAGTGCTTCTGCCTCTTTATGGCGATACAGACACTCTTTTAAGAGTCTCACCGCAGAGAGACACTATAACTGGCAGATTAAGATATAAAGGCAAGCGATTTAATGCAGGGTTAGAATTATCATATACAAGAATCGATGATTATCCAGTGGTCACATTTGAGAACATTTATGATGAATACGGGTTTTACGGTCTCGAAATACTTGGTGCTAAAAAACGTAATACAGCCACGCTTCTTATGAACTGGAAACCTATCGATAGAATAGATATCTTCTTTGGGGATAGATATAAAAACTTCAGATACTATGACAAGAAAGCTGATGTTAATTTTACTGATTTTGTATTCAAGTTTAAATGGACCAAAAGATTATATAATGATGCAGGGATCCGGTTAGTAAATTATGATGTTAATACAGTTGACCACACTTATACTTTCCCCCATCTTGGTATAGGATACCAATTTTTGAAGAATGTAAATTTAAGATTATACTACGGAATAGATTATCTATTTGATGATGATAAACTTGAGGGTGGTAGATATGATTTGTGGAGTAAATACGGTTATGGCGCTGAACGAGCCGTATACTCATATAACCCTAATATCGACCCTAATGTTAATGATTTATTCCATGCTGAAGATTTACTGAAAAAAGAGAAACGAGTTGTTCTTGAAGCAAAAGTTATATTCGAATGACAATCTCATCGATGTTGTGAGGTTTAATGTTTAAGATTAGATTTATTATTTTTTTAGTTATGTTATATTATACAACCACTCTATTTGCAAACGGTGCTGGCTCAACCACGTGCGATTTCTTATTAATAGATTATTCTACAAAATCATCGGGTATGGGGTCATCTTATGCAGGATGCTTTAACCATCCTGATGCATTGATTTTTAATCCTGCAGGACTTGGTTTTATCAGACAGAATATATTTACAGCAAGCCATTTAGAATATCTTGCTGAGATGAGATATGAGTATATTGCTATGGTTCATAAATTATATGATGATTGGAACTGGGGTGCAAACATTGTATATCGTGGATCAGATGAAGTGGCAAGAGACTCAAAAGGCAGAGATATCGGAGAATTTGTTAACAGAGATATATTTGCAACCTTTGGCGCAGGCTACCCTGTGAATAAATATTTCTCGTTTGGGATCGCAGCAAAAGTGATTTATCAGCGACTCTTTGATAGGAATGGCTGGACTTTTGCAGTTGATGGCGGCATGCATTTACAGAAACAATGGAAAAATGTAAAATTTATAACAGGTCTGTCATTAATGAATCTGGGGCCTGATATAAGTTATGATGGTGCAGAAGGACCGCTACCGATATTGTGGCGTGTCTCATTTGGTCTGGATTTTTCAATAAAAAAACATCAGTTCTTAATCACTCAGGATTCAAGAATAATAAAAAAGAATGAACCTGATTTTTCGTTCGGGATTGAATACAAACCAAATAATTATTTCGGCTGCAGGATAGGTTTTGTTGGTGGTAAAGAGATGACAGATTTCAATTCACCGAGAATAGGGTTTTCATTTTATCAGAAATATGGCACTTTTGATTATAGTTTCAGGCGTCTCAAAGGGCTTGATGATATACACCAGATAAGTTATACTATACCATTTGGAAAAGGCAGGTGGCTAACAGAGATGGAAAAGTAATATACTGCTCCCCTGAATTGAAAGATTATGAAGTCAAGTAGTGAGGGTCACAAGACCCGTAGTATAGCCGGCTTTACCCATCCATAGAGAGGCACAAAGGCACAAAATTAAATTCAAAATTAAAAATTAAAAATTAGAAAACAGGAGACAGGAGACAGAAGTTAGGAGTTGAAGAGTTGAAGAGTTAAAGAATGTATTGAGTTTTTGGGTTATTGGGTTCTTGCGTTCTTGGGTTATTGGGTTATTGGGTTTTTGCGCTCTACACAAGGTATGAAAAACTAAAGATGATATGTTGGCTTCAGGCTCCGGGCTTTTGGCTCCAGCCGGCTGTAGTCCGTAGCCTGTAGCCTGTCCTGATACCTCTCACTTCTTCCGTTATCTTGCTTCTTGCTTCTACTTGATATCATTAGAGTTACAATGTT
>JBFMHD010000204.1:0-5024 GCA_040752395.1 Candidatus Hydrogenedentota bacterium
AATAATATAATATGGAATTTATTACAAAATGTATCAGATGTAACACTGAAAATGATCCAAAAGAATCATTCGTATGCAAGAGATGCGGTGGAAACCTCGAGGTTATATTTGATTATAAAGAAAAAATGAGATTGTTCAACTTGGCATTGCACCTAATAGGATCGACATTTTATTGAATCTACCCGGCATCAGATTTAACACTGTTTGGGAAAAAAGAATAAGAAGCAAATATGGAGACGTAACTGCAAATTGGATTGATATAGATAGTCTAATTAGTATTAAGAAAAAAAATTGATCACCCCAGACATCAGGATGACGCAAATATCTTAATGCAAGTTAAAAAGATAAAAAAATAAACTGCCACGTGTCATTTATTTAATAATAACAAAGTCTTTAATAATATTAAATGTTTCGTCGTTCATTTCAGGCACAATCTTCAATTCTTCAATCATTTCGAAATCGCTTATATTTTCCCGGTACCACACAATACCTTCAGCAACGCTTGGCTCGAGCCCGAGTTTTGCTTGTAGTTCATCAGCCGAGGCAGTATTAACATTGACCTTTTCTCTTTTTTTAGGCTCTTTAATCACGGTTTTTACGGTTTCGGTTTTTGGTTGTAGTTTTATTTCTGGTTTTCCTGTATAAAGTCCTGGTTTTATCTCTTTAATTTTATCTGATATTTCTCTTTCTTGGATCTCTGCTTTAGATTTCAATAGAATCTGCTTAAGTGTTTGAATCCCCTGGAATGCGAGGTCTTCACTCTGAACTCTTTCACCCCGTTTTGCGAGTTCCACAGCACGGCTATATATCAGCTCAACACTTTCAATCTCTTGTGATTTTTTTAATTGAACATCAGTTATACCATCGAGTCGTTCCCTTAATTCAATAAGATTAGGTCCTGCGGTAATCCTGATGGTTTCTTTTAGTGGTTCTATTTTTGTCTCTTTGATCTTTATTTCTATAATCTCTTTAAGCAGTTTACTCATCTTATCATCAGCTTCCTTATATACCTTACTATTAATTACTTCCTCAATTTGCGGGAGAGTTTTACTTAATTTTTGAGTAATTTCATTATCCGGATATTTTTGAAGTAAATATTTCTGCAAATCTTTTAATTGATTATATGTAGAATAACAAGATACCTCAGCTTCGCGTTCAGCCTGCTCTTCTCTTAATTTTTCGTTTTCTTTTTGCAGAAGCTGTTTTTCTGTCTCCAGTGTCTGAACACGTAAAAGCAGTTGAGAGATCTGTTCGGGTTCCTCTTCCTTTTCTTTTTTCAGATTCCAGCCTTTGAATTCACACCCACTTGATAGAGTTATAACTACAAAAAAAATCAGATTATAAAAAACAATTTTTCTCATCTATTCTTTCCTCCCGTGATATACTAATCTTGCTAAAAATATACCTAAAAGATACAGAAAAATCAAAGGAATGGCAAGAAAAATTTGACTTATAATATCAGGCGGTGTGAGTACCGCAGCAATAATAAATATAAGAACAATAGCATAGCGAAATTTATTTAAAAGTTGTTTATAGGTAACAACCCCCATTTTTGCTAAAAAAAATAATACCCATGGTAATTCAAACCCCAATCCGAAGGCAAGAAAGAGCTTTAAACTGAAATCCGTATAAAATTTGTATGACCAGTTTGGTACAAGAAAATTTCTATGCTCTTTTAGAAAAAAATTAATAACAAAAGGAAGAACGTATTTAAATGAGAAGATTACACCTGTATAGAACATTACAATCATACCGATCAAACAAGGTAAAACAACTTTCTTCTCGCGTTTATATAATCCAGCTGCTATAAACTGCCATATTTCATAAAGCCAGTGCGGACAGGATATAATCAATGCGGTGTAAAGACAAATTTTAAAATTATATAAAAATGCTTCTGCAGGCGATAATGATACTAAGTTCAAGCCAAATGTTGTAAGCGGATAAAATATTATTTTTAACAATTGTTCTCTAAAAAAAGAATATAAAAGAATAAAAACTATTAACAAAACAACGAGTATTTTTAAAATTCGTGTCCGTAATTCCTCGAGATGTCCAAGAAATGACATCTCTTTTAGTTCCTGATTCATTATTAATTATACGAATTTTCCTACGGTTTCAGCTATTCTTGATACCCCTTTCTCAATCTGCTCCATAGATAATGCATACGATAATCTAATAAAATTATCGTCACCAAACGGTTCCCCGGGAACAACAGCAGAAAGCGCATCAGTAAGAAAGACCTCAGCTATATCATACGAATTTTTTATTACTTTATCTTTATATCTTTTACCATATAAACGAGAAACATCCGGGAATACATAGAAAGCACCCTTCGGCATATTACAGGAGATGCCATCAATAGAATTCAGCATCTCAACAATACGCTTCCTCCTTTTATCAAATGCTTCTCTCATTTTAATAACCTCATCTTCAGGAGCTGAAAAAGCAGCGAGCGATGCGTATTGAGTAATAGAATTAGGATTAGAGGTTGATTGGTCCTGGAGTTCTATAACTTTTTTCATTATTTCAAGCGGCCCGGCAGCATACCCCATCCTCCATCCTGTCATTGAATGACTTTTAGATAGACCATTAACCGTAATAGTCAATCTTTTAATCTCTTCAGAAAAAGTCCCGATACTATAATGTTTTTCGTTGTCATAAATAAGTTTTTCATAAACCTCATCTGAGATAACAACAATGTCGTTTTCACAAGCAACTTTTGCTACTATTTCAAGTGATGTTTTATTAAGAACAGCGCCTGTGGGATTACAGGGACTATTTAAAATTATGCCCCTTGTTTTAGGGGTTATTAGTTTTCTTAATTCTTTTTCTTCAATCTGAAAATCATTTTCTGCACTTGTCCTGAGATATACAGGCGTAGCACCGGAAATCTCAACCTGCGCAGGATAAGTTACCCAATATGGCAGCGGGATAATAACTTCATCACCATAATCAAATAGAACAAGTATTACATTAAAAAGCGAATGTTTGGCTCCGCAGGATACAACAACCTGTTCAGGTTTATATTCAAGCCCATTATCTTTTAATAATTTTTTACATATAGCTTGTTTTAGTTCCGGGATACCTGAAGAAGGTGTATATTTAGTTTTTCCTTCCTTTAATGCTTTATTAGCAGCTTCTTTAATAAACTCCGGGGTATCAAAATCAGGTTCACCCGCACCAAATCCTACGACATCTACGCCTCTGGCTTTTAGTTCTTTAGCTTTAGCTGTGATAGCAAGTGTTGCAGACGGCTTTAATACATCTGTTCTCTTTGAAAGCTTCATTAGTACCTCCTCTGAAAAACATTGTAACTATAATAATATCAAGTAGAAGCAAGAAATAACGGCATCCTGTATCTTGCCTCTTGCTTCTTTCGTTATCTTGCTTCTACATATCATCTCCTATAATGATTTATCTACATTTTTTTATTATCTTCTTTTTCTGTTTGGTTTTTATCTTCTTTTAAGCCCTTTTTAAACTCAGTAATACTTCGGCCAATCTGGCGCATAAGATCAGGTATGCGTTTAGCGCCAAATAATAATATAACAATCACTATAATCAGTAAAACTTCATCAAAACGAATATTACCCATAATTCTCCGAGTCCTTCTTTATTTCTTCTTCAAATTCAGAAGCCTCAATCTCGTCCTGAAACTCGCGTGCACCTCGTTGAAATTCTTTTAATCCTTTGCCTAAGGAACGTGCCAATTCAGGTAATTTTTTAGGGCCTATAAATATAAGCGCTACAATAAATATGACAATAATCTCTCCAAAATTAAGGTTAAACATTTTCTTCTTCCTCTCTGGAAGAATAAAATCTTATATATGTCTGTAGATTCAATTCATCCAAGTCAGAAATCTGTATAAATCTCACAGCTATAAAATAATCTTTAGTAGGGTCTTTTCTGCTTTTTTCGACCCTTAATATTTTGCAGGTAATATCTGAAAACTCTACACCTTCTATCTGAAACATAACTTTAAATGCATCTCTCATAAGCATCTGCAAAGTAGCACAATTCAAGACAGGGTCGCTTGACCGAAGCCCCATACCATGAACACTCAAGCCAACAGCAACCCCTTCAAAACTGAATTGTTCCTGATGAACGGCAGTCAACCTGACAAGAACTTCCCTTTTTAATCGTTCAGCTGATCTTATACCGGGCTCTTCCATTGTATCTCCTCTGAAAAACGCTGTAACTCTAATAATTCGGGCTACAGACTACGGGCTACGGACTACAGCCGGCTGGAGCCTGAAGCCCGGAGCCTGAAGCCAACATATCATCTTTAGTTTTTCATATATTGTGTAGAGCGCAAACCGCGCTCATGACGACTCCTATGAAAAAAAGCAAGAGATGAAGAAGCAAGACTTGTCTAATAGAATCTTCTATAGCATAAATTGTCAAGATTTATTTTGACATAGTTAATAGTTAATGGATTAAATATTGTATATGAAAGCAGAGATATTTATTCTTTGTATTGGAAAATGTAAAAAATCTGAATATAATCCTGTTATTGAGATGTATCTAAACAGGATAAACAGATTCATAAAAATAACTCAGTTTGAAATCCCTGCTATGAATTATAAAGATATTAATCAGACTATAAAAAAAGAATCTGAGATGCTTATTGAAAAATCGAAAGATATGTTCAGAATACTTTTAGATAGTAACGGCAAAAAAATTGATACCGAATCTTTTGTAAGAATACTTAATAAAATATTTTTTACAGGGTCGAAACGGGTCTGTTTTATTATTGGCGGGCCATACGGGGTCTCTGATTATTTAAAAAGTCTTGTGGATTTAACTATATCTTTATCCTGTTTAAATCTCCCATATCTTCTCGCAAGAACTATTCTATTTGAACAAATCTACAGGTCTTTAACAATTATTAAAAACGTACCGTACCAGCATTAGGTAGTGTCAACCCACGGTTATGAGGTCTCTTTTAAAACCTCATTTTTTAAAGACGGGTCTTGTGACCCTCTTTACATTATATTGAAATTACAAAAAATAAAAAATGTAG
>JBFMHD010000205.1:0-4984 GCA_040752395.1 Candidatus Hydrogenedentota bacterium
CTTCGATATTATAGCCAAAATTCGTTCCATCGCTGTCAACAAGTTTTATCTCGATACGGTTTTTCTCACCTTGCATAGCAACCTTAAGTTTGATTGAAGTATATTCTTTCAGGTTCAGGTTTTTATCCTGCCATACCTGTACCCAGAACCCTGTGCCGAGGTCGTAATCCATCTCAAAACCATCTTTTATTTTATTTATTTTTAAAGATGAGCCATTATCAGTAGATATTTGCAATGAATTTGGCTCTAACTCTAATTGTTCACTTAGCTTCTGGGCAACGATATCTTTAATAGTTTCCTGTTTTAGATAAATCGTTGCAAGTTTAGCAGGCGTACCTTTGAAATGCCAGTTAAGTTTGCCTTCAGTATTGCTGTCTAAATCATGTACTGCTATGCTTAAACCGAATTTATCTTTATTCTGTAGCTTAAAATTAGCGAATGGCAGTTCAACTTCTAAAATGTAGCCATCACTTAATTCTTTTATAATGTAATTTAGTTTTGATGATGGGTCTTCGTTTTGGAACCAGGCGTATGGTGTTTTTGATGGAGAAAACCCAAGTTGATATTCATTAGGATCTCCCCAAACAAGTCCATCAGCGTCAGGGTCGATGTATATCTCTACACAATCATTAGTATAAATCTCTTGAGCAGTAGCAGGTGCAAGAAGTTCGTCATCATAGACTCTTAAACCCACATAAAAAGAAGCATTGCTTTTTTTGAGATATACGTCACAAGAAAGGTCATTATCGTTCTCGATATCTCCTTGTTCAATACTATTCTCTGAAGATAAAAATAAGGTTTTTTGACCCTCAAGTGTACCGTCAATACTGATTACTTCTTCTCTGTCAATAGTCACAGAAGCTGGTAATTTCATTTTGAATACCTGGTTTCTGTATTGTTTTGCTATAGCTTTCTTATCCTGTCTTGAGAGGTCGGTTAGATACTGCTCGAATTCTTTTATCTCGTCCATTGATGGGTTAAGTTCATTGATTCGTTTATAACCATTTTGTGAAATCGGGTCTTTTTTAAATGTTTTGATAACATATTTATCGTCCAGGAAATTAACAAGTGATAAAAATATCATCATCTGGTCAAGACAGAGGAAGTCCTCACTAACCTTACCTGATGTCATATTAACTGCATCGCGGAACCCGAACCGCCTAATTTTACCTTCATTAACAACTGATTTTCTTATTCCAAGTGCTTCGAGATTTTTTAGATTTTCTATACATTCTTTTGGGAAAAATCTTACAGGTAAAATAGCAGCATGCGGGGTTATAACTTCATCTTTAATTCCGCCCCAGCCAAGATAACCGCCATCAGGGTCTACTGATGCGGACCAGCCCCAGACATCATATCCGATAACTTCTGCGTGAATCATCTGAGCATAAGCAAAATTAACAGCGGATTTACCGATATTAGTTCCCCACTCATCAAGGAAGATACCCGGGAGGTACTGCATAAATAAACCACCGCTCGTCCAGCTCGGTAAATAATATTCTACCCCATACTTTTTCTCTCTACCTCTTTTTAAATTATCCCAGTAATCAGACGGAACGATACCTAATGCGGTAACAAAAAATAAAGCGAGTAAGCTGTCAGAAGCAAGATATTCGTAATACCAGTTTCCGTATTCATTCTTCTTTGTGTTATAACCTCCGTAGAGTGCATTCTTCTTGTTATCAAAGAGCGATTCCCATCTCATTTCATTTATATGTCTCGTAATACGGTCATAAAGTTCAGGGAACTCGCCTCTTGCAACAAGTAACCCCGCGTAATAATTGCCTAAATCTACTGTTGAGACAAAGGCTTCATCGTGTATCTTAAAAGTTCGGGTATGGTTCCAGGAATGCGGAAACCCGTTCCATTTTTGAAATTGCTCTATACAATCAAACACCTTAGAAATTCTGTTTATCGCATTCTCCCTTGTTATATATTTCATATCCGAAGCTGACGCAACTGAGGCTAAATATAAACCGATATTTGTAACTGAGGTATAGGCATCAAGGGATAAACTGTTATCAATCGGCAGGCCTGATTCTGTGACATAAAACGATATGCCGTTCCATGTTTCTTTACAGAGCGTGGCTAAATATTCTCTGTCAATCTCATCTGCTTTAAAAGACACATTAAAAAGAAAGAACAAAAAGATAATAAAAAGATATCTCATTTTATAATCCTCCTCTGAAAAACATTTAGAAGCAAGATGCAAGAAGCAAGACAGTTCCGTCTTTGGCTGGAACATAAACTGTGAGTTCTCCGGATTCTGTAATTTCAAGTTTTTCATCAGTCATTAAATTTACAGCTTGTTTCGTATTTTTTAGAATCTCTTTATGTAGCATAATCTTTACAAATTTATTTTCAAGATTATTGTTTGTTACAATTAAAAAATATTTTTTATCACGTGATAAAATTGATGTGATTACGGCTTTGATAAGGCTTCTTGAATATATCTTGATTCCAAGATATCTATGTATTGCTACGATTAAGGAAGGAGATGGGATAACACCAAGCACGATTATCCTGCCGTTACCCTTCTTCTCTATATAACCAATAACATTCTTTTTACCCTCTATTAATTTTTCAAATGATATATCTTCTTCAAGACTGCAGGATGAAGAAAGAGTATATTCAGCTATGATGGGGATACCAGGAACTTTATTATAGACAAAAAGCGGAGAATCTATTTTAACCTTTTCATTACCAAGTTCAATAACACACTCGTGCGGTTCCAGAATTTTATCAAGCTCTTTAATATTGAGGATATTCAGAGGGTTAAAATATTCATCCTGTCGTGGAAAGTTCTGAAAGATAACAAGGTTACCGCCACTTTCAACGTACTTAAGTAAAGCCTTTTGACCTTGTTCTGAGAGGTATTGTTCATTTGCATAAAAGAGAAGTTTTTTGCTTATTTTACCTGTAGAAACATCAAAGAATTCATAATTAATATCAGCATCATATAACGCATTATAAACAAGGTTTTTAACAAAATAGTCAGGGAACGAGGCGGTCTGTAACATATCATAAGAGGCCGCTGTCTCAGTTAATTTTTCGCAATCTGTGGGTTTTATCTGATTAAATAGACTTACTATCTTTTGGAACACAGGATACAATTCCAGCCGTTTCCGACCCCATTCATTTATCGGACACATATACCAGTTGTCACGGTTAACTATCATATACCAGTTCCAGCCAGCTGCACCTGCTTGCAAAAGACTGAAACATACAAGTCTGTAGTGATTAGGGGTTAAAATACCGAGATTATAATGAGCCCCCTGCCAGATACCTGATTCCAGTTCTGCGATATAGGGGATTGTAGAAAAAGTATAAACATATCGAACCATATCTAAATAATATCTATGCTCTGTTTCTTGGGATCTGAACTCGTTTACAGGATATATGTCTATACCAACGATATCAGCTATATTTTGGAATTCCGCAAGGTGCTGGATTTCTACAGAGGGGTAAGCGTTTAAATAGATAGGGACGTTGATTCTATTTTTTCTATACTCAGAAACCATCCATTTTGCATTTTCGATTCCATACCAGTGTCGGAACTCACAGAAATCAATATATCTGCGTTTATATGAGAGATCATCAATGATATTCTTGGTAATGGGCTTTACCTCATCGAAATTTTTATAATTTGTTCTGCAGCACCTGTTAAGATTATCAATGCTCTTATATTTTACTTTTAAGAATTTTTGGAACACACCTTTTTTATTAAGAAAACCCATATCTTCTTCGTAATACCGAGACCATACGTCTATCTCGTTATCAGCCTGCACCAGGATTATATTGCCTTTATTTGTAGCGAGATAAGGCTTTATGGCCTTACATAAGTTTTTGATATACCATTTTGATTTTTTTAAAAATTCAGGATAGTTACGGTGATATTTTATTAGATACAAAGGCACACCTTTATTTACCCATTCGGTATATAGATAGGGTCCTGCTCTTATAATTAACCAGATGTTTTTTTGTTTTAGTAGTTTGATAAATTTAAGGAGGTTGCGTTGAGGAGCGGTTTTACCTTCAAAATCAAGTTTATCTTTTGCGTACTCATGATATTCCCATGGTACATAACTTGCTATAATATTTAACCCCAATTCCTTAACTCTATCAACTATTTTCTCCCAGCAATCAGGATTTAATCTCCAGTAATGAACCTCACCACTTAAAAGTGGTAGTTCTTTTTTATTTAGAATCAATTTTCTGTTTTTGATTTTTATTTTATTCATATAGAACTCCTCTGAAAAACATTGTAACTCTAATAATTCGGGTTATCTTACAATATTAACATCTTTAATCGTTGCTGTCATATAATAAACATCTTCCCAGGCTTTTTCTTTTGAGATAAAAGCAGCTAATATTCTGCATTTCTCTGCTTGTATGTTTAAGGGGATATCGAGAGTAAAGATTTGTTTTCCGTTAGATTCAAAAGAAAAAATGTCTTTAGTAAAACATATGCCAGGTTTTATGTCCCAGTTTTCAAGCTGTAGCAATAATTTATAATCCGATTGAGATGGTGCATTATTCCACTTGACTTCAACCCCAATTTTGCTGCCTGCTTTTATTTTTTTAGGATAGTTCAGTATCAGGAGTATAGGTTTTATAGACCTATCTTTTTCGATCTCGGTTTTGTATGATTGAGTTTGGCTAGTCTGTCCAAAAAGATACGTTTCCCAGAGAGAATTACCCCATTCTGTTTTACGCTTTTTAAAGTTTATTTTGAGATATTGACATTCTACTGAATCGAAAATATAGTCTTCTTTACCGCCTTTACCATCATTGGTTGCAAATATTTCTTTCCAGTTTAAATTGTCAGTTGATACAGCAAAGTTATAAGATTTAGCAAACGCTGTTTCCCATAAAAGCACAACTCTTTTTAATTCTATTAATTTGCCAAAATCAAAGGTTAAGGATTGAATATCAGAGTGGTCACTTGCCCATCTTGTAGTTTCGTTTCCATCGATTAAAAATA
>JBFMHD010000206.1:0-4975 GCA_040752395.1 Candidatus Hydrogenedentota bacterium
AAGCTAAGGAGCAAGAAACAAAAAGAATTATATTCTCAAATTTTTTAATACTTTTGGCTCATATTTATCCTGTATCTCCTTAATTATTTCACCATCAAGCACCCTCCTTAATTTTTTATACATCTCGGCTCTATTTTTGTTTTGCAAAAAATAGAAGATTAAAGATTTTACATAAGTTTCAAGATAGATAATAAATTTAAATATATTGTATTTTATCTTTCCAAAATATTTTTTAACATAGATGAGTTCACTCAATCTTATATGTAAAAGTATCTCATCAGATACTTTACTTACAGATTTAGACCAGTGATGAATAATCTTCGTTTCGCTTGTATAAAATATTTTCCAGCCCGATTCTATCAGTCTTCTCTGAAATTCCATTTCTTCAAAATAAAGAAAAAAATCAGGATCAAATCCTGATACCGAATTAAATGCCTCTCGTCTTATCATCATACAGGAACCACCTATCCATCCTACATATCTATCAGTCGAATATCTGTTATTTACATATTGTCTTAGAATTTTTGAGTTCTCAATTTTGATTATTAAACTCTGGATATAAAACAATTTTTCCAGGATAAGATCAAAATAGTTTAAGAATCTCAATGAATAATTAGGCTGCTGGGTTTTATCTGGGTTAAGATATCTGCAACTAACAAGTCCTATGCTACCATCAGATTTAATTTTAGCCAGCAATACCGATAGAGTATTTCTTTCTAATACTACATCGCTATTTAATACAAGCACAAATTCCGAATCTGTTATCTCAAATATTTTATTAATCGCTTTTGCATATCCTATATTTTGGGGGCTATGATAGAATTCCGTTTCTTTATAAAGTCTTTTAAATCTGTCTCGATTATCAGTCTCACTATTATCCCAGACAATGTTTCTTCCTGTAAAACCAGTTTCTTTTATACTATTTAAACAATCTATCAATTCTTCGCCGGGATTATATGTAACAATTCCTATGGCAACTTCGTTTATTTTATTCATTTAAAAAATTTCATTACCCTGTTCCAGAAATCAGTGATATTATTATAATTTTTTTTATTATCAGAGATTCGTTTAAATTCAGTTAATAATCTTTTCTGTTCATCGGATAATTTATTCGGGACTTCTATCTGAACCTCAACGAGCTGGTCTCCGCTTGTGCCATAATCAAGTCTCTGGAATCCAAGTCCTCTTAATCTGAATATTTTACCATTCTGTGTGCCTGGCGGGATAACAAGTTTAGCTTTCCCTTTCATTGTTGGTACGTCTATCTCAGAGCCGAGTGTAAGCTCTGGAAAAGTCACAGGAACGACTACATAGATATCATCTTCATTACGTTTAAATATCTCATGCTCTAAAACGTGAATCACAATAAGTAAATCACCTGCTGATCCACCATTTATACCTGCTTCTCCCTCATTTCTTAATCTTAAAACAGAGCCTGTATCTACTCCTTTAGGTACCTTTACCTGAAGAACTTTGCTCTTTTTTTCTCTGCCTGAGCCATAACATATTTTACAGGGTCTCTCAAGTATCTCACCGTGACCATGACATTTAGGACAGGTCGTGCCTATGGAGAAAAACCCTCTGCTCATATATACCGTACCCTGTCCCCTACATTCAGGACATTGTTTTCTTCCATAACCGGATTCAGAACCCGTTCCCTTACAGGAAGAACAGGTTTCAAGTCTTGGAACTCTAATACTTTTTTCAGTACCTTTATAAGCATCTTCAAAACTTATTTCAATATCATATCTTAAATCAGACCCGCGTTGGCTACGTGTTCTCCTTGTGGTACCGGTTCTTGTCCTGCCAAATCCAAATAGCTCATCGAATATAGAGCCAAAAAAACTCTCACCGAATATATCGCTAAACTCACTAAAGATACTTGGGTCAAACCCTGTGAACCCGCCTTCAAAAGCCGCAGAACCAAATTTGTCATACCTTGCCCGTTTTTCGTCATCAGCAAGAACAGCATAAGCCTCGCTTATCTCTTTAAATTTTTCTTCAGCCTCTTTATTACCTGGATTTTTGTCCGGGTGATATTTCATTGCGAGTTTTCTATATGCTTTCTTAATCTCGTCTTTAGGTGCATCTTTAGCTACACCTAAAATTTGATAATAATCTTTAGCCACATTCTTTTTCCTCGTTATTACTTTTCACATCTTCTATCCTGGCTCTTTGTTTTCTATTAATAATCACGCGTGCAGGTCTTATAACCCTGCTTTTGTACAGATACCCCTGTAAAAGAACCTTTAAACATATATTATCCTCTTTTGTTTCGTCGGTCTCAAAACCTAAAGCTTCATGAAATAGCGGGTCATACTCTTTATCAAGCGGATTAATAATCTCAAGTCCTCTCTCTGTAAATACTTTTATAAGTTCATCAAAAATCAATAACAATCCTTTGATACCATTATCTTTTATGCCTTCGAGATTTAATTTTGCAGTATTTACGCTGTCAAATATAGGTATCAAGGCTTTGACCAACGATGTTTCGATGTATTTTTCTTTTTCACTAAATTCTCTATCAAGTCTTTTTGTATAGTTCTGGAATTCAGCCTGTAATCTTATGTGCAGTTCTTTAAGCTCGTTATTCTCGTTCTGCATCTCTTCGATCAGCTTTTTCATATTCTCTAATTCTTGTTTTAATTTCTCTTCCTCTGAAACCTCTTCTTTTATTTCTTCTTTTTCTTCTTTCATAATAAAACCACCTTTCCCAATTTTATAATATACTTATTTTTAAATCAAGATTTTCTAGTATTCGGGATTACATTTTCTATAATCTTAAGATATGCTTTAATAAATTTAGGTCATCCTTTCTAAATAAATTAAGTAACATACCACCAAAAATAAGTAAAAATAAATATATTAAACCAATATAAATTATACTTATAGAGTTTTTTAAAAACAGAAAAATAAAAAAAAGAATAGAATTTATAATAATAACTTTTAAAAAAACAGCTATCTCAAGAGTGATAAACTTGACTTTTTTAATGTAACTAAAAAATATCCCTGCATTGGCGATTAATTGAGATGTAGAGTATGCTATCGCGCAACCGGTATATGAGAAAAGCGGGATTAAAATAACATCTAAACCGATGTTGATTATAACAAGTAAAATGCACCAGCGTGCAATTATATAATGTTCAGCTCTGCCAAACATAATCGTTGTTAAAGGTATCATCAAAGCATAAGGGATTAAGCCATACATAAAAGCACTAACACAGGTGGCAGATCTCAAGGCGAGTTCAAACCCTACCCATAACCTTAATATATTAACAGGATATATCATTATAAAAAGTAATACCGGTATCATAATAACACCAATAAATCTCGAACCACTCTTTAGAAATCTTATTATAACATCGATTGAATTTTCTTTGTTCCAGCGTGATATCGCAGGTACGACAGCCGATGTAATACTCTTTAATATTGCATACGCTATCTGGATAGCTTTTCTACCAATTTCATAATAAGTTATATAAGCAAGATTTCCCGTAAAAAATTGAAGTAATATTTTATCAGTATAATCAGTTATTATAGTAGATAAATTTATAACGAAAGAATTCAATCCATAAGTGTAAAGTTTTTTTATTAAGTTTATATCCACTTTATAAAAACCAAATTTGAATGCCGGTATAATTTTTTTTATGGTTCTATAAGCAAGAAGTTTAAAACCAGCGGTTACAAGAATATACATCACCATTATTTCAATAAGCCCGAAACCAGAAAGAACCATTCCCGCACATAACATAGTCTTAACCATTTCAGAAACAGCAGAAATCTTGAAAGCTTGACCCAATCTTTCAAGCCCG
Organism: Candidatus Hydrogenedentota bacterium; assembly: GCA_040752395.1. Taxonomy (GTDB): domain Bacteria; phylum JBFMHD01; class JBFMHD01; order JBFMHD01; family JBFMHD01; genus JBFMHD01. The sequence goes on from JBFMHD010000206.1 coordinate 3,813, forward strand.
ACTAATGCACCATCAAGCGGACTTAATACTATCTGTATAAAAAAAAGCAGTATCCCAAATCTCAATAATATCACTGATTGAGATATATATTCACTTTTTATATTAAGAAGATTAACAATCTCATTTGAGAAAAGAACAAGGAAAAAACAAAAAGGTAAAATAATAAAAAACAGAACGATTATTGTTTGAGATACCATTTCTGAAATCTTTTGCGGAAATTCAGCTATATATTTTACAACAGCGCTATTAATACCGAACTCCAGCAAAGGTAGGTATCCAATAATACTGAATATTAAAGCCCATAATCCGAATTTTTCGTGGCCCATTGCTAAGACTATAACAGGGAAAAAGACAAAGCTAATGATTCTTGTTGAGAACTGAGCTATTGTATTATAAATAATATTTTTAAATACTGGAAATCTATGTTCACTCGAACCCATCACGAGTTTTCCCTCGGCTCGCTCGGCGAAAAAATCCTGTTCAATTCCCTATTAGTTCCACTGGTAGCGCATAGGGGAATTGACCTTCCGCTCATCTCGCTTCACGCTCGTCTCGCTCCAGGCACGGCATTTTGCTTCCGCTCACATCCTGTTCGCTCATCCTCGCTATCCGCTCGGCGCAAAATGCCCGTTCAATTCCTAATCAGTTACAAATGGTAGCGCATAGGGGAATTGAACCCCTGTTTGCGGATTGAGAGCCCGCTGTCCTAACCGTTAGACGAATGCGCCACATATTCTGGCTCCAGACTTCAGGTTCTTCAGGTTTCAGACTACAGACTACAGCCGGCTGGAGCCAAAAGCCCGGAGCCTGCTGAAAAGTCTTGAGTCCTGTTTTGACTCACGACTTGCGACTTGTGACTCACGACTCTTTTTATATCATCTCCTATGACAAGTTAAAAGTAAAGAAAGCGAAAATATACACTTCCTTGCCGTATCTTTCAATCTTTGTGCCTTTGCCTGCCTGCCGCGGCAAAGTGCGGCGCAGGCAGGTGCCTCTGTGCCTTTGAAAGTAAGAAGTAAGAAGTATCAGAAAATGCAGGATGCAAAAATAATCTTTGAACATCTGAACTCTTTTTATGGCCAGTTGAGGTAATCCGCGGATAGGATTTTTTTATATATTTCTATTTTGTCTTTAATAAATGAGGTATCGATATTTAAATAATT
>JBFMHD010000207.1:0-4962 GCA_040752395.1 Candidatus Hydrogenedentota bacterium
TTACGGTCTGTTTGTTTGTTTCGCACGCTATACGTGCTTTGTCAGGTGGCTTCAACTTTACAGATTACTCCATAAGTTGCACCTCAAACTAAATCGTTTACAGACTTTTACGATTACTGACACCTTGCAGTCAGTTAGATTTCAAAGAGCTTATCTTGGCACGCTTCAATCTTTCAAAATTCTTCTTATCTTTTTCATACTTTAATCAGCCACTTGATGTTGTTCTATAAATTTTGTTATTTTATTTTTGTCTTCAGTTGCAACTTTTACAAATTGTACACCTATCCCATAAGGCAGAGAATCAATTCTTTTCCACCTAACTACACCGACTATCTTTAACTTATATCTATCTCCTGGCAAATACAGATCGAATGTAACAAGTTCACCTACGGAGAATGGCACCATTGTCTCAATAAAAACGCCGCCTGCTGATATATTTTTTATTATTATTTCTTTGGTTATCTGAGATTCCTGTGTGGTGGTTTTTTTTAGATTTGCAAGGAGGTGCGTCGGAATACGTTTAAATTTACGTTGATCTCTGCCATCCATAAATTTTTATCTCACCCAGCTTTTAAGATTCTCCATATTTTTTATGTAAATATATCCCCTTTTATAATCGATCGCCTCATTCTTTTTAAAGTTTGAAATAAGTTTAGTAACACTTTCGCGTGCGGTACCAAGCATACCAGCGAGCTCATAATGGCTTATTTTCAAATTTATATAGTGTTCTCCATCTTTTTCAGCATAAAATTTTTTATATAAAGAGATAAGTATAATAGCTAATCTACCTGCAAGGTCATAGAAAGTAAAACTTTTTATCTCTTCATTTGCTTCTCTTAGCCTTTTAGTTAGGGTCTTCATTATTTTCAAAGCAATTTCAGAATCAGTTCTTACAAAGTCAAGAAAATTTTTACTTGTAAGCATAATGGCTTCACAATCTTCATACACGGTAGCGGTTGCTGATCTGTATTCTGTATCGAGTATAGCCATTTCTCCGAGAAAATCGCCCTCCTTTAAAATTCCTAAAATCTTAACCCGCCCCTTTTTATCGTTAATCGTTATTTTTATTTTACCTTTAATTAAAAGATAAACTTCCTCACCATAAGAACCCTCTTCAAATATCTTATCACCCTTTTTAAAAGATACATTACTGCTTCTTTTTAGAATTTCTTTTAATTCTTTATCAGTCAATTCAGATAAAAATGGGATACTTTTTAAATATTTAATTTTTTCTAATATTGTCATAAGTTTAACTCCAGATACATCACTCTATGACTAAAATATAAAGGTATTTATCTTAAAAGGTCAAGAAAAAAGATTTGACAAAGTCGGGTTATTAAATTATTGGGGTTTTAATTCATTTGAATTTTTTATGCGCCTGTGGCTCAGTTGGATAGAGCAACGGATTTCTAATCCGTAGGTCGGGGGTTCGAATCCCTCCAGGCGCGCATTGATAACAACGTCAGGGATTCGAACAGACATTTTGCGCAAAAGCGGATAGCGAGGATGAGCGAACAGGAAGTGAGCGGAAGCAAAATGTCGTGCCTGAAGCGAAACGAGCGTGATGCGAGTTGATCGGAAGTTCGAATCCCTCCAGGCGCGTACAAGTTAAAGAGTTCAGGTGTTCAGGAGTTCAAGAGTTAGAGTATTTAAAGATTCGTAACTCTTCAACTCCTGAACTCATCAACTCTTGAACTCTTCAAACTTTTTTATGGTGGATGTAGCTCAATCGGCTAGAGTACTGGACTGTGGCTCCAGTCGCTGCGGGTTCAAATCCCGTCATCCACCCTGATCTTATATCACCTTACTCACCCTCTGCCATTCTGCGATTCTTCTTTTTAAATGTAAATTATAATTTTCAAGTATACCCATCTTTTGGGCTGTCTCTATTAAGGATATTTTATTTATATCTTTATCCCTGTTGCTCCATCTTAATTCAAATAGCATCCTATCAAGATTACGCTTCTTTTCCCGTATGCTCTCTATTCTCCCGTAACAAAATTTATCAAGAAACGCCCTCATAATAAGATTTTCTCTCTCGAGATAAGGCAAAATCTCTTCCAGCTCAATTATATCACTCTCTATCTTTTGTATATTTGCGCCTTCGTAACTCACAAGTCGTTTACTAAGCTCAACTATTTTTGAAGCAATTATTTTTAAATATTCCATACCTTCAACTATAGATACAAAATCAACACTGTACTCAGGCATATAAGTACGCAAATCCAGAGGTTTATAACTAGGGAACCTTTTCTTCATAGATCTGTCAAATTCTTTATATATTCTCTGTTCTCTTGCGAATTGATACAGAACTTGATAATTATGCTCCATATTGTCTTTTCCCATTTTATCGAGGATTACTCTTTTAGCCGTATCTTTATATTCAGCGAGTTTTCCAAAATTACCACCAAATTTAGGAGACTCAACTGTTATCAATTCATATAAAAATATCTTTATAAATTCTTCTAATATCCATTCCTCATATTTAAGAACTCTATTATACGTTACTTCAAGTCTTGAAAACAAAATATTTACTAAATCCTGTAAGAAGCCGGGTGATGATGAGATAATATTTTCAATTGGAGCCGGTACAACGAGCATTCTTGAAGTTCTTGCAACCTTAACAGTGGCTGTGCGTGGCATATTAAGTATTAGACCTAACTCACCTACAAAAGTATCAAGTTCTTCTAATTCTGCTATTAACTGTTCGTTCTTATATACTTTCAATCTGCCTTCTTTTAAAATGTATGCGCAATCTGATTCTTCACCTTCCATAAATAAAGTAGTGTTTTCTTCAAAAATTCTTTCTTGTAACATAAAGTTATCCTTATAAAAAACTCCTTCGAAAAACGCTGTAACTCTAATAATTCGGGGTACAGGCTACGGGCTACGGACTACAGCCGGCTGAAGCCCGAAGCCCGGAGCCTGAAGCCAACATATCATCTTTAGTTTTTTATACCTTGTGTAGAGCGCAAACCGCGCTCATGACTACTCCTCCGAGTGCTCAAATATTCTATCCAATAAAGACGATTGAAAAGGTACGAATTCAACCATATCCTTACCTCCTTTGAAAGTCACGTATTGATATTCCTGCTTTGATACAATGAAGGGTAACTTATTGATTTCCATATGTGCCCCTATATGTATTTTATCCATCGCACTTATGCTTGCATCTTTTTCTTTGCCGATTTTCTCTTTAGATTGATATATTAAATTATGTAAATCTTTTTCTCTTTTTTTCAGTTCAATAAGCGATTTATTAATTTCATCATATTCACGTTCAAACGTTTTATCCCATCGACTACTATTTTTTAGTTTCTCAAGTCTTGATAATCCTTCTTCCAATTTTTTAATCAAATCTATTGTTTCAATAAACTTTAATTGATAATTCTGAAGTTCATCAAAAAAAGATGGGTCTATACCTACAGCGATCTTTGTATGTGGTGAACCGGCTGCACCTATCTCTTTTGAAATAACATGTTTCGCAGCGCGTATTACACCACCAATAATCTGACCCCGTTTCCCTGGTAGAACAACACTATATCCACTATCAATATGCGAATGAAAACACAACTCTGTTATAACAATATTCCTCTTAGCTGTAAGAATTGCCTGTTCAACAAATTTTGCAAAAATATCTCTCTCTGCTTGAACCACACCTTTTTCTTTACCTATTATACCGCCTATCACTTTCACATCTTGTCCTGCTTTCACAAAAGAGTTCCCTATATTTTTCTTTACTATTACATCACCTTTTGCTGTGACTCTAAAATTATCTTCTATATTTCCATTAACGATAACCGTACCTATAAAATCTATGTTACCCGTAGAATAATTCACATCCCCTTTTATGGTTAACAATTCTTCAATTTCTATCTTTCCATTTTTAATAATCGGTTGGCCATCTTTATCTGCAATAAATTTATTAGTATTTTTATCAAAGACAATGCCATCGCCATGCTTTATTGGTATCTCTATCCCGTCTTTTGCAGGGAGCATTCGGCCATCAATTTTTTTCCCCGGGATACCTTTTTGTGCACTTATTTTTTCTGCAACAGGGTCTCCTTTTTTCACCACCTCGATAAGATTCATTTCCCGTAAATCGATTCTCCCAAATTTGTCCTGTCTAAATTTAGGTAATGTTTTATCGGACTCAAACCTTAACTCGATTTTTGCATTCACACCATTAATCGGCAGCGTTCCCTCTGCAATAAGTGTTCTTGTATTATAAACCTTCTCTTTTAATAAATCATCTATAACATCTTCTTTTATACCAAAAATTACACCTTCTCTGTGTAAAGTATTTATTATATCAACTTTTGTTAAATCTTTGCCAGCGCCCTCAGGCGGGATGACTGTTATATAAGCCTGCATATGATCAGCTGATAACTCTATTTTAGCATAAGAATCAGCATCAGGTATAATCTTTCTTTTCCCCACCAGAACAGGTCTTTCAAGATTAAATAATACAGCTTTTGATACCGCATCATTATCGACCTCTTCTACTTCTATCCCTTTCAGATAATGCAATATCGCCTGAGCATTTACTTCTTTGCCCATGCCTTTTGCAGGATATACTGTCGCATAAATATTAACGCCTTCAAATTTTATATCAAAATATCCATCAAGATTCCTTGCTGTCTCTAAAGCTTTTGACACCCCTCGTAAATCATGAAGTTCTATCTCTTTCTCATATACAAGGATCTTCCAGCTCTTTTTAAAAAAGCCGAGAAACCCGTTTCTCCCACGTTCTATTATTTTATAATCAAGATATCTTGAGGCTATACCAAATTTTTCAGCCCCTTTTTTTAATGCCTCTTTTATGCTCTCTGCTTCAATTACTATTTCGCTACCCAATTGGATAAATCCTCCTCTGAAAAACGCTGTAACTCTAATAATTCGGGGTACAGGCTACAGGCTACGGACTACAGCCGGCTGGAGCCAAAAGCCAAAAGCCTGCTG
>JBFMHD010000208.1:0-4955 GCA_040752395.1 Candidatus Hydrogenedentota bacterium
CCCAAGAACCCAAGAACCCCATAGTGTAGAGCGCAAGAACGCAATATTCTATAGCTAAACCCACGCTCATGTTGACTCCTTCGAAAAACTTTGTGGTTTATTCCCACTCGATTGATGCTGGTGGTTTTGTTGAGACATCGTAAAGTATCCTGTTAATGCCTTTGACATTATTCAATATTTCTTTAGAAATACGATTAAGAATATCAAGTGGTATCCTGGACCAGTCAGCGGTCATACCATCAGAGCTATCAACACATCGTAAAGATAATGCATATTCATACGAGCGTTCATCACCTTTTATACCAACAGTTTTACAATCTAATAATACACATAGCGCCTGCCAGATTTTATCATACCATCCCGTTTCTTTAAGAAGCCTGACAAAAATATAATCAGCTTCGCGCAGTATCTTTAATTTATCTTCTGTGATGCAGCCAAGGATACGGACAGCGAGTCCTGGTCCTGGGAATGGATGTCTTTTTAAGATAGTATCAGGTATATTTAGTTCTTTACCTAATTTTCTGACCTCATCTTTGAAAAGTTCGCATAATGGTTCGATAACTCGTCCCTCGCTTTTGAGTTTTAAAATCTTATCAACCCTGTTATGATGAGTTTTAATCCGCGAAGCCACTGAGCCACTTGTTGCACTCTCAATAACATCAGGATAGAGTGTTCCCTGGGCTAATACTTCAATTTCGCCTGCCACTTCAAAAAACAGATCAAAAAAGGTATTACCAATGATTTCTCTTTTTTCTTCGGGTTCCTGGACATTCTTGAGATTTTTAATAAATCTACTACTATAATTAAATGTCTTAATCTCTATACCAAGGAGCTTAAAATTCTCTATAACCTCTATTTTCTCATTTTTACGTAATAATCCGGTATCAATAAATACCGGTATCACCCTGACTCCACTCTTTCTGAGTAATACACAAAGAACCGTAGAATCCACCCCACCTGATACTGCACAGATTACTTTTCTACCTCTGACTTTATCCTGTATCTCTTTTTGCAGTTCACTTACATAATCGGCCATATTGAATTGTTTCAAGTTGGCTTGTAAAGATAGAAAATTTTTTAATATGGTGCTACCGTGTTCTGTATGAGAGACCTCAGGATGAAACTGGATACCATAAATATTCTCTTCGAATTTTATAGCTGCAGGAATACCTTTTTCATTAACAGCGAGCAGATAACCATTCCCACCTATTCTTACAATAGAATCAGAATGACTCATCCAGACATTTAAATTTTCAGGAACATTATTAAAAATTTTATTTCTATATCTAATTTGTATTCTCGAAGGTCCATACTCTTTTATTTCTTCACTCCTTACGATGCCACCATACTTCACATTGAGTAATTGCATACCATAACAGATTCCAAGTATCGGGATATTCAATTTTTTAAAAAGTTTTAAATCTATATCCAGTGCGTCTTTATCAGAAACACTTTTGGGTCCGCCTGAAAGTATCACAGCAGAAACACTATTTAAAGTATTAATATCATCAGGTTGATAAAGTTTGACAAAATAACCGAGTTCACGGACCCGCCTGACTATAAGTTGTGAATATTGAGAACCATAATCTATCACAGCGATTTGTGCTTCCATATTATTCCTGCCATCCTGTATAATTTAGAGGGTCTTCAGTTATAATAACATCGTGTGGATGACTTTCTTTAAGACCTGCTTTAGTCACTTTTATAAATTTTGCTTTTTCTTTTAGTTCTTTAATATTTTTAGCGCCGATATATCCCATCCCTGCTTTAACGCCACCCATTAATTGAAAAATGTTAGCACTGAGACTGCCTTTAAAAGGGACTCTTCCCTCAATACCTTCAGGCACAAGTTTGCCTGATGAGTTTTGACTGTATCTATCAGATGAACCTTTTTTCATCGAGGCTACTGAGCCCATACCACGATACTCTTTAAAAGTTCTTCCTTGAAAGATAATCGTCTTTCCCGGACTCTCTTCGGTACCTGCAAAAAGTGAACCTATCATTACAGAGGAAGCTCCACAGGCAAGCGCCTTTAATATATCTCCAGAGTATCTGATACCGCCGTCAGCTATAAAAGGGATCTCTCTTTTATTGCATATTTTTGCAGCGTTCATAATCGAGGTCAATTGGGGCACTCCAACCCCTGAAATTACTCTCGTTGTGCAAATCGAACCAGGTCCTAAACCGACTTTTATGCCAGAAGCACCTGCTTCTATTAAAGCAAGACAACCCTCTTCTGTTACAACATTACCTGCTATAGTAGGTACATTTTTAAATTCTTCTTTTAATATTCTAAGTTTCTCAATAACTATTCTGGTATGTGCTGTTGCTGCATCAATAACCAGACAATCACACCCGCTCTTAATAAGATTTTCTGCTCTTTCTATACAATCTTCACCAACACCTAAAGCGCCTCCGACCCTCAATCTACCATCACTATCCTTACAGGCTAACGGATACATCTCACTCTTTTCTATATCTTTAACAGTAATCAATCCCTTTAAGACGCTGTTTTCGTCAACAAGCGGCAACTTTTCTATCCTGTTTTTATAAAGAATCTCTTTTGCTTCTTTCATAGTTATAGTAGATTTAGCAGTAACCAATTTATCTTTTCCTGTCATAACATCTTTTATCTTAATATTATTATCCTCTACAAACCTGATATCTCTTCTTGTAATAATGCCTACAAGGATGTCATTTTCGCATACAACAGGAAAACCCGATATCTGTTTTTCAGCCATTATTCTCTTTAGTTCGCCAATAGAGAGATCAGGTGTAACAGTAACAGGGTCAGAAATTATAGTACTTTCTGATCGTTTCACATTTTCGATAAACTTGCTCTGTTCTTTTATAGAACAATTTCTATGAATAACACCTATCCCACCCTCACGTGCTAAAGCTATCGCAAGTTTATCTTCAGTAACAGTATCCATAGCAGCAGAGACCACAGGGATATTCATTTTTATTTCAGTAGTAAGATTAGTTGATAAATCTATCTCTGAGGGTAAAATCTCACTGTACTGGGGTATAATCATTACATCATCAAAACTTAAACCTTCACTGATATCCATTAGCATCTCCTTCTATGAAAAGAAGCAAGAAGCAAGATAACGGAAGAAGTGAGAAGTATCAGGACAGACTTCAGATTGCAGACCACAGGCTACAGGCTACGGACCACAGCCGGCTGGAGCCAAAAGCCCAAAGCCAGCTGAAAAGTCTTGAGTCTTGAGTCTTGAGTCTCGAGTCCTGTTTTGACTCACGACTCTTTTCATATCATTTTTAGTTTTTCATCCTTTGTGCCTTTGTGCCTTTACCTCCTGACTCTCGACTCTTTGACTTCATAAACTGATTTCATATCATCTTCTTTGTTCCTGGCCGTTCTGCAGGTATCCCCTGCTTGCATAAAGGGCACTCATCTTGATTATATACAGGAAAATTCAGTTCTATTATTGATTCTATCTTATATTCACCGAGATACTTTTTACCTGTTCTATTGACAATCGTAAATATCCCGGCAATAATGCCTTTATTCTGAATAACTATATCTTTTAGTTCGTCAATTGTGCCGCCAGTTGTCATTACATCCTCAACTAATAAAATCCGTTCATCATTTTTTATAGTAAACCCACGTTTCAGGACCATTTTATTGTTGTTATCTCTTTCTGCAAATATAGCCTTGCAATCAAATAATGCGCCGAGTTCCTGTCCTACGGGGATACCGCCGATTGCAGCTGATAGAACAGTATCTATTTTAATTCTATTCTGTAATTCAAAAGCTTTATCAAAAAGAAGCGAGATCAATCGCCTGGGATATTGTGCAAGCAAAGCAACCTGAACATAATTTGCGCTATGTTTACCACTTGCAAGTATAAAATGGCCTTCAAGTAAAGCACCGCATCCTTTAAATATCTCTAATATCTTATCATTTGATTGCATCATTAATTAACTCCCTATATTTTTTCGCTCTCTGTTTAAAACTTAATTCATCATCACTAAATAATATACTTCGCGAAACATTTATAACCACAGGGCTCTCCATTTTTTTTATCAATTTAGATACTGGTTTTAGTTCACCGGCCTGGCTGCCGATCCCTGGCACAAGTAAAGGGACGTCAGGTATCTTTTTTATTAATTCTTGATTTATATTCGTTGCACCGATAACAAGCCCTATACCTGTTTTAGAATTCTCTAATAATCGCAGCATCTCAATCACATAATCAAATACTCTCCTATCACTTTTTACCTTATTACTTACTTTCAACATCTGTATATCTCTCGCACTACGATTTGAGGTGATCCCAAGTAAGTAAACCCCTTTACCTTCATAATTTAAAAAAGGTTCTATTGAATCTCGGCCAAGATATGGATTTAAAGTTACAGCATCTACATTTAATCTTTCAAAATAAGCTTTAGCATAATATCTCTGTGTTTGTGGGATATCACCTCTTTTAACATCGAGTATCACAGGGATATCTTTTGGTATCTCTTTTATAAGCTGGTATAATATCTCATAGCCAGCGATACCAAGTGCTTCATAATAAGCGATATTAGGTTTATAACAGGCGGCAAATTCATTGGTTTGTGCTACAACTTTAATTAAAAACTTTAAAATATCACCCTTTATTAATTCTTCTCTTGGGTCAAGTCCGACACATAAATGAGAATTAATATTTTTTATTCTCAAACTCAATCTCTCATCGAATCGCATATCAACTCCTCTGAAAAACGCTGTAACTCTAATAATTCGGGGTACAGGCTACGGGCTACGGACTACAGCCGGCTGGAGCCAAAAGCCCAAAGCCTGCTGAAAAGTCTTGAGTCTCGAGTCCTGTTTTGACTCACGACTTGCGACTTGCGACTCACGACTCTTTTCATATCATTTTTAGTTTTTCATCCTTTGTGCCTTTGTGCCTTTCCCTCCTGACTCTCGACTCTTTGACTTCATAAACTGATTT
>JBFMHD010000209.1:0-4933 GCA_040752395.1 Candidatus Hydrogenedentota bacterium
ATATAATAAGGCGTAGTGATGGTTCGTATGTGCGAGGGATATCGCCATCAGTTAATGGAGATACAGTATATTGTGATTGGAACAACTGGCCGGACCCTGTTGTGAATTTAAGTGCGCAAGCAACTGGAGAGGAGACAGTAGTAATAACATTTAGTCAGCCACAGGATGCAGATGATAGAAAGGATCATTACAAGTATCGGATATATCGGAGTACTGATCCCATGGATACAGGTTATGAATTAATAACGAGTTTAGATACAAGTATAACTACCTATACAGATAGCGGGTTAATAACAGGTGTTACATATTATTATCGAGTGACAACAGTAGATACAGGTGATAGCAAGCTTGAGGGCAGGTATAGCGCAAGAGCAGGAGCACGACCCGATGTACCGGTTAATGTGATTTTTAATGTTGATGCAGGATTATTAGACCCGGATACAGCTGTGATGCTTGGAGGCAACTCACCTTTATCAGGCTGGGGGAATAGTGCAAGTATTATGACAGATACAGATGGTGACGGGATATGGACAGTAACAATAGAGAATATAATAAATGGTAGTAATTTAGAATACAAATATTTATTTGATGGTCAGTATTACGAGGAATTAGCAGGTGGCGGGAATCGAACAATAACAGTAGATACGAACATACCTGGGGCGATGCTTATTTATAACAACTGGGGCGAGACACCCTCTGCACCAGTTCTAACGTATAATGTTGATAGTGGTGTGATAATACTTTACTTTACAGTTCCTGACTATGATGTGAATAGGTTCAAGGTTTATAGAAAACCAAGCTCCGGGAATTACTCATTAATCTCAGATATAAGTTATACTTATGCTCTTAAAGTTGGTAATCAAGTTACATATACAGATACGAATGTAATTGTTGGAGAGACTTATACTTATGTAGTAAAAGCTGTTGATAGTACAGATTCATTGCTTGAGAGTGATAGTTCTAATACAATCACAACAACGCCTGGTTATTTAGGTGATGTTACCTTCAGGGTATGTGTGGGTACTAATCCTGATATAATAAAAGTTAATATGGCAGGTAATTTTAACAACTGGTCTGTGTTCCCTGATGAGATGACACGAGATACTGCTAATCCTGATTACTGGTATATAACAAAGCAATTAGTAGTTGGTAAACTATATTATTATAAATATGTGATTAACAATTCTATATGGGAATCGAGTTTTGCTACTACTTCAGGGAACAGGGAGGTTTATATCAGTGTTTTAAATATAAACAACTGGGAAGATACACCAGATGCACCAGAGATAGATGTTTACTCAGAGAGCGGCAGTGTACAAATTATTATAGATAATTATCCAATGGATTGTAAAGAGTTCAGGATTTATCGGACTGATAGCGGATTAATAGCGATTACTTCTGAGACCACTTATTATGATTATAATGTTAATGTTAATGATACGTATTATTATTATGTTGTCACAGTTGATTATGGAGGGTTATGGAGTGATAGCAGTAATATAGATTCAGCTGTTCCCGGGATAATGATTCATTTATATGTTTATCTTGATATCAAGGATGCGTTAAACAGTGGTTTAATAACAGATGAGAATGGCATCTCATTTGTTGGGCTTGAATATCCATTGGTAACAGATACTGATAAATCGAGGATGACAAAGGTTGAGCCAGGGGTTTATCTTTTCGATACCTGGATAATCTCGAATTCATTAATTAGATATATTTTTGTTGCTAATCCACTAACGAGTAATCAAAAAGTAGAAGAATACAAATATGAGTTCTCATATTATGCTCCATCAGCAAGTAGTGTATATGTCGCTGGTACATTTAACAACTGGGATATACAAGCGTTCCCGTTATCAAATGATGGCAGTGGTACCTGGGTCGGATATATATATTTATCACCGGGGTATTATGAATATAAATTTATAATAAATGGTAACTGGGAGGGTGGTAATAATAGGTCGTTTACAATAGAGAATAGAAAAGCAGTAATAGGAAACATATTGGGTCTTGGTATTTATAAAATCTATAATACCTGGGGAGAATCCTATGATATATATCCAGGTGCTCCGGATGGTATAAGTTATTATATATCAGATTCAACAGTAGCGATTGGTTGGGTTCAAAGTAAAGAGTTTGATGTTGCTGGTTATTCAATCTACCGCTCAACTGATGCTACGATTACAGAAGGTGATTTAGTAGCCTGGGTAATAAATGATACTTATTATTTTGAGACTGGTTTATTACCTGGCCAGACTTATTATTATGCATTAAAAGCAATAGATTTTGCGACGAATTCTGGTGAGTTATCAGAGGTACAGAAGATTCAGCTTATAGATACAGGAGCGAGCTGGCGGAAATACATTCTTGGTGATTTACTTACTATAACGGTTGGAGAAAAAGATGTTCCGCGTATCTGGCGGTTTCGTGGTGTGAGATGGGGATTAATAAATGAGTTAGCTTTGTTTAAGGAAGAATTTAATACCGTAAAGAATAAGATAGATAATGCGAACAAAGAGATAATTTATTCAAGTATGTTAAAATTTATCTCTGGTCTTTCTGCTTCTGATACGCTTAACCCTATATGCTGGGTCGAGTTTTATGATACTGCGATGGATGTAATCCATAATTTTAACGATTCACTGGTTATAGTATTTTCAGCTCCAAAATCGTTACCTTCTGATGTAAACCCGGCTTCACTTGCACCTTATGTATTGAATGAGAATTCTGCAAGATGGGAGAGGCTTGATGGCTATTCGACTACAACATCAGGGACAATAACTTTAACAAGGTATCAGAATTCGATATATATAATAGTAGGTGTTCCTGGTGCGTTAAATGATCTCTCACAGCTTATTGTATTTCCAAACCCGTTTTACAAGCACAAATCGGTCTCAGGTTATGTGCATTTTATCAACATCCCGCCGGATTTTGAATACATAAAGATTTTCAATGTAGCAGGCGAGCTTGTATCTTCGAGGTACAGGCAGGATGCGAACCCGCAGGGTAATAACATAGAGCTTCGCTGGGATATAAAGAACGATGCAGGTCGAGAGGTAGCAAGCGGCATGTATATTTATTATATAAAAACAGCGCGTGATAAACGGATAGGTAAGATCGGGATAATAAAATGAGAAGCAAGATAACGGAAAAGCAAGATAACGAAAAAGGCAAGATGCAAGAAAAGAAAAACAGAAGACAAGAAGTAAGAAAAATTAGAAGAAAAAGGGAAGGAATTAATGTCACTTTTTCTTGTTTCTTGCTTCTTGCTTCTTGCTTCTTGCTTCTTGCTCCTCTTCATGCAAGTAGTGGTAATCGAGGCACGTCAGCTTGTAATTTCTTAAAGCTCGGGTTTGGGGCTCGACCATCTGGTATGGGTGAAGCATTCTCTGCGGTCGATGGCGATATCAATACTGTATACTGGAACCCGGCCGGGTTATATTCGCTTGATAAATTTGATGTATCGTTTATGTACCTCGATTGGTTCGCCAGGATTGATTATCATATGCTATCGTTTGCAATGCCGATTAAAAATAAGATGTCATTTGGTACCACTGTAGGGCTACTTGATTATGGTGAAACAGAGAAGACTATTGAGGCGACAGGTGGCGGTTATGGCGGAACAGTCGGGACATATTCTGCGTATGATAGAGAATTAAAGCTCTCGTTCGCTTATTTATTTGATTTTGACAACTGGATTTTGCCTGTGGGACTGAATTTAAAATATTTATATCAAAAAATAGATTTAGCTTCAGCATCAGGTGGCGCAGTGGATTTCGGGTTACAGTTTAGACTGAAGAAATGGGAGCATTTCTCATTTGGGTTAGTGTTACAGAATATAGGGACAATGAGCAGTTTTGATTTAGAAAAAGACCCGTTACCCTTTAATGTAAAAGGTGGCATACTCTTCAGTGGATTTAGAGATAAATTACATCTTGTATCAGATGTAAACATACCACGAGATAACACTGCTTATATTAATTTAGGTGCTGAGTATTATTTTCTTGAGAGAGCAGATGATTTGAATTTTGCATTAAGAGCAGGTTATTCAAGTCTTAAAAACAGGACTGACAGAGAAGGGTTTACTCTCGGCGCAGGGTTTAGTTACAAAGATTTAGAGATAGATTATGCTTTTCTACCGTTCGAGTTACTCGGGAACACTCACAGAGTCTCGATTAATTATCAGTTTGGGCCATCACGTGGCAAGAAAATAGAAGAACTAAAGGCTAAACTCGCATTAAAAGAGGCAGAAGCAGAAGAAATAAAAGAGAAAATCATAAAAAAGGAACCAAAAGAGAAACCAGAACATCTTATTACTTTTGTAACTGATGATGGTGAGGCTATTTTTGTATTCCAGGATAGGGGATTTAAGAAGGTTGGTGTAGCAGGTGATTTTAATAACTGGGATTATACAAAGAACATTATGAAACTCGAGAGTGATTTTAAATGGAGGACAAAAATAAAATTAGAAGAGGGTAGATACAAGTACAAATTTGTTGTGAATGATTTGTACTGGATTGAGGATAAAAATAATAAAAACAGGGAATCAGATGGTATAGGTGGCTATCACTCTGTGATAGAGTACTATAAAGAGAAAGGACCGGCCTCTCCGATTATTGAGGTTACGGAGTCTACTGCGATTGCCCCGCCAGCTCCAGAACCAAAGCCCATCGGAGAGGCCCCGGCCTCTAAGAAAAAAACAAAAAAAGATTTCCTTGATTCTGCACTCGAAAATATTAATAATTGCAAGTATGAAGAGGCATTGCGTGATATAATCGAGGTTATGAAGATGGACCCGATGGATGAAGATGCGTTATCAATGTCCATTCGCATAAGAAAAGTGATCAGAATAATGAAAGAGACAAAAGAGAAGAGATAGTATACTGCTCCCCTGAAACGTGAGACACTTTAAAGGGGAGGAAAAGAGGCACAA
>JBFMHD010000021.1:0-20034 GCA_040752395.1 Candidatus Hydrogenedentota bacterium
AGCAAAGTATACAACCACCAAAGAATTTTGACAAGTATTTAAATCACTTTAAATCCGTCTTTACTAAACCATCAGTATAATTCTTGGTATCATTGTCTGTTCCGGTAAAAAGACGATAACAGCAATATCAGATTATCAATATCGTAAAGAAAAAGCGCTTGAACGGTTTGTCAACATGGTAGGGATTACTTTGAGTTTGCTTACCCTATGGAGTCACCAGGAATACATCAGCAATAAACCAGAACTCTGGGATGCAATGCCCTGGTATACAATGAAAAAGACGGCTAGCGTGCATGATATGATTCATCAGTTTAAGAATAAATGTATTCAAAAATTAATTTTTGATAGTTTATATCACTTCCCTGTGAACCATAAAAAATTAGAATCATTATTTAATACCTTGAAAATGGCTGCTTAAATGAAATCCATTGACTTATTTTCTGCTAAAGTATAGTTTATTTTATCAAAAAGCGAGGAATAGCAAAATGCTATCTGATGTGAATTGACTCTCCCAAGACCACCAGGGTTCCATTGCATAGCATAGAGGTTATCAGTCAAAGCTGCGCGGCTACCAGCTAAACCTATGGCCTCAGCATCGAGTCCGGCCCGAAGGAACAGCATTGATGAAGTTGCTACGTTGCTGCTGTTCGCACTGGCAGATGGGGGTGATGGATAAAGAAAGGTTAAGGTTAAAAATGAAAAGAAAAAAGAAGTAAATGTGAATAATCTTAATATTGTTTTAAGATAATTGCTGCAACAACGCCATAACTTTTTTGCCAATTAATACCCACTTCTTCTTCTCTCATCCACCCTCCTTACTCCTTTCCTCAACCTTAACCTCAACCTTTCCTTTCTGTAGTGCTCCCCGTTTGTCGAGACAATTTAGCAACAGAAGATTTTTCATCTTTATTTATACTCTGGATATCAAATTTTCTATAATCAAATACTTACAGCTATTATACTAATAATATATTTCTACGTTTACAAAGTTGAGTTATATACGGGTCTTTCACTAACGTTATCATAACTGCTTTCGGCTTTCTTAATCGCAGCTTCTTTACAACCATCTTATATTTATCTAAAAACCGTTCGATGTTTTCAACATCAGGCGTAGATTTTATCTCAAATACATAACTGGTTCCATTATATAACAATATATCGAATTCATATCTCCGCCCCTTTGGCCCTATCTCACCTCCAGTGTCAATTATCTTCTGCCTCAGCTTGAGATTTGAAGCATCAATATCTGTTATACCCATCGCTAATCTGATTGTACCTGCAATAGTATCTTCAAGATTCCGACCCGCTTTCATCTGAAACCCACCAACTACTGCCTGTGTCCAGCTGATACTATCATCAATCTTTTTAGTCAATATATCAAATCGTTTATCAACCTGTTCAAATCGTTTATCAACCTGTTCAAATCGTTTATCCATATCTTGCTGCATTAATACAAACCGTTTATCAACTTCTTCGAATCGTTTATCCATATCTTGCTGTAATAATTCAAATCGTTTATCGATTTTTATTAATGCTTCAGCTAAATCACCTTTGGTTACATAGCCGTTACTTTTATCTTTATACTCAATAACTTTTTTATTATTCATAACCTTTTAATAATAATATTTTCCAAATTCTGTCAATAACAATTTTTCGAGATTTCTGAAAAACCCTGTTTATCGCATCTAAAGATGCTTACTACATTTTTTATTTTTCGTAAATTCGATATAATATATTAATGTAGTGAGGGTCACAAGACCCGTTCTTTAGTCTTTAGACCCGTTTTTTAGACTTTGGACCCGTCTTTAAAAAATGAGGTTTTTCAGAGATATTTTCGATTTTATCTAAAGAAGATAATGATAATGGGGTTCTGATTATTTTTTATTGATATTGTCATAATTAAATTTTATAGCTAAAAACTTAACTATAATTAATATTAATCTTTTTTGAATTCAGAACTATCCCCTTTATTGTTAAGTTAAAAGATTAATAGGCTTTATTATTATTAAAAAAAACTACTCTGTATTCAGAATGAACTCGGTTTGAGATTTTATAAAACAGATGGAATGTTTGGTGATGGATTTTAGTTCGTAACCCTGAACATTGTCACCAATTTTTGAGAATATGGTGGTGCCGTCAGAGAGCTGAATTATTGCAATGTCATTGTTCCCATCTATTAATACACCTTTGAGTATAAAATCTGGTCCGGGTATAACAGGTTCCTCGAGTAAATCCGGAATAATCTCCTGTGGTGAGGGTTTAGAGGGCTGTAATTTAAACGGGTCGGTTACTTTAATCTCATCTACCTCTACTTTTTTATTATGAAGTTTTGCAAACTCGTCCATTAAACCGCATATCTTTTTATGGTCATAATCGATTGAGCGAACGGTTATATCATTCGTTTTCTGGACATGTGATATGTCTGAATGCAGGGTAAATATAAACGTAACCAGACAGAATACTATAATGAAAAATGATAGGGTTGGTTTGACAGTATCCATAAAATAATAAATCCGAAATAAATCTGTTTTGTGTTTCGAATTTAGTATAAGAAATATATAACCAGGTCTACAAATAATGTCAACTGGTTAATTGAACCTG
Source organism: Candidatus Hydrogenedentota bacterium (assembly GCA_040752395.1). Taxonomy (GTDB): domain Bacteria; phylum JBFMHD01; class JBFMHD01; order JBFMHD01; family JBFMHD01; genus JBFMHD01. The sequence continues at coordinate 2,602 of JBFMHD010000021.1, forward strand.
ATTTTTTCAAACTTAACGAGTCTATCGTGTTTATAAATCTCGATTGCTTCATATCTTTTAAGAACCCGATAATGGATTTGAAATCCCCTGATAACGTAACTCTAACTGGGTATTCACGATAATCCTGTTTAATGATAACTTCAAGTGGAATCAGTCTTATGAGTTGTAACGAGTTTGACTCAATTGCTTTATCTATCTCAGAAAAAAATAACGAACTTTTGTCTCGGTCTCCTAAATGTTTTGAAATGTACTCGTATTTTTTCTCTATCTCCTGCTTGAAACTCGTTATGTTCTCCTGTTCTTTTAACAATGAATCTATCTTTGCTATCTCGGTATTCAATGAATTGTAAACACCGAGCCTTGTATCTTTAATCTGTTTTAATGGTTTGATACCATAGTAATAAACAAGAATTATGCTTGCGGGTATCAACAGATAAACTATAACCCTCAAACTTATATAAAAAGTTAATCTCTTGTTCTTGTCCATTAAACTGAGCCTCTTTGACTGATTCATATTTCGTATCTATTTCATAACGAACTGTATTTGAAACATAATCTCTCCTTCATGGTATTCTGCACCTTTTAGCTCAACGTTTGAAAATTGTTGTGAATTCTCAAGATTTTTCATAAACTCAGTTATACCTGCATAACTCGTAGAACTACCTATAACCTCAAACCTGTGACCTGTTGCCAGTTCTTTCTCAAGTATAATTGCCTGGTTTTTCCCGGCTGAATCCTTCAATAGTTTCATATACGAAAACTGGTCTTTATCCTGAACAGTATCCCCGGGTTTCGAATTTATGTTAAGTTCTTTAAAGGCAATTTGTTCAGGCACCAGGTCTGACAGAGACTCAAGCAGAGATCCCCAGTCAGGCGTTACTGAGAGAGGATTATAAATACTGAAAAATCTGCGAATTATATCCTGAACCCTGCTATCAACAGTTTTCAACTCCTCAATTTTTTTCAGTTTCTCTACATACACGGCATTGCTTCGTGATATCTCCTCCTCGATTCTGTTTATATCCTCTCTATATCCTGTTATATACATACGTGAAATCAGAAACACCAGAATTATTGCTGTAATGCTTAACACAAGAGAATGGCTGAGTCTCTTTTTCTCAGTTTTTATTAACCTCGTCTGTTCCGGGTAAAGGTCTTTCCCCACTCTTTTCATTGAACAGAGGACGTTATAAAGAAGGGTTGAAACATTTTGCATAACTTCAGGAAGCTCTTCGATACAAAACTGTTTATGGTCTAAAAATTTCATCTTCAGTTTCTGGATAAAATCATTATCTCCAAGCAGTATAAACCTTTTCACCGAGCCAGGTATTGCAAAAACGTAATCATACACATTCTTAAAAACGTTGTTTTTATCTATAACATTCTGTCTTAAGAGAATCTCATCTTTCTGAACCAGTATAAAAGTCATAATGTTCTTATATATAAAAAATAGAGGTAGTGGTAAAGTAAGTGACCTGAAATACCTGGATTGTTTAATGAATCTCAAGATTATTAATGGTAGCGGCAAAATATAAATTATCTCGAACCCGTTCTGTTCAAATGACTGAATCAGGTCATTAATAAAATCTCTGGGTGCATAATACAGCATTATATATTTTTTTGACTCGTAACCTGATCCCACATCTGCTATACCATAATACATATCATCAAGATTGATTTTCAGTTTGTCTTCAAATTCGGATTCAAGCACTTCTTTTTGGTTCGTGGATTTTAAAGTATCAGTCAGAGGGTATTGTCCTAAGTTTAAAGGCTGTCCATAAAGAGACACTCCTATAGATACAGGTGTCGGAGTAAAATCTTTTTTTATTGATGATATAACAGCATTAAAATCGTTGTTAACCAGGGTATATTCACGATAAACGTAGTCGTGATACAGAGCAGTAACAGTATTTTTGTTTACCACAAGATACAGACGTCTTTTTTGATTCATTGAACTATCTTCTGGACATAAATTTAACAAAATTGTATAATTATAATATGAAAAAGATTTTATATTGTCTATTAATATTTAGCTGTTTTATATCTCTGGTATTTGCCGACCCTGACCTGTCGCCAAATATAACCCTGGATTTGAAAGAAGTGGATGCAAGAGACGTGTTCCGGGCAATAAGCACACAGAAAGAGTTGAACGTAGTTGTTGATGACAACGTTCAGGGTAAAGTGACACTTCATTTAAGTGACGCTACTGTAAAAGAAGCGTTTCAGGTCATACTTGAGCTTCTGAACGCAGAGATGGAAATAGAGGGGAACATATTAAAAATTAAACCAAAGGGAGAGGAGAAGATAGAGCCAGTAAAAAATATTGAGATAAAGTTGAGAGAAGATAATAAAATAGACGTAAATTTAAATAATGCTTCTGCTGAAGAAGTATTTAAGGAATTATCTGATAAAACAGGAGAGAACATAGTTTTAAGTTCCGAGGTAACCGGCTCGGTTAAACTTGATTTAAAAGGCATAGAGTTCAACACTCTTTTAAACGTGATAGCGGATCTGGTGTCTGCAAAGATAAAGAGAGAGGATAACATCTACAAAGTTATTCCCTATAGTAAAGAGGAGAAGAAGGAGTCAGAGTTCGACGTAGAGATAAAAGATGGGAGATTAAGTCTTAACGTGCAGGATATAGACATAAGTGAGCTTCTGAGAACCATAGCGGATAAATCCGGGTTTGATTTGATTCTGCTTGGTTCTGTGAAAGAAAAAGTGAACGTAAAACTGACTGATGTAGAACTGGATACTGCGCTCAATCTTATACTTCGCGGTACAAGGTTCGGGATAAGGATAGAAGATAATCTTGTTACAATCGGAGAGAATCTGCCTGCTGCACCATCTGCTCCGGTTATTGGCCAGACATCAGTCATAAGATTGAGCTACATAAAATCAGAAGAGATACCTTCGCTTTTACCACCTACAATTCCTGCACAGTCTCTTAAGGTTTTAAAGGAACAGAACTCTATAGCGTTTCGCGGTACTGACGAACAGATAAAAGAACTTGAAGAATTTGTGCATACCATAGACATAAAACCACCTGTGGTGATGCTTGATATGCTGATAGTGGATTATCTGGATAACGTGGACAAAAACATAAACTTTAGTTCTACGCTTGGAACCGGGGAGAACCAGATAACCGAGACATTGAGAGGCGACCAGGCCGGGTTTATAACCGCGAACGTGATAAGGTCTACGTGGAAAACGATTGATGACCAGTTTGCTATAACACTCCAGGCTTTGATAGACGAGAACAAAGCAGAGGTCAAGGCAGAACCGAGGATATCAACCGTAAGCGGTCAGGAAGCAAAGATACGCGTGGAGAACGAGGAATATTTCAGAGTGACCACAGGTAACGTTGAGACACCGTTAACACAGCTTGAAAAAGTTACTTCGGGAATATCGTTAACCATAACGCCTTACGTTGCTTCTGGTAATAACTCCATCACGGTAAAAATCAACGCTACTGTGAGCCAGCCTACAGGTACAACCGGGGACAATCTTCCTGCAATAAAAAGCCGGGAAGCTTCAACTCAACTTGTGGTAGATGATGGACAAACCATAGTTATCGGTGGTCTTCTTCAGTCAGTACAGTCCACGAGTGTGCAACGGTTCCCCATACTATCAAGCATACCCGTAGTCGGACTATTATTCAAGAACACCACAAAACAGGATAGGAAAAGTAACCTTGTTTTCTATATCACGCCTACTATAGTGAAGTAGCCTCTTATGAGAGAAATACGAAGTATGAGAGGAGTATCACTTGTAGAATTGCTTGTTACGATTGGAATAGTGGGGTGCGGAATCGTAATGATAATTAACGGCTACCATAGATATGTGAAAAATATCAACAATGTTGAGATACGCTTGCGCGCAGCTCAGGTGCTTGAGAACATCAAAGAAGAAATAATGGTAAAAAAATATAAAGACAATTCTCCGAATATGGTGTTTGGTCCTGAGCCTGGAGAAATCCAGAAAATTAGAAGCACACTTAACGATATTGATGATTATAATGAGTTGTTTACTGAAGTGGTTGATTCCCACGGAGTACCGCCTGGTGGTTATGAAAACTATTTTATCCGGGTTGATGTATATAATTTTAACATAGAAGAAAATAAAGAAGTATCAAGGCTTGAAGATACGGGTACAAGAAAGATAGTGATACAGGTTTTGTATAAAGATAGGGTTATTAACAAAGTTGAAATAATAAAAACAGATAGTGAGAAACCTTATGGAAATCACTAAATACAAAATTCTAAATACTAAACGAACCCACATTTCAAATGACCAGAGATTAAAATAATATGATTTAGAGACAAGAACGTTGCAGTTTGCTACAAACATTTTATTTCGGATTTCGAATTTATTATGTTATGATTTCTAAAGACCATGGTTTTACATTAATAGAGATTCTCGTAGTCATAGCAATATTCAGTATAGTTGCTCTTATGCTATTCCAGTTGTTCAACTCCGCGGTAAGAGTAGTTACCAGAGTAAAGCAGGTTCTTATCGAGTTAGATAAGGTCGAACTGTTTGAGTATAAAATACGTGACGAGATTAGAAATTGTCTGGACATACTGTATAACGATGGACGTGGCATAACGTTATGGGTACTGGATAAAAATAAGGATAAAATACCTAACTATGATGAGTTGAGAGCATACTACTGGGATGGTGATGAACAAGGTGTTCTTTACAAAATTGAGAACGGAATAAAAGAGACAGTTTTTGAGAACGTAAACTATGTTGAATGGAAAGTTGATACTTATGACAGAGCAACGTTAGTAGAATTAAAAATCAAACTACGGGATAAACATTACTGGATACTGGAAACAAACTATAAATTCTAAATCCAAAATACGAAGTACGAAAAAATCTCAAACGTTTAAGATAACTTTATTTTGTTTCGGATTTAGAATCTCGAGTTTTCTGATTTCGAATTTATTTATTATGAGCAACAATAAAGGAATTATAGCAGTTTACGCTACCATAATACTGATATTTGCAGGATTATGTGGCATAACAATTATGAGGTACTTATCCCCAAACCTCAAGCTACAGAAAAGAAGAATAATCAAGTTGAAGAATGAATGCACAATCGAGAGCGGGTTTGAGATAGGACTTTTCAATATAAATAAAGACGTGTTATTCAGGGCAGATGGTACTGAAACTTGTCCTTTTATAAACTATAGATTTAACGAAAGAGATATCAAAGTCAGTGTATGTGAGATTAACGGACAGAAAAGCAGACTTGTTATATGCTCAGAGCTAAAGAATGGGGACCAAAAAAGCATACAGGTATCAGTAAATACTCCGTTATTATATACCATTGTTACAAAGAATAGACTTAACCAGAATTTTTTATCCGTTATAAAAGGCGACGTATACATTGAGAAAGAGGGCGAGTTTGAGGGAAGTATCCAGGGATACGTTTCTTGTATTGAAAATACTGATATAAACGGTAAAGACATAAGAAAATCCATAACTACAGAGAAACTCATCATTCCTGAATATGACCGGAACTGGATAGAGAAACAGGATGATATGATAAGGATACTGAATAGTAGAGTTACAGAATTAAAACTGCGTGATAAAAAACTCTACCGGCGAGGCAATCTCACCATATCTGACAGCGATCTAAAAGATTGCTGTATATTTGTTGATGGAGATCTCACCATCGAGAACAGATTCAATCTCAGTAGCACAAAATATGTACCATCGATTGTAGTGCTCGGTGATATATTTATAGTAACGGACAACGCAGAACTTGAGGGATTAATTGATGCAACCGGTAAAATCACTTTAAATGGTACAGGGTCTGTCAAAGGCACAATAATATCTGAATCTCTGGAGATTTATGGCAAATGGGATTTTAACTGGAACAAAGAACTTCTTTATAAATTTCCACACATAAAACCCGAAATTAAAATCACCCGATTTTAGTATTGTAACTCTAATAATTCAAGTAGAAGCAAGATAACGAAAGAAGTAAGTGATAAGTATTGTGGCTATGGAGATGGGAAAATTTTCTGTAAATCCTATAAAAAGTTCCCATTTAAAATACTACTGCACTCTAATTTTAATAATATTAGAACTTATTTTTAGGCACGCTGTTTGCTAATGATGTATAATGGCCTGAGGTTTTCAGGCTAAAACAACTTCCCCAATTTCTTTAAAGCCCCGTGTTACAAAAACCGGGGCTTTAATTTTCTTTTAAATATTCATCGATACTTCTTGCGGCAATCTTACCCTGACCCATCGCTAATATCACAGTCGCAGCACCACTTACTATATCGCCACCTGCAAATACACCCTTCTTTGAGGTTGCCATTGTCTTTTCATCTACAACAATAGTACCCCATTTTGAGATTTCAAGTCCCGGGGTTGTTCTTGGGATAAGCGGATTTGGTTTGTTTCCGAGTGCCGGGATAACCGTATCAACATCAATTATAAACTCGCTGTCAGGAATTGTTATAGGTCTTCGTCTACCGCTCTCATCCTGCTCACCTAACTCCATACGATAACATTCTATTCCGATTACTCTACCCTGTTCATCACCCAATATTCTTTTAGGATTTGTTAAGAAATGAAACACAATACCCTCTTCCTCAGCATGGTGTATCTCTTCTATTCTTGCAGGCATCTCTTTTCTGCTACGCCTATATACAACGGTAGTTTTGGCACCACTTCTTATAGCTGTTCTTGCAGAATCCATTGCGACATTTCCACCACCTACAACTACAGTTTTTTTACTCACAACAGCTGGTGTAGCATATTCTGGAAAAAGATACGACTTCATAAGGTTCGAACGAGTAAGATATTCATTAGCAGAATATACTCCTATAAGATTCTCACCCGGGACACCAAGAAACATTGGTAACCCTGCACCTGTTCCGATAAAGATAGCATCAAAACCAGACTCAAGTAGCTCATCAATACTTGCTGTCATCCCTACAACAAAGTCTGTCCGTATCTTAACACCCATCATTGTGAGATATGATATTTCGCTTTTAACTATCTCTTTTGGTAACCTGAACTCAGGTATTCCGTAGCTAAGCACGCCACCTGGTTCGTGTAATGCCTCAAAAATTGTAACATCGTGTCCAAGTTTGATCAGGTCGCCTGCTACAGTTAATCCTGCAGGACCAGACCCAATAATTGCAACTTTTTTATTTGTCTGCTTTTTAATCTCAGGACACGTTATAACTCCGTACTCACGTTCATAATCAGCGGCAAACCGTTCAAGCCTGCCAATTGCGACAGGCTCGGTCTTTTTTGCTAATACACATTTTTCTTCACACTGTGTCTCCTGGGGACAGACCCTGCCTGTTGTTGCAGGTAACGAATTCTGTTCTTTTAGTTTATGAGCTGCTTCAATAAATTTTCCTTCTTCTATAAGCGAGATAAAACCCGGTATATCGATATTTACCGGGCATCCTTGTATGCACGCAGGTTTTTTACATTTAAGACAACGTTGAGCTTCCTTGATAGCTATCTCTGGCGGAAATCCATAAGGTACCTCATTATAATTATGTCTTCTTTTTAACGGGTCTTGTTCTGGCATCTTCTGTCTTGGGATCGCCATTCTCTCTTTAGGATCCATCTATTATCCCCTTTGACAAGTTAAAAGTTAAAAGTAAAGAAAGCGAAAATATACACTTCCTTGCCGTATCTTTCAATCTTTTAATCTTTGTGCCTTTGTGCCTCTTGCTTCTAATTAATGACATATTGAATGATCCTGGGGTAATGATTTAATCTCTTCTAAATTATAAGCGTTTAATCTCTGCATAAGCTCTAACCAGTTAATTTTGTGGCCATCAAGAAATGTGCCATCAACACAAACAAATTTTGTCTGGTCACCTACGGATACCCTGCAAGCGCCACACATACCTGTGCCATCCATCATTATCGAATTAAGAGCGGTCATAGTTGGGATACCTAAATTTTTAGTAGACTCACTTACTAACATCATCATAAAAGCACAACCTACTATAAACACCTGATCTATGGTTTCACCTTGTTCTGCAAGTAATGTAATAGCCTCGCCTACCCCTCCTTTTATTCCATAAGAACCATCCTTTGTTGCGATTAATAGCTTATCTGAATATTCAGCTATCTTATCTTCCCGGTATAAAAGATAATGTGTAGAGGCTTCAATTATAGATATCACTCTATTTCCTGCTTTTTTCAATTCACGGCAAATCGGTAAAATCGCGCCAACACCAAAACAGCCACCACCACATACAACTGTGCCGTATCGCTTAATCGAAACAGGGTTACCAAGTGGTCCTACAAAATGTGCTAATGTATCACCTGCGGAAAGCATTACCATCTCTCTACTTGATCTCCCCACCTCCTGCACAATCAAAGTTACAGTCCCATGCTCGACGTTCCAATCAGCTATTGTATATGGTATTCTTTCTGATTTATCATTAACCATCGCTATCACGAACTGGCCTGGTTTACATTTTTTTGCGATATCCGGTGCTTGTATAGTAATCGTATGAAAATTAGGGACTATCTCTTGTTTTTCTACAATTTTGAACTCTGTCTTTTTAGTTATGTCTTCTTGCCTCTCAATTTTCATAATAGTTCTTAACGCACCAAGGATATCTGCCAAATAATGACCTCGATAATACCTCGGCAAATCTTTTATGTCTTCAAGTGGCGAAGACAGAGGCATCTCCTGTCTTCTGTCTTCTAAGGTGGCAGTGCCACCAGCCAAATTTCTATATGAAGGCTTTTGACGCCATATAGTTGAGTTAAAATTCTGCGCAAATTGCACAGATCTTACGATATAAGAATCTAATTGAGCTCCCATCTCTTTAGCGATATCACAAATTATTCTGCTTACTGTGTTGCTATCAGGTGGTGGAACCAGCGCTTCACCCGTTTCCTGTGGTAAAGTGAGTGCAAATAGAACATCAGCGGATTCACTCATAAAAGAAGGGAATACATCAAGTGCAATAATTACCTCTAAATTTTTTAATGAATCTTTATCTATATAATCTCCGGTAGTTATAACAGCTTTTGTTTCCTGGTTGAGTTTTATTTTATCATCTTGTTTTTCTACGACATGGCAGTTTTCCGAGTTCATAACGTTTTTAGTAAAATTTTTCAGTATATCAATCTCTTCGATTAAAGCGTTGTAATATATAATAGTAGCGAATTGGTTGCCTTTATAATTAAGTAATTTAGCTGCTGCGTGTTTTACAGCATCAGTCCAGGGGACTTTTCGTATACCATCCTGAAGTTTAATATAATTAGATGTTATACGTTTAGGCGATTCAAATAATTGTGGCAGAATAAATCGTGCTCCTATGCATATCTTGTGTTCTTGTTTGAAACTCTTTGCCATAGCACCGATTACTTTATTATCTTTTATACGGAGATAGAAATCGCAATTAATCGAACAGAGGTCACAAATCGTCTCTTTTATTTTATCTTCTTTGCCATACCATTTTGCATATCTATCAGAGAGCGCACCTGTGGTGCATATATCAACACAAGCTCCACAGAACAAACAACCTGTTTCAGTGTGGTCTTGATAAAAAGCTGTGCCGATACGAGCCGCTCTCCCTCTGTTAATAAAAGCGATAAATGGTTTTTTATGCAAATTCTGACATACTCTGACGCACCTCCCACAGAGTATGCAAAGATTATAATCTCTATCCATAAATGGGTCTCTTCTTTCAAGCGGGATGTTGTTGTAAATTACAGGTAATCCGATATCATCAATATTATACTCTTTTACAAGTTTTTTAAGCTCACATATATCAGTATTACTGCAGGTATTACATCTTATAGTCTTTCCTGTTTTAGTTGGCTTTGGTCGATACTTTTCACAGAGTTCTCGATGCAAGCAGACTATACAGGGACTTGTATGATTACTTAACAGGAGCTTAATTATATTCTTTCTGTAGCTTATAATTTCAGGTGTATTTGTTTTTATAGACATCCCATTTTTAACAAAAGTATTACAGGACGTTTGAAACCCTTTCATTCCCTCGATCTCAACAATGCATATTCTACAGCCGCCAAATGGTTCTAATTCTTCGTGGTTGCATAAGTAGGGGATAATAATCCCGGCTCGTTTAGCTGCTTCAATAACTGTCTCATCAGGGTTTGCTTCAACTATTTTACCATCAATAGTTAAGATAATTTTATCCATAAATCAATTTTTACAGACTCCCTTTTTAACAGCAGAAACCTTTGTGGGACAAACATCAAGACATTGACCACATCTTATGCATTTTTTAGAATCTATACTGTGTACCTGCTTCAATTCGCCAGTAATTGCATTTACAGGACAGATTTTAAAACATAGATTGCAACCAGTACATTTATCAATATCAATAAAATATTCAATCAAGTCTTTACAAACTAAAGCCTGGCAGTGTTTTTCTTTTATATGCGCTTCATATTCGTTTCTAAAATATTTTATAGTAGAGAGCACGGGGTTTGGCAGGGTCTGACCAAGACCACATAAACTGCATAATCTTATAGTCTCAGATAATTCCTCAAGTTTATCAATATAAGATAACGAGGCATTACCTTGAGTTATCGCAGTTAAATATTGAAGTAGATGTACCGAACCGATCCTGCAGGGAATACATTTGCCACAGGATTCATTGTTTGTGAATTCTAAAAAGTATCGCGCTATATCAACTATACAGGTATCTTCATCTAAAACAATCATACCACCAGAACCCATAATAGAACCGGCTTTTGTTAGTTCTTCATAATCGACTTTCAAATCCATAAGCTCAGCAGGTATGCAGCCGCCTGAAGGGCCACCTGTCTGAACAGCTTTTAATCTTTTGTTATTTGGGATGCCACCACCTATATCATATATTACTTCTTTAAGCGTTATGCCCATAGGGACTTCAATAAGCCCTGTATGCTTAACTTTTCCTGCAAGCGCAAAGACTTTTGTACCTTTGCTCTTTGTAGTGCCTAACTGAGCGAACGTATCCGCTCCTTTTTGTATGATCCATGGAACATTTGCGAAGGTCTCGACATTATTTATAACAGTCGGTTTTTTGTGTAATCCACAGACAGCAGGGAACGGTGGTCTCGATGACGGCATTCCGCGTCTGCCCTCAATCGAAGCGATTAATGCGGTCTCTTCACCACAGACAAATGCTCCAGCACCCTCCTTAATCTCAATCTCAAAATCAAACCCGCTCCCCATTATATCCCTCCCTAAAAACCCCAGATTATATGCTTGCTCTATAGCGATTTTAAGTCTTTTAACAGCAAGCGGATACTCTGCCCTTACATATATATATCCGTTTCTCGTACCGACTGCATAAGCAGCAATAATCATACCTTCAAGTACAGAATGTGGGTCACTCTCAAGGACAGCTCGATCCATAAACGCTCCCGGGTCTCCCTCATCTGCATTACATATTATGTATTTAATATCGCTCTCAGTATTTCTTGCGATCTCCCATTTTACGCCAGTGTGGAAGCCGGCACCACCTCGTCCTCTCAACATAGAATCCTTTACCTCTTTAATGACATCAGCTGGTGTTATGGTAAATGCTTTTAATAAAGCAGAATAACCATCTCTTGCTATGTAATGGTTTATATTTACCGGGTCTATGATACCAGCGTTCCTTAATACTATTCGCTGCTGTTTGTTTAACATTGGCAACTCAGTAATTTGTTTTATGCCTGGTATTTTCATCTCGCCGGTCGTGCAAAGTGCGAGGTCAATTCTTGGATTATTTTTTAAAATAACGTCATCTATAATTTGTGGTAGAATTTTTTCGTTAACGTTCCCGTACATTATGCGTCTTTTATCTGGTAAACATATCTCTACAATGGGTTCTGCATAACACATTCCGATACAACCTACTTCGTAAATCTCACATTGTATTTTTTTAGTTTTAATCTCTTTTTTAAAAGAATCACAGACTTTTAATGCACCCGAAGCTATACCGCAAGTTGCAGCCCCTATTAACATTCGTATCTGTTTGCTATTATTGAAGTTTTCCCATTCTATCTCTGCTTTTCTTTTTAACTCTTTGAATCTCTCAATCATACCTATATCTCATCCAGCAGTTTTCTAACCATTTGTGGCGTCATTCGACCATAAACATTATTGTCTATAACGACAACAGGTGCAAGAGCACAGGAGCCAAAACAAGCCACTCTTAAAAGACTGAACTTGTAATCTTTAGTAGTCTCTCCTGATTTTATGCCGAGATAATTACATACATCTTCATAGATACGTTGACCACCGCGAACATGACAGGCAGTACCAAGACAGATATTAATGATATGGTCTCCTGGTTTAGTGAACCTGAATTGAGCAAAAAACGTCGCAACACCGTATATATCATTTTCCGAGACATCAATATATTTTGCAATCTCTTTAAGTGATTCTCTTGATATATATCCCTGGTTTTTTTGTATTTCCTGAAGAAGCGGTATCAAGCTATCTCGTTCTGGTTTATATTTTTTAAATATCTCTTGAAAATTCATTTTTGATCCATCAACCTGACCCTGGTCCAATCCGTCAAACCCTTTAGGCTCACGGATGAGCACGGGACATTTTTTGCAAAGACTGCGAAATTGTTAACCCTGTGCCGCTCTATTTAGAATAATCCATTTGAGCTAAACGTTTATAATGTGTGTAACGTTCAAGCATAGCTTTTTCTGCTTTTTCATAAAGCTCTTCAGCTCTATCTGGAAATTGTTTCTTTAATGAACTGAACCTTGTCTCGGCCATTAAAAATTCCTTGAATTTACCATTCGGCTCCTTTGATTCGAAAATAAACGGATTTTTACCTTCTTTAGCGAGCAAAGGGTTATAACGGTACACAGGCCAGTACCCGCATTCTACAGCAAGCCTCTCTTCCTCAATCGACTTTGCCATATCAAGCCCATGATTTATACATGGGCAATAACAAATTATAAGTGATGGCCCCTTATACGATTCAGCTTCAATTAAAGCATTCAGATACTGCTGTTTGTTATAACCTATTGCACAACTTGCAACATAGACATATCCATAAGATAGAGCCATCATGCCTAAATCTTTTTTTCTTACATCTTTACCAGCCATAGCAAAGCGTGCAACCGCAGAAAGCTGTGTGGCTTTAGATGCCTGACCACCTGTATTCGAATATACCTCTGTATCAAGAACAAATAGATTAATATTAACACCTGTAGAAATAATATGATCAAGTCCACCATACCCGATGTCATAAGCCCAGCCATCTCCACCAACACACCAGATGCTCCTATCAACAAAATAATCTTTTAATTCAATAACCCTTTTTATGGCCTCTTTATTTTCGGTGCTTGCCTGATTATATGCTTTATCAAGAAGGATACAGGTTCTATCAGCTGCTTCCATAGCTTCACTATCAACTTTATCCCATAACTCTTTATTTTTATTTAACGCCAGGCTAAGCTCGTGCGGGATTTTTAATTCAAGTAGTCTGTTTATTTTATTAAGTAGCTGTTTACGATTAGCGTTTACAGCAAGCCGCATACCAAAACCATACTCTGCATTGTCTTCAAATAAAGAATTAGCCCATGTAGGTCCCCTACCAGCTTTTGTTACACAATATGGTATTATGGGGAAAGTACCGCCGTAAATAGAAGAACACCCTGTAGCATTTGCTATCATCAAACGTTCACCAAATAACTGGGTAATTAATCTCAAATACGGTGTTTCACCGCAGCCACCACAAGCGCCATGAAACTCAAGTAATGGTTTTAAAAACTGGCTGCCTTTAAGTTGAGAAGGTTTGGTTCCGTCAAGGATGTTATCAGGCAGATTTTCAAAAAATTCTGAATTTTCACGTTCGAGATTGGCACGTTCGGCTTCTATCGGTGTTATAACAAGCGCATCTTTGGGACAGGTGTTAACACAACTCCCACAACCTACACAATCTTCTATATATACTTGGATCCGGTATTGTAAGTTGCGCTCATTCTTTGTTGTGGACTTAAGAGTTTTAAATGTAGGGGGTGCATTTTTTAGATCGTCAGGTAGAATCTGTTTTGAACGGATTACTGAATGTGAACATACATACGAACATTGATTACACTGGATACATTTTTCAGGAACCCAGTGAGGTACAAACGGTGCTATCCCGCGTTTCTCAAGTTTGCTTGTTGCAGTAGGGATCGCACCATCAACTGGCATCTTTGAAACAGGTATCTCATCACCTTTTAGTCTCATTATCGGTTCTATCACGCTTTTTTCGAAGTCCGAGGCATTATCAGGAATAAGTTTTATAACAGGAGCTGATTTAGAAACTTTATCAGGGATTGGTATCTCTAAAAGTGCTTCAGCGGTTTTATCAACACAGTCCCAGTTCATCTGCACTACTTTGTCGCCTTTGGCTCCATAAGTCTTCTTTATCGCATCCTTAAGCAATTTAATGGCTTTTTCTTCAGAAAGCACATTTGAGATTTTAAAGAACGCAGCCTGCATCACAGAATTGATTCTGCCACCCAACCCAACTTCTTTTGCAATCTTTAAAGCATCGATATTGTAAAACTTTATTTTTTTGGTTATAATTGTTTTCTGCATATCTTCTGTCAGATGCTCAAAAACCTCATCTTTAGACCAGGGCGAGTTTAATAAAAATACACCTCCTTCTTTGATCCCTTCTAATATATCATATCTTCCAATATATGCCGGGTTATGAAGCGCAATGAACTCGAATGTCGTTGGGAGATAAGATGATTGTATTTTTGATTTACCAAACCTTAAAAACGATATTGTAATACCACCTGATTTCTTTGAATCATAAACAAAATATCCCTGGGCATTCATATCAGTATTATCACCGATAATTTTAATTGAGTTTTTACAAGAACCGACAGTGCCATCAGACCCATAGCCCCAGAATTTACACCGCACAACGCCTTCAGGCTCGGTCTCGATATGTTTATGAATTTTTATTGATGTATGCGTAACATCATCAGTGATACCAACAGTGAAATTATGAAAAGCCTCGTTATCAAGATGGTCATAAACAGCTTGCACCATTGACGGCGTAAACTCTTTTGAAGATAAACCATATCTGCCACCGATAATTTTTATATCACTGTCTTTTAACGCAGCTATAACATCAAGATATAACGGTTCACCGATAGCACCTGGCTCTTTTGTCCTATCAAGTACAGCTATTTTTTTTACGGTTTTGGGGATAGAGTCGATAAAATCAGGGACTGAGAAAGGTCGATATAACCGAACCTTTATAGCACCCACTTTTTCTCCTTTTTTGTTTAAATAATTCACTGTCTCTTCAATCGTGTCGCATGAAGAACACATCGCAATAATTATTTTTGTAGCTTGCGGGTCACCAACATAGTCAAATAATTTATAAGAACGCCCGATTTTCTCTGCTATAAGCCCCATATATTTTTTAACAATCTGAGGGAGCCGATCATAATATCTATTAACTGTTTCTCTTCCTTGAAAATATACGTCCGGGTTCTGAGCACCAACCTTGATCATAGGTCTATTAGGACTTAATGCTCTCTCTCTAAACTCTTGCACAAATTTCATATCAAGCAGCTCTGACATAGTCTCATATGGTATCATCTCAACTTTCTGAACCTCATGAGACGTCCGAAAACCATCAAAGAAGTTCAAGAAAGGGACTCGCGATTCTAATGTTGCAAGATGCGAGACTAAAGCTAAATCCATAACTTCCTGTATTGAAGAAGCTGCCATTAAAGCAAAACCTGTATTCCTAACACCCATAACATCAGAATGGTCTCCAAAAATAGAGAGGGATTGACATGCAAGCGAACGCGCAGAGACATGAAAAACCACTGGCAAGAGCTCACCCGCTATTTTATGCATATTAGGTATCATTAAAAGTAGTCCTTGAGCCGCTGTAAAAGTAGAACACATAGCCCCGGCTGTTAAAACTCCATGTACAGCACCAGCTGCACCACCCTCAGACTGCATCTCTATTACATCAACTATCTCTCCAAACAGATTCTTTCTACCTTTCACAGCCCACTCATCAACCAGCTCTCCCATTGGTGAAGATGGTGTAATAGGATAGATTGCAGCCACTTCGCTGAAAGCATAAGCCACATACGAAGCGGATTCATTCCCGTCTATCGCTTGTTTTATAGTGTTCATGGACACGATACCTCCTCTGAAAAACATTGTAATTATAATAATATCAAGTAGAAGCAAGAAGCAAGATAACGGAAGAAGTGAGAAGTATCAGGACAGGCTACAGGCTACAGGCTACGGACTACAGCCGGCTGGAGCCAAAAGCCCAAAGCCTGCTGAAAAGTCTTGAGTCTTGAGTCTTGAGTCTCGAGTCCTGTTTTGACTCACGACTTGCGACTCACGACTCTTTTCATATCATCTTTAGTTTTTCATATATTGTGTAGAGCGCAAAAACGCAAGAACCCAAGAACCCAAGAACCTAAGAACCCAATTTAGTCTCATTATGCAAGATTAATCTTATTCAATACAAACTTTTTTACTTTCTTAGCCATTTCAAGAGCTTCTCTGGCATCTTCTACCCCTGGTTCAAGCAAGATATCTGGATAACGAACTTCTACAGCATAATCGGTTAGGTTATCTGCTTCTTTCAACTCTTCTTTAAAAGAAGGATCTATAGTAGCACATAATTCTAATAAATCTACTATTTTATGAGTCTTGGTAAAATAAATTTGATAATAGATTAAAAAAGCCTTTAAATACTTCTCTACAACCTGTTGACAATGAAAACATACTGCTTCTGTAACAGGATCTTCAAAAGACAATTCTCTCTCAGCAGTCAAAAAATCTTTATCCGCCTTTTTTATCCATTTATTAACCAAATCTTTAATAATTTCATCTTGATTCATAGATAACTTTCCCAAATTTATTTGCAGGATAGATGATGGTTCCAATAATATTCTTGTATGTTTCAAATTCTTTAACGGTTTTTACAATTACATCTACAGGAACTTTCAAATCAGCCAGTATCTTTCTGACATTACGATTCTGTATATGAGCTGGCAAATCACTATCCTTAATAATCAAGAGATCCAAATCGCTATCTTTCTGTGGTGTACCGGTAGCATAAGAACCAAAAAGAATTATTTTTTGAGGCTTAAAACTTTCTACAATTTTTCTTTTAATCTCATCTATTTGTTCTTGAGTTATCATTAGGAGTCTTCCTCTGAAAAACGTTGTAACTCTAATAATATCAAGTAGAAGCAAGAGGCAAGATAACAGAAGAAGTGAGAGGTGTCAGGACGGGCTACAGGCTACGGACTACAGCCGGCTGGAGCCAAAAGCCAAAAGCCTGCTGAAAAGTCTTGAGTCTTGAGTCCTGTTTTGACTCACGACTTGCGACTTTTGACTCTTTTCATACTTTGTGCCTCTGTGCCTCTCTCGTTATCTTTCTTTATCTTTCTTTCCGTTATCTTGCTTCTTGC
>JBFMHD010000210.1:0-4933 GCA_040752395.1 Candidatus Hydrogenedentota bacterium
AAAAAATTAATTTTTGATACTTTGTGTATGTTCCCCACAAACAATAAAAAAATATTAGACATAAATAACACTCTTAAATTCACTTTTTTATGAATTTTTATCTTGTATTTTCTGCTTAACTATAGTTTATTATATGTAATCAAGATATTTTTTAGCATTTGTAGTACTCCCTCAGTTATAGGTGGAGAAGAAGTGAGAAGTAAGAAGTATCAGAAAATAGAAGCAAGATAGAGAAACTCCACCGAAGACTGAGAACGTGTGAAAAAATTAGACTTTTTCAGAAAACAGGGGCTGATAATAAAAGAGTTGCCCGGTATTAATGATGATTATTTCACAAGTTCTGAGGCATTACCATTTCTACAATCGGTCAGTTAGAAGTTGGTTAGTGCAGTATTCCGGCTGTAGCCTGTAGCCTGAAGCCCGAAATCCGCTGGAAAATGAGTGGTTATGGATTTGTAACCCCGGGTTATAAGAAGATCACTACGTTTATTTTATGCGAATGCTTATTTACAGGCGTGGCGGAATAGGTGATGTTCTGTTGCTGGTTCCTGTTATAGCTAATCTAAAAAAAGATGACAGCTGTATTATCGATGGTTGGGGTGGTTCTTCTGTCTTTTTATACCTTAAACAAAAAAATATTATAAACAATTTTTATTACGAAGAAAGTATAATAAATCAGAAATATGATAGAGGATATTTATTTACAGAACAAAGCACCATCCTCTCAAAAGCCAGGGAGATATGTTCGGATGTAAAGGTGATACCACCATTACCTCAATCAGGTTATAAAAATCATATACTTGATTATTACTCAGAAGAACTCGGGATAGCTATAGATAAAGAGAAAGCATATTTAGAAAATGTTCCTGCCTCTTGTGATGGCAGGGTACCGATGGGATGCAGTGGTTTTATGGTGATTCATCCGGGAAGCGGTTCTAAAAATAAAGTGGTATCGCCTGAATATATTTTTAATTTTTTAAAAGAACAAAAGATTGATAAGCTAAAAAAGGAGATAATATTTGGGCCTTGGGATGTCCAAATTGCAGAAGAGTGGCTACCTTATAAAACAAAATATTTTAATACACTAATAGAGGTTGAGAAGATATTATTAAAGTCAGAATTATATATCGGCATGGATTCAGGTATAAGTCATCTTGCAGGTCTTTTAGGTATCAAGGGGTATGTATTTTTTAAAAACAGTGATCCTTTTATCTGGCGGCCAGTGGGTAAAAATTTAATCGTATTAAAAGTTCAATAATCGTATTCTTCCCAGTCTTTAGTGGAATTCTTAATCAAGGGTAGACTTTTTTCCCTGTTGAAATAATCTCATCTAAGAATGGGTTATTACTCTTATATTCGTCAAGTGTAAAGGGGTGTACTTCTAAATTAGTATTAATTTTGAGCACTATCGGATTAATTTTTTTTCTATCTTCAAATTTAAAACCTGTAAAATCGTTCGAAATAATAGCTATATCTATATCACTATTTATATTATCTTTCCCCTTTGCGTATGAACCGAACAAATACATATAATTTATTCTAATAGACTTTTTTACTTCATTAATAAAATTTTTAATTATACCGTCGATATCTGTTTTTTTAGCCATTTATATATATCCTTAATTATTTTAAAATATTTTTTTGTAAATTTTTTATTACATCTTTTATATAGTTTTAACTTATAATCAGGATAACGCATCTCAATATTAAAATCATTTATATCAAGGAGACTCAACTTTATTTTATTATTTAATTGTAATTCTGTTTCCTCTGCGAGTTTCAAAAGATTATGTATCTTTCCTGGAAATTTATTATTATTATCCCTGACCCATACAGCCTTTAATGCTTTTTCTAAAACTAAATGACCAATAAATAAACACCAGTCATATTTCTTATTTCTATATAAAGTTTCTGCTACTTTTAAATCATGTTCAGAGCTTTTTAACCAGTAATTTATATGATCCTTTAATTCCATAGTTAACTATTAACAAATTTAACTATTTATTGCAAGTAAATTGTATAAAGGCAAGTATTCCCTCAGTCTTCGGTGGAACCCATACTACCATTAGGCACAAAGATTGAAAGATTGAAAGATTCAAACTGAGGGAATACAAAGGCAAAGCATATATTAAGGTAAATATTTAGCTGGCTTACCGCTTGTGTGATATTGCTTTTATTAGAACTTTAATAAGCTATTTAATACGTTTTTGTTTTTAAGTGATTTTACAGCCAGATCAGGATGATATTTCTTTAGTTCTGAGACAGAATATCTGCCGGTACCTATGCCGAGTGTGAAACAACTATTTTTTTGGCCAGAGATAATATCAAACGGTGTATCACCGCATACAGCTACTTTTGTAAAATCTATCTTTAATTTTTCCGAGATAGAATTTATCGCATCACATACTAAAGGGACTCTATCATTATATCCATCGCCAAAACCACCACCAACAAAATATTTAGCTATCTTAAAATGTTCCAATTTTATCCATGCACCATTTTTGATATTACCTGTAGCTATGCCGAGATAAACATCGCTTGCTGAGTATAACCTTACCAGGAGTTCATAAACACCTGGTAAAAATTCTCCGTTACAGTTTTTTAATTCGGTTTTAAGGATTTCAGGATATATTTTAAATATTTTATCAAGTAATGGCTTTGTTGTTTTTATATTAACCTGGCTGAGATAAGAACTGATTATCTGCTGGTCTGTTCTGCCATGAGGTATGACTCTGGTATCTTTTAAATCTTTTGAGATACTTATTTCTACTGCTTTCTCGATAGCGCGAAGTCCTGCACCATGGGTTCGTATTAATGTTCCATCTATATCAAAGAGTATCAGTCGAGGTTCTGTTTTCATAATTTTATCGGTACTGGTTTTACCTGCCAGATTTCATCAGCATATTCTTTAATAGCGCGGTCACTTGAGAAATATGATATGTTTGCGATATTGATTAAAGCTTTTCTCTGCCAGTTTAGTTTATCAGCATAATCATTATTGATTTTTTTATGTGTTTCAGCATAGCTCATCAAATCAGCGAGAAGAAAATATTTATCTGGAGCGGCTCCATCGACACCGTACATCAATGAATCATATAAAGGTTTAAATAAAGCCGGGTCACCATCTGATAGTTCACCTGATATCAGCATATCAATCACTCTTTTTATCTCATGATATCTGTTATAATATTCAAGTGGACTATATTTGCGTGATTTTCTTAATTCTTCTATCTCATCGACTTTTAACCCGAAGATATAAATGTTATCAATCCCGACATTTTCCATAATTTCGATATTGGCGCCATCAAGAGTGCCTATTGTTAAAGCGCCATTTAAAGCGAATTTCATATTTCCTGTACCCGATGCTTCCATACCAGCAGTAGAAATCTGTTCACTAACATCAGAGGCTGGGATAATCTTTTCAGCTAACGAGACACCATAGTTTGCAATGAATACAACTTTTATTTTATTCTTTATATTAATGTCATTGTTTATTAATTTTGATAGGTTGTTGATTAGTTTTATAATCAGTTTAGCACGGTAATAACCTGGTGCAGCTTTACCGCCAAATATAAATGTTCGAGGTATTATGTTAATATCAGGATTATCTCTTAATTTATTATAAAGTAGCAGTATATGTAAAACATTAAGTAGCTGTCTTTTATATTCATGGATTCTTTTAACCTGTGAATCGAATATAGAATTGATATCGACTACAATATTGGTCTGTTCTTTAATGTACTGAGCGAGTCTCTCTTTATTTTTTTTCTTCACTTTATACATTTTTATTAAAAAGTCATTATCTTGAGTAAAGTTTTGGAGCTTTCTTATTTCATTTAAGTCAGTGATCCATTTATCGCTGATTTTATCTGTAATTAGTCTTGCCAACTCCGGGTTAGCAAGCAATAGCCAGCGTCTCTGAGTAATGCCGTTTGTTTTATTATTAAATCTTTCAGGGAATATCTCGAACATATCTTTAAATACTATAGTCTTTAATATTTTAGTATGAAGTTGAGCTACACCATTTATGGAATGCGAACCAACTATACCAAGGTTAGCCATTCTCACGTGTTTTTCGCCAGCCTCACCTATCAAGGAAACCTGTCTGATTTTTTCTTCATTGCCCGGGAAAGCTGTTCTTACTTTATCAAGAAACCTTCTGTTAATCTCGTAAATAATCTGCAAATGTCTGGGTAAAACTTTTTGAAACAGGCTTACAGGCCAGCATTCAAGTGCTTCAGGTAGTACTGTATGATTTGTAAACCCGAAGGTTTTAACGGTTATCTCCCATGCTTTATCCCAGTCCACGTCGTAAATATCAACAAGAACTCGCATTAATTCAGGGATAGCAAGAGTTGGATGAGTATCATTTAACTGGATAGCTACTTTATCCGGAAATTTATCAAAAGTTTCGTAAGACTTTATATATCGCCTTATAATATCATGCAAAGTAGCTGCTACAAAAAAATACTGCTGTTTAAATCTTAATTCTTTCCCAACGATAACATTATCATTAGGATAGAGAACTTTTGAGATGTTTTCAGAATAATTTTTATCTTCAACCGCTTTTACATAATCACCATGCTGAAAGATTTCTAAATCAAACTCGTTTGAAGATTTAGCAGCCCATAACCGTAAGAAGTTTACAGTGTTATTACCATAACCGATGATTGGGATATCGTAAGGGAACGCAAGTACCTGTCTTGTGTTTATCCATTTATATTTAATTCGACCGAACTCATCCTTTTCAGTGCTGACATCACCATAAAAACTAACAGGCATAACAAACTCTGGCCGTTCAATCTCCCATGGGTAACCATGTTTCAACCATCTTTCTGGTTCTTCAATCTGAAAACCGTTTTTTATCTTTTGATTAAAGATACCGAACTCATATCTTAAGCCATAACCATAGGCAGGTAACTCCATAGTTGCC
>JBFMHD010000211.1:0-4913 GCA_040752395.1 Candidatus Hydrogenedentota bacterium
GAGTATTTTTATTGTAATTATCGCAGCTTTAAACCTTGTGCTTGATTTTGATTTTATAGAAAATGGTGCAGATATCGGTGCGCCGAGATATATGGAATGGTATGCTGCTTTTGGGTTGATGGTTACACTTATCTGGTTATACCTTGAGATACTACGGTTGCTTGCAAAAACCAGACGAGATTGATAAATGTTTACTGGATTAATACAAAAAACAGGAAGATTTCACTCAAAAGTTTTACAAAAGAATAATTATAGATTAAAAATAACAATTGATAATAATTGGAATGACCTGCAAAAAGGCGAGAGTATAGCTGTTAATGGAATCTGTTTAACTCTTTGTGAATTCAGTAGAAATAATATCGAGTTTGACGTTATGCAGGAGACCATGGATAAAACAGCTTTAAATTATTATACCGAAGGAGAAACGATAAATCTTGAGAGGTCGCTTAAGACAGGTGAAAGAATTGGTGGTCATATTGTCCTGGGTCATATTGATAAGGTTGGGGTAATAAATAGCATTATAGATGATGTTAGTGGTAATAGAATACGTGTGGGTGGGATAGAAGAAGAGATGAGATATATAATTTACAAAGGTTCGATCGCTATTGATGGTATAAGTCTTACTGTGAGTAATGTAGCTGAGAGCGAATTTGAGGTTTCAATCATACCATATACCATTGAGAATACTAATCTAAGGAAGAAACAGATAGGAGATAAAGTCAATATAGAATTTGATTATCTTACAAAGATTGTTGAAAGATTATTAAATAAAGAGAGAGGAGGACTAACCGAAGAAAAACTCAAAGAATACGGGTTTTAATGAAGAATTATGAAGTCGAGATGCAAGGAGTACCTTATGAACAGATATTTGGCTATGTTATTATTAGTGTTGTTTATTACTGCTTGTGGTGGAGGGAAAGATACTGAATTCAATGAAGGCGATTTTGTCAAAGCTTATAAAGAAAGTAGCAGAGTTTTAGATTCAGATAATCCACTTGATAAATTAATGGCCAGGACATATATGAGTTATTTAAAAAATAAAAAGTATTATGGAAGCGATATAAAATATGTATCAACCAAATATAAAGACAAAAATATAATTATAAGATCGATAACTAACGAGAGTGAGGGATTAACTATTACAGGGTTACTTGCCGAACCGATAGATACGAGTGCAAGGTACCCGGGCATTGTTATATGTCATGGTTATTATCCTGTAGAGAGTTATTTTCAGGGTCAGGGCACAGAAGAGACTATGAAAATTATAGCGAGGAAAGGATATGTTGTATTAATGACAGATTATCGCGGGTATTATAAAAGCGAAGGAAAAAGTAAAGTTGAATACCCGGGTGAGTTTATAGATTGTATGAGTGCTATTCAGTCTTTAAGAAAATATGAAAGAGTTATATCTGAGAAGGTAGGTGTTATAGGATATTCGTGGGGTGGCGGTTTTGCATTAAGGACACTTCTTGTTGATGATAATTTAAAATGCGGAGTTTTGTATTATCCTGAACTTGGCGGTGTAGATATGCCCAAAAAGGGCAATTATAATTATCTTGTTAATCTTGGTGCAAGTGATGAAATGATACAGGATTATTTTAAGAAATGGTCACCACTGTATTATACAGCGTGGCTTAATGCCCCTGTTTTAATATTTCATGGTAAGAATGATAGGACGGTTTTACCTGAGCAATCTATAACTTTAGAGCAAATGTTGAAAGCCAATAACAAAGAAGTAGAATTAATTATGTTTGATGATTTACCGCATGCGTTTGCAGATTCTCCGAATAATCCATCAATGAAAAAATTATTTGAGTTTTTAGAGCGGAAACTAAAGACTTAAAGAGCAGAGAGTGGAAAACAAATTTAATATAATTTATCGAAAATTGTATAAATATTTCGGGCCACGAGGCTGGTGGCCAGTTAACGGGAAATATCATCCATTGGATTATGAAATACCACGTAATGAGAGTCAGCGGCTTGAAATATGTATCGGTGCAATATTGACTCAAAATACAGCCTGGAAAAATGTTGATAAAGTACTATCTAATTTAAAAAGAGCCAGAGTGTTAACAATTGATAAATTACAAAAAATTGAATTGTCTGAACTTGCACAATTGATTAGACCAGCAGGTTATTTTAATGAAAAGGCAAAAAAAATAAAATTTTTTATTGAGTTTGTTGTTAACACAGCTACAACACTTGATAAAATATTGAGTAAAGAGAAAAATGCATTAAGGAGAGAATTGTTGAATATATGGGGGATAGGAAAAGAAACAGCTGATTCAATAATACTTTATGCAGGTAAACAAAATATTTTTGTGATAGATAGTTATACGAAAAGAATTTTTGTAAGACATAAGTTAATAAATCACGAAAACCTTGAATATGATATTATAAGAAAACTGATAGAAAAAAATATAGAGGATAAATATCAGGTATATAATGAATTTCATGCCTTGATAGTTGAGTGTGGTAAGAATTTTTGTTTTAGAAAAGAGTGTTTATGTGAGCACTGTCCGCTTAGTGGGGTTATATTATAAAAGAGCAGCCGAATTAAATTCTCACGCTTGATAGGAGGTCCGGCTGCTCTTTTCCGAGGACTTGCTTGAAGAATCTATAGTTACGATATCATTCAGATAGATATAATTATCTTTTTTAATAACAGAATTTTTTGGTTTTTCTTTTATATATACTAAATTTTCTGGCAAAAATCTTAAGTAATATTTTAAGTGAGATGACTCTTCCATTTTTTTATCCTCAATAAAATATGTAGCAAACACAATGCCAAAAAGAAATTATCACTATTAATATTAGAATTAGTAAAACTTATGGTGTTTTTTATGCAAATAATTATAAAAAAATGGATACAAAATAACCATTAATTACATAAAAAGTTGTAAAAGAAAATTGAAAATATGCCGAATAATAATATAATTAGACCTTTAATTTTTAAAGAGTAAATATTTCTATGGATTTAGAAAAGAGTATAACTGATCTAATAAAAAAACAGAAAGAGATAATAGAAAGTCAGAAAAAGGAGATAGAAAAATTGGAAAATATATTAAATAGTAGATTCAAAGATGGTTTATATTTATTTTCTGGTGAAGAAGGGTTTGATATTCTAACAGCGAACAAAGAGATACATAGAAAAAGGAAAGAAACGACTAAAAATAAAATAATATCCCACGAACAAGAGCATAAAGATATCCCTTATCCTGAAATAAGGTTTCATAACAGTCAAATTTGATAACCCGGCACTCAATAAAGTATCTTGCTATGTCAAGAGTATCCTGATTTGTTGAATAAATATTATTACATTTACTGAAAATAAAAATTTAATTTTTCCAGAAAGATTAAGCCATACCGTTATTCTTAAAAAAATAAAATAAAATGCTTGACATAATATTAGTTAATAATTATATTACTAATAACTAAATATATTAGTAAAAAAGTGAAAATATGACTAAAATTACGGAATTAAAGGCTCAAAGAGAACGATTTGTCAAACAATTACCACCATTTAAAAAAATACTCCGCTCTACTATTAGCCAATATTATTTAACCTGTGGTTATAAAAGATGTATATGCCATAAGGGCGAAAAGCATGGCCCTTTTATATACCTTTCAGCAAAAGAAGAAGGTAGATTAAAAATGAATTTTGTACCACATTCATTAGTTAATGAAGTTAAAAGTCAGGTTAAAAATTATAATAAGTTTTGGAGTATATTGTGTAAAATATGCCAATTAAATCGCAAAATATTATGGTTAGAGCATAGCAAAAAAATTAAAGTACAAAGGGGAAGCAAATAAAGGAGTCAAAAATGGCGTATATAACAACTAAAGAAATAAAAAATGAGGTTTTCCAGAAAAATCTTTTGACAATTTTAATTTATTTTTTATAATTTTGATAAAATCTATGTAAATGTTAAATACATAGTTATTATTTAAAGCAAAATAGTAATTAAGATGTAGTGAGCACATTTTTTGAGGGAAGTAATATTTGTGGATAATATTTATTTAGACGTAAAACAAATTGATAAAGATGTAATAATATCATTACAGGGTCATTTTGAAGCAGCAACTATTGTGAAACTAAAAAATGTGGTCAATAATTTACTTGAAGAGGGGAAGCGGGATTTTGTCATTGATTTAAAAAAGGTAAAATCTATCAATTCGACAGCTATAGGTTTATTACTGACCTGTTTGAAAGCAATCAAGCTTAAAAAAGGCAGTTTAAAATTAAGGAATCTCGAATCAGAGATTATGCGGACGTTTTCAATAATGGGTGCGGATAAAATTTTTACTATAGAAAGAGACGAGAATGTGTAATATGGTTATTGATATTAAAAATGCTGAAGATATTATATTAAAAAAATCAGAAGAGATAGCTATACTACTGGGATGGACCGTGGTAGATGTAGAAATATTTTACAGTAAAAGGCATTTCGTGGTGAGGATATATCTTGATAGAGCAACTGGTATAACTGTTAATGATTGTGAAAATTTTTCACAGCAGATAGAACCTTATCTTGAAGAATTATTCAGAGAAACGAGT
This sequence comes from Candidatus Hydrogenedentota bacterium, assembly GCA_040752395.1. GTDB lineage: Bacteria > JBFMHD01 > JBFMHD01 > JBFMHD01 > JBFMHD01 > JBFMHD01. The sequence goes on from JBFMHD010000211.1 coordinate 4,559, forward strand.
AATTATTTCATTGAGGTATCTTCCCCGGGGATCGCAAGGATATTAAAAAAAGAGAGGGAATTTAAATGGGCTATTGGAAAGAATGTAAAAGTTGTTGCATCTTCTAATGGTAAAACAATTATTTACAAAGGTAATTTAAAATCATATAATGATAGGGTATTCAATATAGAAGATATAGCATATGGAAACGTTGAACTAAGTCTGGATGCGATAAAACAGATAAGACTTGATGATGGTTTTTGAACAAAGATTAAAAGATTAAAAGATTGAAAGATTGAAAGATTCAAAGGAAAGGCACAGAGGCACAAAGGCACAAAGGCAGAAAGTTAAATTAAAAATTCAAAATTAGGAGTTA
>JBFMHD010000212.1:0-4851 GCA_040752395.1 Candidatus Hydrogenedentota bacterium
AAACAAACATCTAGTTTTTCATACCTTGTGTAGAGCGCAAAAACGCAATAACCCAATAACCCAATAACACAATAACCCAATAGTGTAGAGCACAAACCGCGCTCATGACTACTCCGCTAAAAAAAAAAAGTGGGAACTAAGAAGTGAGAAGTCAGATTAAAGATTATCTATAATAATTATATAACATTTTGCAAATAATGCAATAAAAAATTTGTTATCTAAAATCCATATCAAATCTAAGAAGGTTATTATCGGCATCCCTTACTTCAAGATAATCATAAACTATAGTTTGGCACTACTTTTTCATCATATACATGGTATAAAAGATACTTGGTTACCAATAAAAGGGCAGGATTCAGAGACATAAAATGAGATTATTCAAGAAAAAAGATTTCTAATCTATGGGGAATCACTGTATAAAAAATTGATAGACTTTATAATGCTTTTATTGCTCTTGATTTTTTAATCCTATTACGAAATGGATCAATCTCAAGTCTTAGTGTCTCAAGTGCGTGTACTCCTAAAACTTCTGAATCTTTTCTTTTTGCAAAGATGACGCCAGTATGACCTTTCCTACCAAAACATTCAATTTCAATTTCGGCAATCTTTCTTTTGATAATTGTACCTTCTATAGTTTCTAGTTCCTCTTCATCCGTTGGTTGGATTCCAAGTTGTTTAAGTGTTTTGGAATTTATCCAACTAAAAGTAGCACCTGTATCAACAAGTAATCTTTTTTTTATTTCTTTTTTGTTTGCTATTAACTTAATCTCTGCATATGTTTCACCCATAATTCATTCCTTATATTATAAGAATAAAGAATTATTGCAATTTTGTCAATGAAAATTTTTACTACGCAATGGAAATGTTATGTCAATAATTATGTTGAAAATTAATTGGAAAGTATCCCTGACATCGTATACCTCTTAAAAAAGATAAAATGTATAAGTAAAAGTAACTTTAAGTTACTAAAGATATCTATAAGTAGAAAAGACATAGAAATAAAAAAAGAGGTTAAAAAGAGAGATAGGAGTGGGTATTCCGTAATCTTGCTTCTTGCTTCTAAAGTATAAAGTTCTACTGCACCAATAACTGAGGGAATACGCAGGTGACCTAATACTTATTATAATGTATAACTTTTTCTAATGCTGGTTTTTGTGGTAGTGTAATCTCTTCAGCTGGATAGCCAAGCGATATTATACTTATAAGTTTATATTCTGGTGGCACATTGAATCTTTTTAATATTTTATCTGCGTAGGGTTTCTTATCACCGGCGATCCAACAGGAACCGATGTTATAAGCAGTAGCTGCAAGTAATATATTTTCAGTTGCAGCACAACCATCTTCTAAATAATATTTCGTCTCTTTGCAAATAACAACTATGCCAGCAGCAGCATCTTTCATAAACTTCCCATAGTCAGTAATCTCTGCGATCTCCTTTATAATTTTTTTATCAGTAAGAAGAATAAACTCAAACGGGCATATATTTCTTGCACTCGCTGCCAGCCTTCCACAATCAACTATATCCTCCAGAATTTTTTTATCTATAGGTTTGTCACTATATTTTCTTACAGAGCGTCTGTTTTTTATAGCAAAAATCGCATCCATTTATGATAATTCCCTTGTTATATTCATAGTAAACTCTTCAATTTTTACTTTTATCTTATTTCTATCTCCTCTGAAAAACTTTGTAACTCTAATAATTCGGGGTACAGGCTACGGGCTACGGACTACAGCCGGCTGGAGCCAAAAGCCCGGAGCCTGAAGCCGACATATCATCTTTAGTTTTTCATATATTGTGTAGAGCGCAAACCGCGCTCATGAGTACTCCTTCGAAAAAGTTCGAAGTTCAAAGTTCGGAGCTCGGAGCTTGGATCTATTATTACGAACTCCTAACTCCTATAACAAATTAAAAGTAAAAAGTCAAAAGTTAAAAGTAAAGAAAGCGAAAATATACACTTTCTCGCCGTATCTTTCAATCTTTCAATCTTTCAATCTTTGAATCATTCAATAGCATTGTAAATTCTCAAGCATTTGGGACACTGGATTTTTTTGCCAAGTAACGAAGGCGGTATCTTAAGTTTAATGCCGCATTCACAATCCATAATCTTATAATCATTTACTTTCCAGATTAAGTCCCGTATCTCTCTTTGTTTCTCTTTTTTTGTTTTATCTTCTTTGCTCGGCTCTTTTATTAAAACATCTTTTGAATCTTTTAAAGTACTAAATGGTATAACACCAACAGGTCTGCCTGTTATACGTTTGTATGCATCTTCGTAATTTGTGAACCCGGCTCCACCTGCCATTGAACGTAAGATTTTTACTCTTTCAGAGATCGGTGGGTGGGTACTTGTTAAATCACTAATTTTATTATTCTTCATTGCGAGTGGGTTAACAATGTACATAGGTGCGGTAGCTTTTGTAGCAGAAGAAAGTTTCAAAGAAGAATTACTAATCTTCTCAAGTGCGCTTGCTAATCCCTCAGGATACCTGGTAAAAACAGCAGCCGATGCATCAGCAAGATATTCTCTTTTTCTTGAGATAGCAAAATAGATTAGCTGTGCAATTATTGGCGCAAGTATCATAAGAATTATTGCGATAAGAAATATAACCAGTTCTGCCTGGCCACCACCTGAGCGTGAAGAACGGCTCCGTCTACCGCCATAAAATAAACTTCGGACTCCTATATCAGCAAGAAGAACAATAGCACCCATCATAACCCCAACCATAATCATATATAAAGTATCGCGGTTATTTATATGAGCGAGTTCGTGAGCTATGACACCCTGTAATTCGTCGCGATTAAGTCGTTCAAGCAACCCTGAGGTAACAGCAACAGCTGCGACCTCTCTTGTTCTACCTGTAGCAAATGCGTTTGGTGCATCGTCATCAATAATAAAAACCCGTGGAACTTTAGGCAGACCTGCTGCTATCGTCATCTCTTCAACTATATTAAAAAGTATCGGATGGTCTTTCTTTTGAATCTCTCTTGCACCACTTATTGCTAAAAAAATATTGTCACCGCCAAAATAGCTTGTTAGTATTAAAAAAATCCAGAGTATAAACGCAATAAAAAGCCCGAAGATACCGCCACCATAACCTATAAAAACTTCACCAAATAAATAACCAATAACAAAAAGCAAACCCGCCATCAGAACAACAAGAAAGGCTGAATTCCGTCGATTAGCACTAATCTGTTCCCACATTGTTTTTTAACCATTTTTTTCGGTTATCGGATTGGAGAGTCAGAAGATAGAGGTTTCAAAATATTTCACGAATAAAAGATAAAATCTTTTCAGTATTTTCATCTGTTTGAGGTATAGATTGTTCCACGACCTGTTCAAGTTCGCCTTTGTCAAACCATAAACCATCTCCTTTTTTGCATCTATCTATGACCACTTCTTTTTTTTCACCTACGATTATTTTATCCATAGGCTCTCTACATCGAGGACATTTATACTTTTTTTCTTTAGAATAATAAAGAGGTAAATCTATAATTTTGTTACCCCCGGCTTGTATACCTGATTTTTCACAGAATAATTCAAGTTCATTTGCATCAAACCACACCCCTCTGCATTGGATACAATAATCGAGTTCTATATCTTTATGTTCAATAACAATCATATCGAGATTACATACAGGACAGATCATCTTGTCGCTTCGCTCCATTGCAAATTGCAAAATATTTCTTTTTATACAAATTAAAGATATTAGGATGTGGATGTCAATAGAAAAATTGGGTTCATTGTAATCCCTCTGTTATAAGTGGGATTAAGAAGCAAGAAGCAAGATAAAGAGACTCCACTGAAGACTGAGGCATTACGGTTCATTTATTCTTACGAGCTTTTGCATTATAAGGGGAGCTGATAGAAAAATTGTGTTTATTATAAAAGGTGAAAAAGATATATTATATTTTACAAAATTTTACAAAAAATTTGAGGAGGTAGGAAAACCATGTCAAGAAAACCTAAAGACTGGGGAAGAGAAGTTTCTAGAACACTCAAAAATATAAGAGATATTCCAGATAGCCTCTCTTCACCTAAGCTTGTAAGCACTATTATACACTATAATATGCTTCTTGGCAATATTTTAACTGAGATAATGGCAAGAGAACGAGAGCAGTATCTTAACACGCAAAACGAATTGGATGATACTGCAAACGGCTATTTCCCAAGAACTCTCCAAACAGAAATAGGCAAAATTCCCATATCAGTACCAAGAACGAGAACCTCAAACTTCCGCTCAACTATATTACCAGACCCTTTGGTTCGACAAGATCCTTCTCTCGAAACGTTTATTAAGCGTCTACTTATACAAGGTTTATATGGTAAAAAACTTAAACAAGTACTTAAATCGCACCTCTTATCTTTCCCTGAAGAGACTGTTGATGAACTCTGCACCGATATTGAAAAAGAACTATCTGCATTAACCACTAAGGAAATACCATGCGAACTTCTCTCTTTAATTATAGATGCTAAAGTCATTAATTGCCTTGATGATAACAACGTTATCAAAACAATGACACTATATCAAATATATGCTTTAAGTTTCAATGGAGAACGAGAAGTTATTTATTTCGAAATATCAGAAGAGAAAGAAGATAGCAAAAAATGGCTCTCAATATTTCAGTCTCTTACACAAAGAGGACTACGTAAATTCTTGCTTATTATCAGCGACAATCTCTCAGGCTTAAAAGAAGCCATAAAAATGCTTTTTCCTCTATATTCAAGGATGGATCATAACTCTTAAAACATTAGGTAGTTTACCATCACTTGTGATGAGTTCTCTTCTCTAATGCGATTTATGAGAAAAGTTTTTAAACATTTTTGTATTGTTTTTGCTGAAAAATGGGAG
>JBFMHD010000213.1:0-4839 GCA_040752395.1 Candidatus Hydrogenedentota bacterium
TTAGCCAGAATATGATATTTATTCTTCTCATAGACTAATCCTGCTGTAACCCCCCGGTTATAGGTAGAAAACAAGTAAAAAATAGAAAGTTAAAAGCTAAAAGTGAGAGAGATGTTTTTCTTCATTGTGGTCGGCCAAAGCAAGGATATATCGGCATTAAAAACCTGTAATAGGTGGTGTGCCTGGCGCTGACAATACTTCAATTCTTGCAGCTGTAGATAAACCACCTGTTATAGGACCAAGTAATCTGTTCCAGAAATCAAGCGTATTAGAGATAGCGGTCTCTGGAACAAAAATAACATCACCATCTTTTAATTCCATATTCTGCTTTATATCACCCCTGAATAAGAGTTTTTCAAGATTTATAGAATAAACAGTTGGTCTATTAGGCCAGCTTCTCACAAGTTTGGTATCTTTTAAGAGCGCACCCCATTTCTCATGTTCAGCAAGAGCTATCGCCTGTAATACGGTCATACCTTTGGTAATCCTATAAAAACCAGGTTTTTTAATATGTCCTAAAACGTATATCCCCATCTCCTTTGATTCCGGGATAAAAAGCGAATCTCCTTGATAAAGGATTAAATCCTGCGACATATCAGCCTGGAAAATTAATCTGTTTAAGTTTACCGGTTCCTGAATATTATTAGCACGGATGACTTTTGCGGATTCAAGATTAGCCTTTTCAGAATACCAGCCTGCAAGCGTGAGTGCTCTTTTTACAGTCATAATATCTTCAGCAGGGTCGTATTCTATCTTACCTGGCTTCTTTGCTTCACCGAAAACATATATGTAGGAAATCACTTTTTCTTCTTCTTTTTCTTTTACAGCAGGTTCTTTTTCGTAAGCTACAATCTTATCCGTATCAACTCCTATTATTTTCATTTCTTCTTTTGGTTTTTCAGGTACATATAGAGTATCATCTGGTTTTAATATAATATTTTGTGTGATATCACCTTCTTCAATAACTTTTCTTAAATTCAGTATCTCCCTGTCACCGTCTGGATGAATAACAGTAATACTCTCTAAATCAGATTTTTCATCTTTTAATCCTGCCTGAGTTAAAATTTCAAGTAATCTTGTAGAAGGCGGCAGTATAAACGAACCTGGTCTCACCACCTCCCCAAATACTAAAACCTTCCTGCTTTTAAATTCTTTGACTGCTACAACAACTTCAGGTCTTTTGATATACTTTTTTAATACCGAGGTAACCGCTGCATCGATTTCGGTCGTTGTTTTGCCCTGTGCTCTGAACTCCCCTACTTTTGGTATCCCTATTTTACCGTCAAATCCTACGGTTACAACAGAACTCAGTGTTTCATCCGGATATACACTGATCTCCAGCACATCACCTATGCCGATACGATAATCCTCATACGTCTTTTCAATCTCTGGTTTAACTATTATTTCTTCTTTTACTATTTTCGTTTTTGCTACACTTACCTCTTCTTCTATCCCATCTTCCTCAATCTCTTCTGCTATGTAACCGCTGGCTGTTATTAATAAAATAAAAATTAAAGTAGCAATGCCTTTCAATCTTCCTCTCATTGTCTACCTCCTCCTTTTCCCCAATCTTTATAAATTGTACTATGTATTTTATTATTTTCAATAGAAAATTTTTGAATTTTATTAAAATATAAATTAGGGGTAGTCTTTTTAAAATTATCATAATTATTAATATCTACTGTTCTTTCAACATGCGGTATCCCATCTATCCTGTTAATTACATCGTAAACAGCTGTGTCATATTTTAATTCTTTATCTATGAAATGATACATTAGAGGGTTATTTTTCTTATATGTATAAGAAATTAATTTTTCATTAGGATAAATTGCAAAAGGTAGATCATAGTTTTGATATTTAAGCGGGTACCCAATTTTTCGCGATACGTTATGTTTTATCAAAAAGTCGGTTCCTGGGTATTTTACACTTTCTATCCTCTTTATCCTTTCAATCTCTGCTTTTTCAGCTTCTTGTATGAGTTTTTTCACTCGTATTAATTGTATCTCCTTTGCTTTAAAATATATAAATCCTGTGGTCAAACCCGAGAATATTAACCAGAAAAGGATTATAAAAACATAAATCCCTAATATAATATATCTTTTAATTTTACTTTCTTCTTCTTCAAGTCCTGGTAAAAACGATAATAATTCCAAGAACACAGTTAACCACCTCTGAATCAGTAGCAAGTTTTTTCTTCTTTGTGCCTGATGACCGAAGAAACCGTGTTGCCTATGCTATTTTAACTTTTACGTCTTTCTCGATATAATTATCAGTATCCTCAAGTTTTAGAGAAATTATACTTGAGAGACCGGGCTCATATTGAGTTACACCATAAATCTGGTCAGCAATTTCTATGGTTTTCTTATTATGTGATATTATCAAAAACTGAGTTTTTTTAGTAAATTCCCGCAATAGTTTAACAAATCTATCTATATTAGATTCATCAAGTGGTGCGTCAACCTCATCAAGGATGCAGAAGGGCGATGGTTTTACAAGAAAGATAGCGAAAACAAGAGCGATTGCGCATAAAGCCTTTTCGCCGCCGGAGAGAAGTGCTATGGTCTGTGGTTTTTTACCTGGCGGCTGAGCGATTATTTCTATACCGCATTCGAGTATGTTTGCTTGATCAGTCAAGAGAGTAAGGTCTGCCTCGCCACCATCAAACAAGGTTCTAAACATCAGTTGGAAGTTATTTCGAACAAGGTTAAAAGTCTCGATAAACATCTGTGTACTTTTTACATCGATTTTTTTTATGGTTTCGGTTAGATCATCACGTGCTTTTTCGAGGTCGGCAATCTGACTATTCAAAAAATCACGTCTTGTTTTTAATTCTTCATACTCATTATTTGCCTCGAAGTTTATAGCGCCGAGTTCGGACATTTCGCGTTTAATTGAATTTCTTTTTCTTGAATTTTCCGCCCAGGAATCAACCTTTTCCAGTAATCCATAAGAAAGTTCCTTGAGATTTATATTATATTCATCTCTTACCCTTGTTTCAATCATTTCTATTCTTGAGAGTGCTTTTTCTATTTTTAATTCCAGTGAATGATTTATTTCCTGTGTCTCGCGTAATCTTGTATTTATTTCTCTTGTTCTTAAATCCGTTGTATCAAGTTTGGTTTTATATTCTTCCCTATCTTTATTTAAACGGCCGAGTTCCTGTAATATTAAATTCAGGGTATCATCATACTGTGATATTTCTATTTTAAAATCTGCTTCGTCTCTGTCTATCTTTTTTTCAAGTTCTTCATTCAACCCCGATAATTCATTTTTGATATTTTCGATCCGTTCAATTAAATCGTTTTCAGTATTTTTCAGGTCTTGTTGTAATTTCGATAGGTATTCGTTCTGTTTCTTAATCTCAAGATATTTTTCTTTTATATTATTTGTTTCTTTATTCAAATTTTCAGAGGTTTTATTAAGCTCATCTTTCTGTTTCTGTAAATCTTCTATCTCCTGTATCTTGTTAGTTATATTCTCATTTAGTTTTTTCAGGTCTTCAATTAATTCGTCTATAATACTATTTTTATCTTCGGCTATTTTTTTTGATTCTATCAGTTTAGTGATTAAATTTTCTATTTCTTTTTTTAGCGAGATATATTTTTCAGTATCTTTTACTTTAAATCTATCGTCGAACAAAGCAAGCTGTTGTCTATGATTATCATTTATCTCACCTATATTTTTCAATTTCTTTTCAGTCTCTTCAATCTCGATTTTTATTTTTTCTTGCTGCTCTCCAATATCTTTTATTCTGTTTAATATATCGTGGTATCTCTGTTTTTCACCTGTAAATTCATTTTCTAATTTTGCTTTTCTATGTAAACGGTCCTCCTTATTTTGCGTTATAGCTTCAATTCGGGTCTTTATATTCTCTATTCTCTTTATTATTTCTGTCTTTCTTTCTATGAGTTGGTTATGTTTATTCTCATTTAAGACTATATTTTCTTTAACAAGATTTCTTGTTTTTTCAATAGTTTTTAATTCAAGTGCAAGGTTTTGTTCCTCATTTTTTACATCTCCGAGTTCTTTCTTTATCTCAATTATTCTTTCACTCAAATCTCTATGTTCTTTCAGATTAAACAAGACATCGATCTCTTTAAGTTCAGAGTTGAGTTCGTTATATCTTCTGGCTTTAAAAGCCTGTTTAGAAACGACTTCAAACCTTTTTTCCATCTCACTTTGTATGTCTCTTAATCTCAGTAGATTAAGATTTGTATCATCTAATTTTCTTACAGCTTCATCACGTCTGTGTTTATATTTATTTATTCCTGATGCTTCCTCAAAAATAGTTCTTCTTTCAAGTGGTTTAAAGTTTATTATTAGATCAATTCTGCCCTGCTCAATAATCGAATATGCACTCTTTCCTATGCCTGTATCAAGAAATAAGTCAACTATATCTTTTAATCTGCAGGGCTGTTTATTCAGAAGGTAAATACTCTCACCATCCCTGAAAAGTCTCCTTGTTATACTTACCTCACTTAATTCTGTTTGTAAAAATTTAGTAGTATTATCAAGCAGAAGAGTAATTTCAGCAAAATTTAAAGCTGGCCTCTTTTTAGTACCATTGAATATAACATCTTCCATCCTTCCACCACGAAGCAGTTTCGCTGATTGTTCGCCGAGTACCCATCTCACAGCATCAAGGATATTCGATTTACCACAACCATTTGGTCCAACAATCATAGTTATCCCATCGTTAAAAGATATATTTGTTTTGTCTGCAAAAGATTTAAATCCAAAAAGTTCAATCTCTTTAAGAAACATAGCGTGTCTCCTATCTTACCTCTGCGATCTCTTTCTGCGATTCCCTGAACCTTATATCCTCGTCAAGCGGGAACA
>JBFMHD010000214.1:0-4802 GCA_040752395.1 Candidatus Hydrogenedentota bacterium
GAAAGAAAAGGTCGAGGATGTTTTTAACATCGGAGAGAACCTTGCTAAACGTGTAGAACGGAGCCTCAAATGACACGCTCAAGCTGTTATTGGGTTGTTGGGTTATTGGGTTATTGGGTGCTGATATTTTATACAGTTATGATGTAACTATAGGCAAAGTATATTTCAGTGTTGGTGGTGATAGCTCAGGATCAAATTTTTCATTTAACAGCGAACTGAATCAAGCCCTGATAACTTTTATAACCAGCGCTACCAAATCTGTCCGACTCGCTAATTTTAATTTTACTGATGATGACCCGGCAGGTAGCTCGATCCTCGATGCTTTAATAGAAAGAAAAAATGCAGGCGTTACTGTAAAAGTTGTGCTTGATAAATATAGTTCACAGGGTAGCGGAGCCTCTGTTTATAATGCGCTCCTGAATGCAGGCATCTCTGTGAAATTAGACAATGAATCAGGTGACCCGGAAATGCATAATAAATTTATTGTCATTGATTCTGATTCTGGTGATACAGCAAACGGTAAAGTCGCACTCGGATCAGCTAATTTTAATGACCCGCAGTTCTCTGAAGATAATAATAATTTTATTATAGTTGAACGATGTCCGGACCTTGCGTTTAACTACACTAAAGAGTTCGACCAGATGTTTGCCGGCACTTTTCACACTGCTAAATCTAATGTGAAGATCGCTTCAAGTTTCTCGGTTGATACCGGCGCCATAACTATTGAAAACTATTTTAGCCCATACGATAATAATATTGATAAAATAATCGATAAAGTGGATAACTCTATAACCCGGATTTATCTTGCTTGTTATACCTTTGGCTCGAATGATTTAGCCAATGCACTCATTAATGCTGGCTCAACAAGAAATGTAAAGGTTAAGATTGTATTTGATAAGAGCCAGACTTTTGATAACCCATCTATGCTACAATTTTATAATGACCTATTGGGTAGAACAAATATAGAGATATTTCTTTCAACTAAAAACCCTTACGGCATTATGCATCATAAGTTCATTATAGTAGATAATACAGTGATTACAGGCTCAGCAAATTTTACTGTATCTGCTAATGAACAAAATGATGAGAATGATGTTTTTATTACAGGTGATAATCAATTATTGAGTTACTTTATCCTTGAGTTTGCTAAAATTTTTTCAGGGTCAGTTGATACTTCAGGCATAACAGTCCCTTCAGCTGAAGCACCGCTTCAACAAACTACATCAAGCAAACCAGAAAATTGTCCCAATCCATTTATCGCAGGCTCTGGTAATAATGTTACCATAAGAACAAAAGACAGAGAGATATTACACAAAGCTGAGATATTTGATATGCGTGGTAGAAAAATTAAAGAGATTGTTTTACCATTAAATACCACTGATAGAGATATAAAGTGGGATGGACGCGATAATAATGGGAATTATATGGCTAATGGTGTTTATTTATATAAATTATATGTAAAAAATGTTAGAGAACCTTTGCAGGGGAAATTAACACTGATAAAATGAGAAATAAGAAGCAAGAAACAAGAAGCAAGAAACAAGAGAAAAATCACAAGCAATGTTTTAAAAGAAATGGTATCTATTTTTTAATTATTATATTATTACTTCTAAACAACGAGGTATTTGCAAATAAAACCACAGGTGCTGCGTTCCTTACAATCTCACCATCAAGCGCAGGTATTGGAAGGGGCAGCGGCACAGCTTACGGTACCAGCGTCTTTGATATCTTTTATAACCCCGCTTTAGTTAATAATCTATCTAATCATTCGTTTGGGTTTACACACATAGAATTACTCTCCAATGCGAATTATGAGTATCTTGGTTATGTCGCAGAACTTGATTATGGCTTCAGAATAGGTGCTGATTTTACTTTTGTTAACAATTCTGACATAAAGAGAGATGCTACGGGTCGTGAGGCCGGCAAGATTCATAATCGTGATTATGCCGGAGGATTGATATTAGGCAAATATTTAAATGATTATGTCTCAATCGGTACGAAACTGAAATATATTAAACAGCAGCTCGATACTTATAAAGATAATACCTGGGGACTGGATGCAGGTCTTGTATTCAGAGATATAATTATCGATAATTTTAATATCGGTTTATCTGTGACTAATCTTGGTGGCGAGATTAAGTTTATACGGCTTGCTGACGAGTTACCTTTAAGTTATAATGCGGGCATTAATTATAATGTATTTGAGAATCGCCTCAGATTTTTTGCCGATGTAAATAAACCTGACGAAGAAGAGGTTGAGGGAGGTGTCGGTTTAGAGTATCAGCCTGTTTCGTTTCTTGTATTCCGAACAGGATTCAAAATTTATGAAGATATTAAAACAGAAAACTCATTCAGAGCAGGACTGGGTATCCAGCATAAAAATTGGTTCTTTGATTATGCCTATGAATATTTTAGCGATTTAGGTACAACACACAGGTTATCGTATGGTGTTACATTCGGTAAAAAGTTCGAGGTTGAGAAGATTGAAAAGACCCGTGAAACTAAATTATATAAGAAAAGCTATTTAATAGAGAGTGTTAATAATCTTTCTTTTGATACTGAGATAGACTGGTTAAAAGACGGTATTCGAGAGATAGTTAAACATAACCTTAAAAAGTATAACTGGGGTTTTACACTTCTGGAAACAGCTGATATATTCATCAATATTGATTATAAAAAAGTCAGAGATGATAACATAATTATACAGCTAAATTATTATACCGCAGAAGACCCGAGATATAAGCTATTTGAATTCGAAGTGAATTTAAAACATCTATTTGATGATATGGGATCCGGCATAAACAAATTTGTTGACTTAGTTTCTAATCAATGAATATTTACTCAGTGATACTTCTCACTTCTTACTTTCAGAGGCACAGAGGCACAACGTATGAAAAACTAAAGATGATATGTTGGCTTTTGGCTCCAGCCGGCTGTAGTCCGTAGCCTGTAGCCTGTAGCCCGAATTATTAGGGTCGCGAAGTTTTTCCAAGGAGATGACAATGAGAAACCTTATTAAACTATTAATAAAAAACGCAAAGATTGATACTAAAGATTTAGCAAAGAGATTACACCTTAGAGAGACTGAGGTCAAGGCAGAGCTTAAAAAATTACAAAAAGATAAAGTTATTCTGGGATTCAAGCCTGTTTTAGACAGAGAAAAAGTTTATAAAGACGACTATGTCTCTTCTGCGATAGAGGTAAAAGTCACGCCACAACGCGATGTAGGGTTTGATGCCATAGCCCAAAGAATTGCAAAATTTTCTGAGGTTAGATCACTATATCTTGTATCAGGTGCTTATGATTTACTTGTTATAGTAGAAGGCAGAAATCTGAAAGAAGTCTCCACTTTTGTTGCAACAAAATTAGCTACACTCGACGAGGTTCAGAGCACCTCAACTCACTTTATGCTTAAAACTTATAAAGAACAGGGGGTCGCGTTTGAATCAGAGATTAAACCCCAGAGATTAAAGGTCTCGTTATGAAAGAACGGCTCTCTAAGGTTGTTCGTGAAATAAAACCAAGTGGTATAAGAAAATTCTTTGATCTTGTTATGAATACACCTGATATAGTTTCACTTGGTGTTGGTGAACCGGATTTCTCAACCCCATGGGGTATTTCAGAATACGCAATACATAAAATTGAAAAAGGGTTCACAAGCTATACATCCAATTATGGATTAACAGACTTAAGAGATGCTATCTGTGAATATCTTAATAATAGATTCCACTGTAGTTATAAAAGAGAAAATGTTCTTGTCACTGTTGGTTCAAGTGAAGCGCTGGATATCGTATTACGTGGATTAATAAATCCAGGAGATGAGATTATCATTCTTGAACCATGTTTTGTCTCATACTACCCATTAATCAAGCTTGCTTATGGCACTCCTGTGGTAGTACCACTTGACCCACAGAGAAAATTTCATCCCGACTTTAAAGCCCTGAATAATAAAATTACTAAAAAAACCAAAGCTATTATAGTGAGTTATCCTAATAATCCTACAGGCTCGTCTTTAAAAAAAGAAGAGCTTGAAAAATTGATAGATATAGCTATTAAGAACGATTTATATATAATCTCTGATGAGTTGTATGCAGAGCTTACATACGATGGAGAATATATATCGTTTGGCTCTTTTAAAAAGATAAAAAGCAGATTAATGCTTATTTCGGGTTTATCAAAAGCATGGGCTATGACCGGCTGGCGTATTGGTTATGTATGTGCTCCTTCTGAAATTATTGAGATGATAGTAAAAATTCATCAGTATAGTATTATGTGTGCGCCTGTTATGGCCCAGTTTGCTGCAATAGAAGCTTTAAAAAACGGAAACAGAGACAAGGATGAAATGGTTGAAGAGTATAACACAAGAAGAAAATTTATCTATAAAGGACTAAAAGATATCGGTTTTGACGTAAATCTTCCAGAAGGCGCGTTTTATATATTCCCGAGTATTAAAGAAACAGGGATGAAGTCTGAAAGATTTTGTTTGAAGCTTTTAGCTAAAGAGAAGGTTGCGGTTGTACCCGGGACAGCGTTCGGAGATTACGGTGAAGGGTATATAAGATGTTCTTATGCGAGTTCTTTTGAAGAGATAGAGATAGCTCTTGACCATATCAATAAATTTTATAAGAATCTCTGATACTTCTTCAGGCTTCGGGCTCCAGCCGGCTGTAGTCCGTAGCCTGTAGCCTGTAGCCAACATATCATCCTTAGTTTTTCATACTTTGTGCCTCTGTGCCTCTTGCTTCTTGCTTCTTGCCTCTTGCTTCTACTTGATATCATCAGAGTTACAATGTTTTTCAGAG
>JBFMHD010000215.1:0-4706 GCA_040752395.1 Candidatus Hydrogenedentota bacterium
CACATGCTACTTGCCTCTTGCTTCTTGCTTCTACTTGATATCATTAGAGTTACAATGTTTTTCAGAGGAGATTATGGAAACGGCTCTCTTGACACTTACTACCTTTAATATATTTTTTCACACGTTCTGAGGGGATATGTTAAGATGATGAAATTTTTTTTAGTTGTAATAGTTATCTTAGTTGGGCTCCTGATATTTTATAGTTGTCAAGGAGGGAGTATGAAGAAAGATATTGATTTTAAACAACTGCGTGAAAGAATGGTCAAAGAACAGATTGAACGAAGAGGGGTAAAAGATAAACGAGTCCTTGATGTTATGCGGAAAATTGAGAGACATAAATTCGTACCGCTTAATGTCCAACGATATGCATACGAAGATTGTCCCCAGCCCATCGGTATGGACCAGACCATTTCTCAACCATATATCGTAGCCTTGATGACTGAATTACTGGAGCTAAAAGGTGATGAAAAAGTGCTTGAGATAGGCACAGGCTCGGGTTACCAGGCAGCTGTTTTAGCTGAACTTTGCAAAGAAGTTTATACTATTGAAATTATCCCTGAACTCGGCAATCAAGCTCGGGAACGGCTTAAAGGACTCGGTTATAAAAATATTAAAGTTTTGGTCGGTGATGGCTACAAAGGCTGGCCCGAATACGCTCCATTTGACGCTATTATCATCACAGCAGCACCACCTGAAATACCACAACCACTTATTGACCAGCTTGATACTGGCGGCATACTTGTTGCCCCGGTCGGTGTAACCTGGCAGGAGCTCTTCAGAGTTCAGAAATCACAAGATGGGAACATAATAAAAGAACCAATTATACCGGTACGGTTTGTCCCAATGGTTGGCGAGGCACAGCAAAAAGAAAAGTAATTCTCATTTTAGAGAAAGTTATTTTGTTGACATATAAGTTGACTTAGGTTCTCTAACGGGGGTACACAACGTATGAAAAAGAGAGGAGAAAGGATGAAAAACTAAAGATGATATAAAAAGAGTCAAGAGTCACAAGTCGCAAGTCGTGAGTCAAAACAGGACTCAAGACTCAAGACTTTTCAGCAGGCTCTGGGCTTTTGGCTCCAACCGGGTGTAGTCCGTAGCCTGTAGCCTGTAGCCCGTCCTGACACCTCTCACTTCTTCCGTTATCTTGCTTCTTGCCTCTTGCTTCTACTTGATATTATTATAGTTACAAAGTTTTTCAGAGGAGGTTTAAAAAATATATGTTACAGAGTGTACGATTAAGCGCTCCTGAATTATCTGATATAACATATGTATCAGAAATTTTATCACGTGGTTCATTTGATGACTGGAAATTATTGTATCAAGCTGTGGTCTCTGATCCTGACGGCAAAGTTGCGCAGGCAATTAAAATAAATATAAAGAATCAATATTTATATGGTACAAATATATTATGGGATGGGATATTGAAAAAGATTACCAGGGAGCGAAAATGAACCACGAGTTACCAGATTGGGAAAAAGTCATATCTGCTCAATATGTTCTTCAACAAAATTTTCCCGAGTGTATATTAGTAGGTGGCACAGCAGCATCGCTACATTCAGGACATAGAGTATCATTTGACGGAAATCATATAATGCCAGATTTGAAAGACAGATATGACGAGATACTGCTTGAATTAGAAAAACAAGCAGGATGGACAACTAATAGAATCTATCGACCAGTTCTTATATTAGGTCAATTAAATGGTGTAGAGACAGGGATCCGTCAATTAATGAGAGAAAAACCGCTGGAGACAACTGTAATCCGCGGCATAAAAGTTCCATCAAAAGAAGAGATGCTTCGCATTAAAGCATATCTTATTATTAAACGTAATGTTTTACGTGATTATATAGATTTCGTTGCACTTGCTGATACTCTGGGTAAAGATAATCTCTTAAAAGCATTCGAAAATTTTGATGATTATTACCCACAGCATAACAATGAATCCATAACCAGGCAGTTATGTAAACAGCTGGCAGAACCAAAACCATTTGATTTGACAGGTGATGATTTATCACGCTATAAACAACTGGTACCTAAATATCATAGCTGGAAAACTATAGAGCAGTTATGCTGTGATTATGGTGTTACTCTCCTTGAATATAAATTAAAATGAGGGATCAGGAGTTGACATTTATTGCGTTCTAAGTTCTGGCTGATGACTACAGATTTCCGCATTCTGTATTTTTAGAGGATGTTGGCTTCAGGCTCCGGGCTTTTGGCTTCAGCCGGCTGTAGTCCGTAGCCTGTAGCCTGTAGCCCGTCCTGACACCTCTCACTTCTTCCGTTATCTTGCTTCTTGCTTCTTGCCTCTTGCTTCTACTTGATATTATTATAGTTACAATGTTTTTCAGAGGAGGAATTAACTGATACTTCTTACTTCTTCAAGAGGGGTATACAAAGCAAATGACTGATATTAACAAGATACTGGAAACAATTGAGAATAACCCGAAAGTAATAGCTGTATATCTTTTTGGTTCATACGCTAAAAATGAAGAAAAACCCATATCTGATATAGATTTAGCTGTTATTTTAAGAGACTATAACAAAGAAGATGAGGCAGAGATAGGGAGTTTATATGGAAAAGATATAGACCTTGTTCTTTTTCACAGATTGCCACTCCATATCAAGTTTGAAGTATTTAAGTATGGTAAAGAGCTTTTAATAAGGGATGAGGATTACCTTCTTGATATAAAATTAGCGGTTCTTCGAGAATACCTGGAAAATACAAGATTTTATAGACTAATAGGATCCGAGGTGTCTTAATGAAACTTGTTGAGAATATTTTGAGATTTAAGCGCCATTTTCAAGCCGCAGTACAACTCATAGATAAGGATATCCGCGATTATCTGATATATAACACTCTTGCTATGGAATGTTTTCAGGCTGTAAACGCACTTATAGAAATAGGAGAGTATATTGTCTCTAAAGACAAGCTTGGATTTCCGTCATCTTACAGTGAAGTTTTTGGGTTGCTTGAGCAAAACAAAATTATTACTAAGGATGAGCTGGGGTATTTTAAGAGATTGATATTCTTAAGAAATCTTATCGCACATGAGTATAGCAAAATCTCTGAACAAGAGCTTCTGGAACTGGCAAATTTGCTTGAGAAAGTGAGAGACTTTGTTCAGAGAATACACAACTTGACTTGACAAAAGTTTTATTTATGTTTAAAAGTTAACATTGTTATCATTAAAGTTTTAACTATGATTAAAAACTATATTCATCGGAAATATTATCAGGATAAAATAACCCCGTTTATTGATAAAAATATTATCAAAGTTATCATTGGACAGAGAAGAGTTGGTAAGAGCTATATCTTATACCAAATATTTGATACATTAAAACAAACTACGAAAAATAATATTATTTATATTAATAAAGAATTAAATGAGTTTGATTCAATAAAAACCCATACTGATTTATTACGTTTTATCAATACAAAATCAAAGAAAAATAAAAAAAATTATATCCTTATCGACGAAATACAAGATATAAACCAATTTGAAAAAGCCTTGAGAGATTTAATCGCAAAAAATGGATATGATATTTACTGTACAGGCACTAATGCTACAATGTTATCAGGTGAGTTAGCTGGTACTTTAAGTGGTAGGTACATTGAAATCCCAATCTATAGTCTGTCATATCCTGAATTTCTCTTGTTTCATAAATTAGAGAACAATACAGATACTTTTTTTAAATATCTAAAATATGGTGGTCTGCCCTATTTAATCAACCTAACTCTTGAAGATGATATTATATATGAATATCTACGAAACATTTATAATACAATCCTTTTTAAAGATATAGTAAACCGATATAATATAAGAAACATAAATTTTTTGGAGAACCTTGTAAAATTTCTTGCAAGTAACATCGGTAATCTCATAACAGCAAAGAAAATAAGCGATTATTTAAAGTCTCAAAAAATTAATATCTCGGTGAATATTGTTTTAAATTATCTCAGTTATCTGCAAAATGCATACTTTATTTTTAAAATCCCGAGATATGATATACGTGGTCGAAAAATTTTTGAGATAAATGACAAATATTATTTTGAAGATTTAGGACTGCGTCATATTCTCTCCTCCTATTCAATGCTTGATATAAATAAGGTACTGGAGAATATTGTCTTTATGCATTTAAAAATAAAAGGTTATAAAATATTTGTTGGTAAATATAACGGCAGAGAAATTGATTTTATTTGTGAAAAAAATTCAAAAAAAGTTTATATTCAGGTTACCTATTTAATACCTGATGATAAAGTAATTCAGAGGGAGTTCGGCGGTTTAGCACATATACCTGATAATTACCCAAAATATGTTCTATCTATGGACCCTTTAGTTAAAGGCGATTATCACGGCATAGAACACCTATCAATTATCGATTTTTTAAGTAACTTTTAAAAAATATTTTGATTTTTTTAGTTGATAATATTCCCAAAACGAGTATAATTAATTTATATAAGAGGTTGGGGCATTTTCATAGTCTCCCAGGCACAGAGGCACAAAGCATGAAAAACTAAAGATGTAGTCCGTAGCCTGTAGCCTGTAGCCCGAATTATTAGAGTTACAATGTTTTTCAGAGGAGTCGTAATGAACGTTTTGGCGCTCTACACAAAGCATGAAAAAACTAGATTCAGACGTTTTCTTGCCTCTTGCTTCTTGCTTCTTGCTTCTTCAGTATCCGCTGTTGAGATCAACTCC
>JBFMHD010000216.1:0-4684 GCA_040752395.1 Candidatus Hydrogenedentota bacterium
GTTTTTCAGAGGAGTCATCATGCGGTGCGTTGCACCGCTACACAAAGCCTGAAAAACCAGATTCAGACGTTTTCTTGCCTCTTGCTTCTTGCCTCTTTCGTTATCTTTCTTTCCGTTATCTTGCTTCTTGCTTCTTGCCTCTTGCTTCTACTTGATATTATTATAGTTACAACGTTTTTCAGAGGAGGTAGCTACTTTAATGAAAGACAAGGTTGTGTTAGCGTATTCAGGTGGACTTGATACATCTGTTATTTTGAAATGGCTTACTTTGAAAGGGTACGATGTTATAGCATTTGCAGCTGATATTGGACAGAGAGAGGATTTTAAAGCTTTAAGAGAGAAGGCTTACAAAAGTGGAGCGAGCGAGGTGGTAATAACAGATATAAAAGATGGTTTTGCAAGAGATTTTATCATTCCATGTATTCAATTCAATGCACGATATGAAGGAAGATATTTACTTGGGACATCTATGGCAAGACCCTGTATCGCTAAAGAGATGGTTAGAATCGCCAATCTTAAAAAAGCAAAATATGTTGCACACGGAGCCACTGGTAAAGGAAATGATCAGGTTAGATTTGAGATCAGTGTATATGCTTTAAACCCTGATCTTGGTGTAATAGTTCCGTGGCGAGATAATGAATTCAGAAAACTGATTCCCGGTCGAAGAGAAGCGATAGAATTTGCTAAAAAACATAATATACCTGTTAAAGCAACTGTGAAAAAACCCTGGTCAAGTGATGAAAATCTGATGCATATAAGTTATGAATCAGGTATTCTTGAAGAACCAGCTGCTCGACCGCCTGAGGATATGTTTGAAAGAACCCGCTCAGCACAAAAAGCACCAGATAAAGAAGAGATAATATCAGTTGAGTTTAAGAAAGGTATCCCGACAGCTATAAATGCTAAAAAAATGAAACTGGTTGAAATTTTACTAAGATTGAACGAGCTCGGTGGGAGACACAGTATTGGCAGGATAGATATGGTCGAGAGCAGGTTTGTTGGTATGAAGTCACGCGGAGTGTATGAGACACCAGGTGGCGAAATACTTGTTACAGCACATAGAGACCTTGAGGGAATAACTCTTGATAACGGCACTATACAGCTCAAAGAAACGTTGATGCCGAGATTTTCGAAACTTGTTTATGACGGGTTCTGGTTTACTCCTGAGATGGATGCTTTAAAAGCACTATTAAAAGCAACTCAAAAATATGTGACTGGCAGAGTAAAACTCGCACTTTATAAAGGCAGGGTTATGGCTATAGGAAGAGAAAGTGATTATTCTTTATATAATCAAAGGATAGTTTCTATGGAGGATGACAAAGGAGCATTTGACCAGTCTTTATCAACAGGGTTTATAAAGATACTTTCGATCCCTGTGAGAGCGCATTATCAAAGAACCAGGATTATGAGATAGGAGAGAGAATTCAGTGGTTAGAGGGATGTTTATGAAAAATAGATTATGGGGTGGGAGATTCAAAAAAGAACAAAATCCATTGTTTATGAAGTTTCAATCCTCGTTAAATTTTGATCTCAGATTATATTCTTATGATATTATCGGAAGTAAAGCATACGCGAGCGAACTTTGTAAAAAAGGGGTCTTAAGTGAAAAAGAGTGTAAAACAATAATAAAAGCGCTTGATGAGATAAAACAGGAATTAGACAGAGGAAAACATAAAAATAGAGAGCTTGAGGATATCCATACCCTTATCGAGGTTTTGCTAATAGAAAAGATAGGTGAAACAGCAAAAAAAATACATACAGGCCGAAGCAGAAATGACCAGGTTATGGTTGATATTAAATTGTACCTTTTAGATGAAATGATTAATTTAAAGCAAAATATTTGTTCTCTGATAAAGACATTAGTAGCTAAAAGTAAAAAATATCTGAGCCTACCTTTCCCTTCATATACTCATCTACAACCAGCTCAACCTGTACTTTTCAGTCATTATCTTTTATATATTGCGAATACCATGTTAAGAGATGGGTTAAGGGTTAAGAGATGTTTTTTGGAGCTTTCTTCCTGCCCCCTCGGGACAGGAGCAATCTCTGGTAACGCATTTTCTATAAACAGGGAAAGATTAGCAAAATCATTAAATTTTTTGAGTGTCACACAGAACAGTATCGATACAGTTACAAACAGAGATGATTTATTAGATGTATTATATGCGATTGCTGTAATTGGCGTTCATCTTTCGAGGGTTGCTGAAGATTTAATTATATTCTCAAGTAAAGAGTTTGATATAGTAGAGATAAAAGAAGAATTCAAAACTGGTTCATCGCTTATGCCCCAGAAACGTAACCCTGATTTGTTAGAACTCATAAGAGGTAAATCAGCTCGGTTTATATCTAACCTGAATAGATTGATGATAGTATTGAAGGCTTTACCATCGGGTTATCAGAAAGATTTACAGGAAGATAAAGAAGCTTTATTTGATAGTATAGACCAGATTAAAATTATTCTTAATCTTTTTACTCAATTAATTCAAGGACTCAAAATTAACGAAAAGAGAGCAAGAGAGATATTGGAGAAAGGACAGATGACAGCAACAGATTTAGCTGATTATTTTGTATTAAAAGGGATTCCATTTAGAGAGGCACATAGACGTTCAGGTGAGATAATTCAAAAACTCGAAGAGAATGATTTAGATATTTCTACTGTTGATATAAAAATATTGAAAAAAATAGATTCAGTCATCGAGGATGATGTTGAGAAGTTTATAAGAATAGAAGGCTCTATCAATAGAAGGAATGTAACAGGTGGTACTTCTATTCAAGCAGTAAAGAAAACCATCCGATATCTTGAAAAACAACTAAACAAATTTTAACTTACAACTTACCTATGCTTTTTTTGGCTCCTACTATATGGGGCGATTTTATTGTTGAATTAACTAACAATAATGAAGTGCTTGAACTAAACTTTCCAAACCAGCGTATATCGCAGAGAATCAAAGAAAAAAATGAAAAACTGGGGGATGAATTAAATAGATATTTTACCGGGAAAAGCAAAAAAATTAATTTAGAATATTCTGTGGAAAAAATCAAGAGTGGATTTGATTCGAAGGTATTGAATGAGGTTCTGAAAATAAGATACGGCGAAATAACAACATATTCTGATATCTCTAAAAAGTTGTATAATTCAGTTAAATGGACTCGGGCAGTTGGGAATGCATTAAAAAGAAATCCATTGCCTATTATTATCCCCTGTCATAGAATTATCAGAAATGATTCTTTTATTTCCGGTTTTTCTGGTGGGATAATATGGAAAAAACGATTGATAGAACTTGAGCGAGGTAAAAAATGTATTATATCCAGAAAAGGTCATTATTATCTTCTCTCATAATACATTTATTCTTATTTTTTTTACTCTTTCAATGGAAAATAGTCTATTATAAAAATAAGATTATAGGGAAAGAGACCGGTGAGAAATTTGTATTTTTTACCCTTGAAGAAGATGAACCGGAAATAAAAAAAATAGAAACAGAGGGTAAACCTTTTAATAATATTAAACCAGCAGAAAAAATAGATAAGTTAAAATCCAAAAATGAAAAACTGATTCTTAATAAAGATGATTTGATTGTAAAGGCGATGAAAGATATAAATATAACAGAGGCGGAGAAAAAAGAAGAAATCATAATACCAGAAAAGATTCAAAAAAAGGATGCTCAAAAAGAAGAAATGATAAAAGAAAAGCTGACACAAGAAGAAATAAAAAAAGATGAAGAACAGATAAATGTTAATAGATTAGTAATCGAAGATAAAAAAGAAGAAATTTTACCCATTCACCAGATTGATACCCAAAAGAAAAAAAACGATAATATATTAAAACCAGCTGAAATATTTGTTCCGATAGAAAACCCTGTGGATAGAGAAGATATGAAAGTTTTTGATAAAACACATTCCGATAAAGAAGAATCATTAAGAGTAAAATCAATAGATGAATTTTTAAAAGAGAAAAAAGATAGAAATGAATACACTCTAAACGAGTTTGAAAAACTGGATAAAGAGGATGAGAATGAATTTGATTTCGCACAATTTCGAGGCATTACTTTATCAAATTATGGCTGGGACTGGGAACCTTATTTAAGAAATTTAAGACGACATATAAAGTTTCACTGGTATCCACCTGAGGCATTCAGAACCTACGGACTATGCTCAGGAAATACAATTATAAGATTCAGTATGGATAAAAAAGGAAATATGATTGAGTGGAAGCTATTACATAAAGAGGGTGGCGGTGACTCTTATGCAATAGCACAGATGCATCAATCCAGTATCGATGCTATACTGACATCAGACCCGTTTCCTCAATTACCTGAAGATTTTCCTGACAAAAAGCTTGAAATAACAGTCGGCTTTTATTATTTAAAGTATGAAGAGAGTAGATAGTAGATTGAAAGATTAAAATTTTTTCTGATACTTCTCACTTCTTACTTTCAAAGGCACAAAGGCACAGAGGCACAGAGGCACAAAGTATGAAAAGAGTCGTGAGTCGCAAGTCGTGAGTCAAAACAGGACTCAGGACTCAAGACTCAAGACTCAAGACTTTTCAGCAGGCTCCGGGCTTTTGGCTCCAGCCGGCTGTAGTCCGTAGCCCGTAGCCCGAATTATTATAGTTACAATGTTTTTCAGAGGAGTCATCATGCGGTGCGTTGCACCGCTACACAAAGCCTGAAAAACCAGATTC
>JBFMHD010000217.1:0-4670 GCA_040752395.1 Candidatus Hydrogenedentota bacterium
CAAATTCAAGAGCTACCGATTCTTAGCAACTGATTGAGCTGCTGCGAGTATAGCGATAGGGACACGATACGGTGAGCAGGAAACATAATCCATTTTTACATTGTGACAGAATTCTACTGATCTTGGTTCACCCCCATGCTCACCGCAGATACCTACTTCCAGTTTTCTATAAGTCTTTCTTCCTCGTTCTATCCCTATTTTTATTAGTTCACCGATACCGTCTCTATCAATACTCTGAAATGGGTCTTCTGGTAGCACACCTTTAGAAATATAATCTGGTAAAAAACCTCCGATATCATCACGTGAAAAACCATAACCCATCTGTGTTAAATCATTTGTTCCGTAAGAGAAAAATTGAGCTACACTCGCTATCTTATCAGCGACCAGACAAGCCCTTGGTATCTCTATCATAGTTCCAAATAAATACTTTATCTTTTTTAAATTATATTTAGCAATTACTTCGCTATATACTTTTTTAGTGATCTCGAGTTGATGCTTCAATTCTTTAACATCACATACAACAGGTATCATAATCTCGGGGTATGGTTTTTTACCTTCTTTAATAAGCTCTGCTGAGGCTTCAAAAATAGCTCGTATCTGCATCTCACTGACTTCAGGATACGTTATCCCGAGTCTTACTCCCCGATGACCCATCATCGGGTTCGCTTCATGTAAAGCAACCGCCCTCTTCTCAAGTTCATCAAGTGTGATATTTAAATCTTTAGCTAATTGTTCAAGCTTGTCCTTTTCTCTCGGCACAAATTCATGTAAAGGCGGGTCAAGTAATCTAAAAACAACTGGTAATCCATCCATCGCTTCCAGTGTTCCTTTTACATCTTCTTTTACATAGGGAAACAATTCGAGGAGCGCTTTTTTTCTCTCTCCCTCTGTTTTAGAAACAATCATCTTACGTAATCTAAATAAAGGTTCTTCAGAACCTTTGCCATAAAACATATGTTCAGTTCTAAATAATCCGATGCCTTCAGCTTGAAACATTCTTGCTTTTTTCGCATCCTCTGGAGTATCAGCATTGGTTCTTACACCAAGCCTTTTTATAGATTTACAAATTTTTAAAAAGTCATTCAATAGAACATTTTCCGAAGAAGTATCAATCATCGGCAGTTTACCTTCGTATACATTGCCCTTCCCTCCATTTAATGTAATCCAATCCCCTTCTTTAAAAACTTTATCAGCTATTCTCATCTCTTTTTTCTGATAATCGATATGTATAGCCCCACAGCCAACGATACAGCATTTACCCCAGCCTCGTGCTACAAGCGCAGCATGTGAGGTCATTCCGCCACGAGCTGTTAATATAGCCTGCGCAGCACGCATACCCTCAACATCCTCAGGGTTTGTCTCTTCCCGTACTAAAATAACTTTCTTACCCTCTTTTGACCAGCTGACAGCCTCAATAGCGTTAAATACTATCTGACCATTTGCGCCACCAGGTCCTGCTGGTAGCCCTTTTGCCAAAATCTTCTGGTTTCTTTCCTGTAGCGGTTCAATAATAGGATGTAATAATTCATCAAGCTGAGATGGTGTCACACGCATAACTGCTTCATATTTACTTATCAATCTCTCTTTTATCATATCAAGTGCCATACGAACAGCTGCGGGACCATTGCGTTTTCCAACACGGCACTGAAGCATAAATAACCGACCTTTTTCTATCGTAAACTCTATATCCTGCATATCATGATAATGTCTTTCCAGCCGTTTCCTGTAGACACATAATTCTTTATAGAGTTGAGGCATAAGTCTTTCTAATGTTGGTAAATCTTTATTATGTTCTGATTTCGAATATTCATTTAGCGGTGAAGGTGTTCGTATGCCTGCTACAACGTCTTCTCCCTGAGCATTAATTAAATACTCACCATAAAACTTATTCTCACCGTTACCTGGATTCCGTGAAAAAGCAACCCCTGTAGCAGAATCATCGCCCATATTCCCAAATACCATTGTTTGAACATTAACAGCAGTGCCCCACTCATCAGGTATCCCCTCTATCCGTCTGTAAGCAACAGCCCGTTTACCATTCCATGAATCAAACACAGCACCTATCCCACCCCATAACTGCTGTTCAGGTTCATCAGGGAACTCTTTTTTTAATACTTCTTTAATCTTATCTTTGAATAATCCACATAATTTTTTCAAGTCAGAAGCGGTTAGATCAGTATCGCTCTTATATCCTTTTTCTTTTTTCAGACCATCCATAATTTTTTCAAGCTGTCTCCGTATACCTGCTTCATCATTCTCAGGCTCTATACCCGCGGCCTTCTCCATAACTACATCCGAGTACATCATAATCAATCTTCTATAGGCATCATAAACAAACCTTTCATTACCGCCACTCTGTTTAATAAGTGCTGGTATGGTCTTTTCAGTCAAACCAATGTTCAGAACAGTCTCCATCATCCCTGGCATAGATTTACGTGCACCTGAGCGAACCGAGACAAGTAATGGATTATCAGTTGAACCGAATTTTCGCTGCATAATATCTTCAACCCGTTTTAGAGCTTTGGCTACTTCTTCTCTTAATCCTTTTGGGTATAATTTTTTGTTATTAAAATAATAAGTGCAAACCAAAGTAGTGATTGTAAAGCCAGGTGGCACAGGTAACCTTAAATTTCTATGACCCGCCATTTCAGCGAGATTAGCACCTTTACCACCCAATAAATTTTTCATACTCTCATTACCATCGGCTCGGCCGCCACCAAAAAAATAAACGTATTTCTTCTTTTTACTCATCGAAGAATCCTCCAGTGAAAATCTTCTGTATTTTTATCTTTTATATTAAAGTGTCAAGAGTTTAATTTTTTATCTTCCACACCCATTTCACCACCCTGGGGTGTCATCTAGTCCCTTATTATGGATTGTAACGAAGTCACGTGGTCATTTTATAAATTCATAATAGATTGCTTTTACTGCGTTTTCAAAATCTTTATTTTCAATACCAATAATAATGTTAAGTTCAGATGCGCCTTGATTAATAACCCTGATATTGACACCAGCCCTGGAAACAGCACCAAATAATCTTGCAGCAGTCCCTACCCTGTAAACCATCCCCTCGCCCACTGTGGCTATAAGCGCAAGGTTTTTTATTAGCTCTACTCTATCGGGCTGAAAAACTCGCTGTATATCATCGAGCAAGTCTTCACCCTTGTCCTTTAGTTCACTATCACTCATTATAACACACATTGAATCAATACTCGTTGGTGTATGCTCAAAACTTATATCGTGAGATTCGACTATTGCTAATAATCTTCTGCCAAACCCCTTTTCTTTATTCATTAAAGCTTTTTCAATATAAACCATACTGAAATTCTTTCTTCCAGCAATACCGATAACAGGTGTATTTCTATAATCTCTATTACCAACTATCAGCGTTCCTTCAGCCTGTGGTTCGTTGGTGTTCTTTATACGTATAGGGATATTTTTTTCTCTAACAGGAAATATGGCTTCATCATGAAGAACAGTTGCACCCATATATGCAAGCTCTCTTAATTCTCTGTAAGATACTTCTTTCATAGGTTTAGCATCAGGTATAATGTTCGGGTCAGCCATATGGAATCCACTTACATCAGTCCAGTTTTCATACAATGATGAAGATGTAGCCCTGGCAACTATGGAGCCTGTTACATCAGACCCGCCACGTGAGAAAGTCTTTATCAGATTATTTGGTCCTGCACCATAAAACCCAGGAACCACAAATAAACCATCCCTTTTTAATAAATTACCAAGAATTTCATAAGTAATCTCTTTTAATTTACCTTCACCTGTTATAAAAATACTATTTTGTGGTTCGATAAACTGAGCATTTAAATATTTAGCCATTATTTTACCCATAAGATATTCACCACGTGAAGCTATATAATCAGGTGTAGTCCCTTTTTCTAATTCTTCTACAATTATCTTATATTCATCTTCTAAATCAAGATTAAGATTTAATTCTTTTATAATACGGTTATATCTATCCTTGATTTTGTTCAGAGTATCAGTATAATCCATATTATCCTCGGCCATTTTGTATAAGTGATACAATAGGTCAGTAATTTTAATATCTTTTTTATCTCTTTTCCCTGGTGCTGAGACAACTATGTATCTTCGTTCTTTATTATCATTTATAATGTTATTGACCTTTTTTACCTGATTCGCATCAGCAAGCGAAGTACCACCAAATTTACAAGTTATAGTCATATAAACCTCCTCTGAAAAACGCTGTAACTCTAATAATTCGGGCTACGGGCTACGGACTACAGCCGGCTGGAGCCAAAAGCCCAAAGCCTGCTGAAAAGTCTTGAGTCTTGAGTCTTGAGTCCTGTTTTGACTCACGACTTGCGACTTGTGACTCTTTTCATATCATCTTTAGTTTTTTCATCTTGCTTCTTGCTTCTACTTAATCAGAATAATAATAATGCCTGTGTTAAAAAGGACAATAATAAAAAGAAGTAGATTAATTATAAAAAGTATCCCTATTTTAGATTCTTTTTTTTCTATCTCGGTTTTAGTAAGTCTATAAGTATCGTATATAGAATACATCCAAAAAATAAGAAAAGCAAGATTTAGAAAGATACCTGTCTGAAAAATAATGATATTAAACTTATTACCAACAAGTAGATTAATCAAAGGAATAAAAATAAGAATTAAAGAAATAAGTAAAGAGACCA
>JBFMHD010000218.1:0-4663 GCA_040752395.1 Candidatus Hydrogenedentota bacterium
GATTAATACCCCTTTAAAGGTTGTGATCAACGAATGTATAGAGATAGCTAAACGATTCGGGACAGAAGATTCAGGGAAGTTTGTCAATGGTGTTCTTGATAAGGCAGCAGAAGAGTTGAAAAAGAGGAGTAAAAATTGAAGAGTATCATCTATTTAATCATAGTTATAAATCTAATTAATGCCATTAATTTTTACCTTTATTATAATATTTTAAAGAAAAATATTTTTGCAGGTCTGTTTGTATTTTATCTAATTATTTCTGTTGCTATAGCGTATCTATTAGGGAGCAAAAATATAAATGTTGAATTTATATTAATATCTTTTTTAGCTATTACTCTCTTTGATTATTTTAAAAATGATATAAAAGAATTAAAAAAGAGTAAATTGGTTAAAACCGCTATAAGCATAATCGTTTTTTTTATTTTATTTTTTGTGGTTTCTTTTAAATATGAAGACAGTACCACGTTTAATAATTTAGTCAGAGTAATAGCTTCGTTATTTGTGGGATGTTACTTTTTATATTACGTTGTGATTCTTCCGGAAAGATTGATAAAGTTCTTACTCTTTGGAATCTACTTTTTTATTTTTGGTATCTTCAGAGTTAAATATTTCGCTTACTTCCTTTTAGCTATTTCAACGGCTAATTTAATAATATCAATGGTAGAGAATATAAATGTAATAAAAGAAGAGATACAAAAATTTAAGAGATTATTAAAAGAACGAATAGAATTAATACAGAATATTTCAAGTAAAGGTGCCCAGAGCGAAAATATAAAAGAGGTATCAGAATTATTACTTAAAGATTTGAAAGATAGATTCAGTCTTGAGGGATTGGTTTTGTATTTAAGAAATATGGATACATTGCAGGCAATCGCCGTAGTGGGTACATTTCCTCCCACCAAACCACACAAACAGGTTAGTGGATTACAGAATATTCAAAGAATTGTATTATCTGAAAAAATAACAAACGGACTTATTATGGAGTGTGTTAAAAATAAAGAAAAAAAAGAAATAATAAATCGCGAAGATTTTTTCGATCTTGGTATAAAAGCAGCTTATTATCTGCCTGTAACATATAAAGAAAGAAGTGCAGGAGTCCTTGGTTTAAGTTGCAAAGAGACCGAAATACTTGATAAAAATATTGAGGAATTCTGGATAATCAGCAATCAGATAGGTATTTTACTAAGGTTTCACAGTTTATACGAAGAAATCGTTAAAAATGCTTTATTAAAAGAAGACGTGAGACTCGGGGTAGAGATACAGAAAGCTTTACTCCCTGAAAAAGACCCTTCAATCGAAGGGCTCGAAATAAAGAGTTTTTATCAGGCTGCACGCGAACTTGGTGGAGATTATTATGATTATATCTTTACCGCTGATGGTAAGTTCGGTGCTTGCGTCGCTGATGTATCAGGTAAGGGTATCGGCGCATCTATGGTGATGGCTATTTATCGTGTTTTGCTGCGTGTGGCTTCACGGGAGATCAATACCCCAGCTGAAATATTCTTGAAAATATCGAAATTTTTACGCGGTGAGATACCACCTGATATGTTTGTCACAGGGATATGCGCTGTTTATGATAATGTTAATAATAAATTAATAATATCAAATTCAGGCCATAATTATCCATTGATTTTTAAACAACAAACCGGGGCTGTTACAGAACTGAAAATAAGAGGTGTGGCAATAGGGTCTGTATCCCAGGCTATTTTTGAACGACTTTTAAAAAATGAAGAAATAGATTTTGAACAAGGAGATGTGATACTCTTATATTCTGATGGTTTGACTGAAGCTATGAACAGAGAGTGTAATGAATACGGCCTGGATAGAGTGGTAAGGATATTTAAAGCCTATGCTCGTGATAGTGTAGAGACATTAGTTAATAAATTGATTGAGGATGTTAATAAGTTTACAGGTGAAGCCATTCAGAATGATGACATAACTCTTATCACTATTAAACATATCGCGTAAGCCATCGATTATACGTAGAAACAAGAAGCAAGATTAAGGAAACCAAAACCGAAGACTGAACCATTACTACTGATGATACTTAAAGCAAAGAGATCGCCTCTTCGCTGGTTTTATGAATAGGCAAGACCTGGTCAAAACCAAGCATACTTATGATATTTAATATCTTTGTAGGTAAACTGCAGATTTTTAATACACCCTTATTTTTTTCACTTAAGTTTAGCGCACCCATCAGAGTCCCTATACCAGTACTCGAAATATAAGAAACACCTGCCATATCTACGATAATCTTTACTGATTCTTTTGAATATAATTTTTCAAATACAGCTTTTAATCGCGGTGAAGTATGACCATCTAAAAAGCCGGTAAGTTTTATATAAACGGCATTTTCCTGGGCATCTAATACTTTGGCGTCAATGTTAAGTTCAGGCATTAACAGTTTCCTTCGCGAATATTTTCTTTGAGAGCGTAAAAATATTTTTGTTTTCTTTTCTCTCTATATTTAATGTATCCATAAACTTTTTTACAATATAAAGCCCAAGCCCTCGCTCTCTCCTCTTTTTAATATAATCTGATATATCAATATTTTCAAGATGTTTTACTAAATCAAAAGGAGCTCCATCATCAATAATTTTGCATTCGAAAACATTATCTTTGTAGGTAAAAATATATTCTATAGGAAGCTTTCCATTTGAATATTCTATAATATTAACTATTATTTCATCAACGCTTATCTCAATTGTATCTATGATATCTTTACGAATATTACACTGGCTGCAGAAATATTTAGTGTTATTTCTGACATTGTTTAAAAAAACTTTATCTCGCGGTATAGATTCTTTGAAAGTAATCATAAATAATTGCTATCCGAATATCTTTTTTCTCAATGCATCCATTAAAGGCTCTATCTCTTTCTCACGACCAAGCAGCTTTATAGACATAGCAGCATTCCATTTCATATCAAGACTCTCATTAGGATTTTTTAATACCTGTAATAGATACGGCATAGCACCCTCATTGCCTATCTGACCTAAAGAATAGATAATTTTTTCTTTAATATTTGGGTTTTTTGTTTGCTGAAAGATCGCAGATAATATATTAAAAGCGTCATAATACTTGAGCTCCCCAAGCGCCCAGACAAGAGAAGAAGCTATACCCTCTTCATTTCGCCTCAGACTCAAGGCCTCGGCTAATACAGACGCCATAACCTTCCTGTTACGCTTTGCAAAATCTTCAACCTCTGACTCTGTTAATTCATTATAACTTAATTCTCCTGTGAGATACTTCCATTCCTTATCTGTTATTTCATAATCCTTTGAAGACTTTTGCTTTTCTTCATCCATAAATTTAACTCATAATCCAATCAGTCTTAGGTAGAGCTGGTTAATCTTAGACCATTTACGTTTGAGGCACAAAGGCACAGAGTGACAAAAGCACAAAGCTCTCTTGCTTCTTGCCTCTTGCTTCTAACTATAACCGATAGGTTACATTTAACCCTAAAATATATTTGACTAATTATAAATAATTAAATATTTATAAGCAAGAAATATTTTATTTATTACTTTTAACTTTTTATAGGAGTCGTTATGAGCGCTTTTGCGCTCTACACTATTGGGTTCTTGGGTTCTTGCGTTCTTGCGTTATCTTTCTTTCCGTTATCTTGCTTCTTGCTTCTTGCTTCTTGTTTCTACTTGATATTATTAGAGTTACAACGTTTTTCAGAGGAGATGCTTTATGATGAGAGAACAGGTTATTAATGCTGTCAGGAAAAATATGGAAATTATCAAGGATATAAGAAGAGACCTAAGAACTGCACTTAAAGGATACGACAAGATTATTCTGGAATTAGAAGATGAGAGCCTTCTTGGCGAGTATGGTGTTTATGAACATAATATTGATTCAATGGAAAAGATAGTTTTTAATCTTCAAAAGAATATTAAAGAAAAATTTGAAAAATTAAGAAAAAGTATGAATAGTCTTAAAGATGTTTCAAAAAAAGCACAGGTTGAAGAAAGTATGAGGCCCAGAATACCGCATACACAGTAGGCTCTTTGTCAACAAGGTTTCTGCAGTCAACAGGCACAAAGAAGAAAAAACGTAGATGGTCGTTGAAATTGGATTGAGGCGCTGCTTCATTAAACTGTAATATCAATCTTGTTTCCAATGTTTGGTGACTTGATGATAATCTGAGAAAAATATGATGGATTGCCTGCAACATTAGTTAAGAGCGATTCTGAGCCGGTTTTAACAGTGAATGACGTAGTATTTTGTAGATTAATACCATGGATCGCAGAAATAGCTGACATTTTATTCACCCCCTTTTTGAAAAATTGCAAATTGGAAATTGAAAATTGCAAATTTTTCATACGTTGCACAGGACGCAATGATTTCTATTTATATTATAAACATTTTGTATGAAAAAAAAAATGGGAAAAAAGTACTATTTAAATGAGTACACCAATTGTAATATTATTAGTATATTTTTAATCATTCTTTTAATCTTAGCTTCTTGTGGGGAAAATATTGAAACAACAAAAAACAATAGGATACCTCAAGATGAGATAATTATTGGTATGACACAAGAACCAGATAGTTTGGACCCTGTTTTTTCGCAGATGGCTGCTTCAAGTTTAATTCAGGGGGCACTGTTTGAGGCCGAAACCGAAAGAAATGAAAAATGGGATCGAGAACTGAGATT
>JBFMHD010000219.1:0-4589 GCA_040752395.1 Candidatus Hydrogenedentota bacterium
CCCTGCACCACTGAATCCGTATTCACTGATATCGGACCATTACCTCTATTGTAAAAACCTACTGTATACACTATCGTATCTCCTGGCTGACCATAACCTACGCCATCTGTGTCGTGGTTCGCCGTACCACCTGCTCCACCAGTATCAAGAAACGAGATGTCCCACGCTAACTGAACTGTGCAGGTACATCGGTCAGCTGCTGTGGTTCCTGTGTCTACATACTTGGTATCAGCTCCTGTCTTATTCGTATAAGATAGTGATAATTCACCAGGTGAATCTGCCTGGGTATCCTCTGCATCATCAGCATTTGTTATCACTGTACCAGAATCCGTACCAGCTGCGTGCACAGAGAGAGGAATAATCAAGGCGCCAAACCATATGATTATCCATAACACTAATAAAATTTTCATAAAGTTACTCATAAACCTTTGTTCTCCTTAAAAAAGAAAAGTTAAAAGTTAAGAAAAACATTTCTTTGGGCTACAGGCTTCAGGCTACAGGCTCCAGCCGGCTGTAGTCCATAGCCCGTAGTCTGTAGCCTGCTAAAAACTCTTGAGTCCTGTTTTAACTCACGACTCACGACTCTTTTCATATCATCTACTTCTTGCTTCTTCCGTTGTCTTTCTTTTCCGTTCCTCAACCTCAACCTCAACCTTTACCTTTACTTTTTCTTTCTTTCCGTTATCTTGCTTCTTGCTTCTAATACACTGGCATTACTTTCCATTCGTGCAAAATCACACATTTGTATTGTTTCCGTTTTCTGTAATACGGGTTACCTTGTTTCATATAAAACTTAAGATACCTCGCTATCCGTCTGTTAAGATCGATTGTGTGTATAATAATTGGATTACCTTTGATATATGTAAATACGCCGCTATCAGCAGTTAAATTATCATCTATAAGTTCCCAGTCTTTAGCATCTATACTGGTATAAAGTGCATACTTTTGTGGATAAGCTGTTTGTCGCCAGTAAAACTCGGTTCTCTGTAAAGGTCCTGGTTCTGATAAATCAAGTATTAAGTATTGGTCACCCTTATCAGGGTCTTTACTCGCGGTCATTCCGGTATAATAATCAAGTCTGCCGTCAGTTACTCGTTGTATTAAAGGCGGTGTATTGCTAATAAACGCAGGCTCAATATTTGTCCAGAAGGTGCCCTGTACAGTTCTATGTAAAGCGATATTATATTCAGCTGATGTAAAGAATCCTTTGTTTGATTTTGCCGACCGACCATAAATATCTTCTACGTAGATACGATAATAATAAGTTTTTTCAGGCTCTAATCTATCAAGCACTACCTGATGCGAGGCTGCAGGAACAGTATCAAATGCCTGCATTGGGAGATAAAACATAGAGTCACCATACTGAACTTTAGTTATTGACATTGTGTTAGTGGTCCAGTTAAGAAAAACGCGGTCAGAACGTATGTTTGACACAGAGATATTAAAGATTCTTAATGGTGGGATACCTGTTGTCTGGAATTGATATAGTTCACTCTCCTCGAACCTGCCTGCTTCATCAACACCGCGAGCTACATAATAATATAGTGTTCCTGGCTCCAGGTTTTCTATAACAATTCGATGTATGGTATCAATCGAGGCATCGACACTTGTTTTATCCAGTCGCTGACGTGTAATACCATAAGCGACATTACTACCACAAGCTTTATCTGTTATAAACTCAATCTCAACTTTGGTATCTGCTAAAATATTTGATTTTACATCGAGTATATTAATCTCAGTTTGTTTTCCTTTTATGGCCTGAACTTCACGAAGAATAAGGCCTTTACCTGTGAGCCGAATAAGTTGTGCTATCTCGGATTCTAATCCTGCTTCTTTCAATTCAGGGAACTTTTGCTTGAGCGTAAAAAATTTCCAGGTCACACCATCCTGTGATATGGAGACAGAGATTTCTTCTGGTTTATTTGGCGTGTAAACCTTTATTCTTTTTAAGGGGTATACCATGCCTAAATCGAGAATAATATTTACTTCATCATCGAGATATACTTCGGTCGCAGTATCTCCATCAACAATAACACTCCCTCGCTCAATACCTATGATTTTTTCAATTTTAAGGTTCTCTTGAGCTAATACCAGATCCGGAAAATACAGAACTAACAGCAGAATTAGAACTATAAGGATCCGGTTTTCAGTTAGAGAGACTCTATCCCACAGTTTCGCTTGTGTTTTATTCGTCATAATCTCAAACCTCAACTTAGCGTAATGGCCGCTAAAAAATATTCATTTAGAGTGATTAATCTTTCCCTTTTTTTCATCATCCAGGCACCCCTGCTATAGTCAAGGGTGCCCGGAGTGAAAATATGTCTTTTCAGGGATATGAGTTCTAATGTGGCAGTGCCACCAGCCAGGCTACTATATGAAAGCTTTTAACGTCATATAGTTGAGTTAAAATTCTACGCAAATTGCCTGGCTCTTACGATATAAGAACATCAGTAATCACCCTAAAGGATTACGAATAAAGCGAAACTGTGTTAATTAATCTCTACTTTAAATCTAACTCTACCTGCGTCTAAATCAGCGCCATCATCTGTAGCGTTAGTTGTAGAATCGCCATCAGTCGGCGAGACATCAGATAAACAAGTCCATCGTATCTTTGCTGCACTGGCACTCTCAGCATCAGCAAATGATGGGTCAGTAAGCTCATTTTCCCACGCTACTTCTATATTACCGCTATGCGGGTCAGAATCCCAGCAGGAATTAACCTTATATGTTGTGTTCGTAGGTATAGCTTCATAAATCGTTACAAATTTTGCAGTATCTGCTCCGTCATTATCGTAGATAATCTCATACTGGATAGTATCCCCTGGTCTGTAGTTCCCAGCACTTGAGATCCGTTTTGCCATACGAACAACTGCATAAATTACATAGGTTGTTACAGTGTCATACTGGGTATCATACGAGTCATTTGACCAGATAGGTACACCACCCTCCCAACCATCACCTGTGGTCGAGCCATAGCTTGTTTTTATTATCGCGTTATCAGTTACCTTGAAAACAGATACGCTACTATCACCATCACTTGCATAAGATGGGATGGCTACTGTTGCGAAAAAGGTTTCTGAATTATCAGGTGCAAGTGGATAATTCTCGTAAACTCTGGTATCTGTTCCTGCATCATAAGCATTGTCCTCATCAGCATCGTGATACACATTGTATCTCGTATCACCCCATGCAGTACCATAAGGAGTACCAGAAGCAGTATGACTGAAGGTTAAAAATACAGAGCCATTACCGAGGTTCCTGATATGATATTTATACACTTCAGTATCACCCGGGTTGCCTGTATCAGCAGTCATGAGTGAATTTGAATCTATTGGAGCTAAATCAAACGCGAGTATAACTGTACAGCACAATGTTGATGTAGAATCAGTATATTGTGTATCACTACCTGAGCTATTAGCAGCACTCAAACTCATCTCGCCAGCTGCATCAGGTATCGAGTCACTGGCATCATTTGCGTTAACAATAGTTGTACCTGAATCTGTACCATTCTCAGCTGCATAAGTTTGAGTAACTGGATATAGAACCAAACCTATGCTTAATACTATTAAAATCAAAAGTTGTTTACTCATTGTAATTTTTCCCCTGAAAAAGACATTGGTTCTGTCAAAGACAGAAGATATATTATAGAGAAGACAGGAGACAGAATACAGAATACAGGATTGGGCTCCTGGTCATTACTGTCTCCGGTCAACAATTAATGATAAATAATCAATCACCTCCTTTTTGAAAAAGTTAAAAGTTAAAAGTTAAGAAAAACATCTCTTCTTGCTTCTTGCTTCTAACTCATTCTACCCTCACTTCCATCGTTAATGTTGCTACAACATTTGTTATATGTGGATATACATTACTCTCATACTTCCAGCGGACAATAGTTGCTGAGGAACTGTATGCTGATTGATAATCAGCACCGACTTTGTATTCAATAATAGTACCTGCTAGATCACTTGTAGCAGAATCTGATAGCGTAGTATTTTCTGGTCTATAATCATAAGCGATGAAGCCGTTGGCAGGCGCAAACCCAGTATTAAATACTCGTATAGTATATAAAATAGTATCACCTGGTCTTGTTGAGTCTATGTCCTTGGTTTTTGTAAGATACATATACGGTGCAGATAACTCTACACTCGAATCACTCTCATTATCATAAATATCAATCAGTGTTATTTTGTAGAAATAGCTATCACCCTGTTGTACATAGCTATCTAAAAAGTCAGTATCGTTTTTAGCAGTGGTATCGTATAATACCCAGCTTACCCCATTGGTGCTTCGATAGATTCTATATTCTTTTGAATCAGACTCTGTACCCGGCTCCCAGTAGATATACACCCCTGTCTCTGGTGTGGTGAGATCAGCGATTGCATGTACGTTCTGCGGCGTATCAGGTGATACAATATCAACACTGAAATAATTCGTGGTATCTGTTCCTGTGTCGTCACCATCGTATACATAAACCCGTATCCGCACCCTCGTATCATAAGTTATCCCATCTGCTGAGGCATCCCAGTAGTATGTATATGTCTCACCATCAATATCAGCATACCGCGAATCAGTAGTATCTGACCCTGTAC
>JBFMHD010000022.1:0-19764 GCA_040752395.1 Candidatus Hydrogenedentota bacterium
CAACATAATGTTTCTTTTCCGGGGTAAAATATCATTTGTTATTACAAGCACTTTACCAGTTGAAGGTAAAACAACGATACTTGCGAACCTCGCTTTAACCTTTGCTGAAATAGAAAAAAGAACGCTTATTCTCTCCTGTAATTTAAGAAACCCACAACTCCATAAATATTTTCGTATTAATAATAATTCAGGGATTACTGACTGGTTCGTGAGTAATGAACCGATTGAAAAATATATTCTTGATACCTATGAGTCCCATCTCAAGATAATTAATTCAGGCGAGATACAACATAACCCATCAATTATTTTTACAAGTAGCAAGTTTAAAAAGCTATTGGCTACACTAAAGCGGAAGTTTGACGTTATTATTATCGATAGCCCTTCGGTAATATCTGTAAATGACACGGCTTTAATCCTGTCAATTATCAAAAATGTTGTTATGGTATCAAGACTCAGAAAAATAGATAGTGATACTTTATTAAAAGCAACGAAAATTATTATAGAAAACTGTAAAGCCCAA
Organism: Candidatus Hydrogenedentota bacterium; assembly: GCA_040752395.1. GTDB lineage: Bacteria > JBFMHD01 > JBFMHD01 > JBFMHD01 > JBFMHD01 > JBFMHD01. Next base: position 521 of record JBFMHD010000022.1, read on the forward strand.
ATACTGGGATTGGTCTTAAACGATTATTGATTTTGAAAACGAGAATATGTTAAAGATGTTCTTAGAAATAATAAAGTTTTTATCGGGTTTTGTTGCTATAGTTTTACCGCTCTCTCTTATACTTATTATTATTACTTTCAATAAATATACTCACCCACCTAAATATCCTCTTATTACAAAACCATCAGATTATGGTATAGCTTATGAAGACGTAAGATTTTTAACCGAGGATGGTATGATGCTATCAGGATGGTTTATTAAAGGAGAGCGGGATAAACCTGGTGTTATTGTAATCCATGGCTATGGAACAAACAGAAGTGATCTGATTGATATTATTTTTATGTTTTACAAACTGGGGTTTTCTGTGTTAAGTTTTGATTTTAGAGCACACGGTGAGAGTGGAGGTACAAGGACTGGTTTAGGATGGACTGAGAGAAAGGATGTCAGGAGCGCTTTATTATATTTGAAAAATTATAAAATGAGCGAATACAATGGTATGGTCGGAGCGTATGGCACCTCTATGGGTGCCTCAGCTACAATTCTTGCAACAGATAAAGATTTGATTTTTGATTTTTATATAATTGATGGTGCGTATGCAAGATTACAGGAGAGTATTAAAAGACATTTAAAATTATTGATAAAGACAGACAATGTATTAATATATAAATTTCTTGATTATATATATAAAAGGCAGAATGGTGTATCTTTTGAAGATGTTAACCCTTATCAATCGATGAAATATATTGATAAAAAGCCTGTTTTACTTATTTATGCTGAGGATGATTCTTTAGCCTGTGTAGCTGATGGTCTAATGTTTCAGGAATGGTATCCTAAAGCTGAATTAATTGTTATTAAAGGAGCTGAGCACGGTCAATCGTTTCATCTGGGAAAAGATATTATCCAGGAGAAGATACTTAAAATCTCCGAAGGCTCAGGTACACCATAAAAATACTTGCTTAAAAAAAGATATAAGATAAAATTTACTCATCAACTTTTTTGAAGGAATTGTCATGCGGTGAACTGCACCGCCACACAAAACATGAAAAACCAGATGTTTGTTTATCTTGCTTCTTGCTTCTATTTGATATTATTAGAGTTACAACGTTTTTCAGAGGAGGTTTGACAATGGAGAGTATTAATAAATTATTCGATATGGAACGAGGATATTCTCTATCGCAGGCCATAGCAGAAGCTGACAGATGTCTTCTCTGTTATGATGCGCCCTGTAGTGCAGGATGTCCAGCTGATACTGATCCGGGTAAATTTATTAGAAAACTCAGATTAAAGAATTTAAAAGGTGCTATCAGAACGATTAAAGAAAATAATATACTTGGTGGTATCTGCGGTATAGTATGTCCTACAAAACGGTTATGTGAAGAAAAATGTTCTTCAACCGAGATAGACAGACCTATAAATATCGGTAAGTTACAGCGGTTTCTTATCGAGTATGGCTGGCAGATAGGTTTTAATCCAATTATTAAGAAGCAGTCAAATAGTATACATATCGCGGTTATAGGTTCCGGACCTGCGGGTTTGAGTTGTGCTGCTACTTTAGCAAAACAAGGCTACAGCGTAACTATTTTTGAGAAAGAAAAAAAACCAGGTGGCATCTTAAGATATGGTGTACCCTCATTTAGATTGAATGATGAATTTGTTGATAGAGAAATAAATGATGTTCTCGCACTTGGGGTTAAGATAAAGTGTAATAAAGCTATTAAAGGGAATGGAGCGATTGAGAAGCTTTTAAAAAAAGGGTATAAAGCTGTTTTTGTAAGTACCGGGTTATCTATCCCCTATTCATTAAAAATACCTGGAGTGAATTTAAAAAATGTAACGACAGCCCAGGTCTTTTTAAGAAACGCAAGAAATGGGAATGTTAGAAAACTCAAGCTAATGGTAAGAAATAAAAATGTCGCAATAATAGGTGGGGGTTCTGTTGCGATGGATGTCGCGTGTACGTGCAAATCGCTTGGTGCAAAAAGAGTTTATTGTATCGCGCTTGAGAGTATGAAAGAGTTACCTGCTGATAAAGATGATCTACAAATGGCTATTGATAATTATGTTATTATTAAACCGCAGGCGCAGGTAAAAGAGATAATAGGCAGAGGTGGAGAGGTTTGTGGTGTCAGGGGTACAGAGACCGAGTGGATAAAAAAAGGGTTATTAATACCTTCGAATGTAAGAGAAGTGCCGGATACCTCATTTTCATTAAAAGTCAAAGCAGTAATAATTGCTATAGGTTCAGCTCCTGATGTGAAACTCAAAGAACAGCTCCCATCAGTTAAATTTAACAAACGAGATTTAATAGTGGTTAACAAAAACACTTTAGAGACAGCAAAGAAAGGTATATATGCAGGTGGCGATATTGTAAGGGGGCCTGCTCGTGTTATTGATGCAGTAGCTGATGGCAAGCTTGCAGCAAAATCGATTATGAAAAATATAGAAGCTCGGAGGTAATAAAGATGCGAGATTTAAGTATAAATTTTTGTGGTAAAAACTTCCCAACACCTTTCTTGCTTTCATCTTCACCAGTGAGTAATACTGCAGAGATGATAGCACGTGGGTTTGAAGCAGGGTTTGGGGGCGTTGCATATAAAACACTTGGCGCTGACAACATAAAGATTATTCATCCATCACCAAGAATGCAGGGTTATCATTATGGCAGTAAAAGATTAATAGGTTTACAGAACGTTGAGCAGATTACTGATAGACCATTAAAAGATAATTTACAGGATATAAAATGGTTAAAAAAGAATTATCCTGATAATGTGGTTATAGCGAGTATTATGGGGTTCTCAAAAGACGAATGGAAATATCTTGCAAAATCCTGTGAAGATGCAGGATGTGATATGCTTGAATTAAATTTCTCCTGCCCACATATGACAATCGAAGGGTCAGGAATGAAAGTTGGTCAGGCATTTGAATTATTAAAAGAGTTTACCGAGATAGTTCGTTCTGTTGTAAAGATACCTATCCTTGCTAAACTTACTTCTAATATAACAGATATTACAGAGCCTGCGATGTATGCCAAGGAGGGTGGTGCTGACGGTATAACAGCGATTAATACTGTGCGCGGGCTTGCAGGTATAAATTTAGATGATTTTGTCCCCAGTCTAAATGTTTTTGGTAAAGGTGCTATTAGCGGATATTCAGGACCAGCAATAAAACCAATTGGTTTGAAATGTGTTGTTGAGCTTGCAAAGAAAAAAGAGCTCGGACTCCCAATTGCAGGATGCGGCGGTATTGAGACATGGATTGACGCAGTAGAATATTTACTTTGTGGAGCTACTATTGTTCAGATGACAACAGCTGTTATAAGGTATGGCCATAGAGTTGTAGAAGATATGTGTGAAGGGTTATCGGATTTTATGGATGCCAGAGGGTTTCAGGGAGTTAAAGACATTGTTGGACTTGCATTAACTAACATTCATGAAACAGGTGATTTTGATTTACAGCGCCAGGGTTCTGCTTTTTATGATCTTGATAGATGTATAGGTTGTGGTCAATGTTATATTGTGTGTCAGGATGCTGGTGGTCAGGTGCTTGAGTGGGATTCTAAAAAGAGAAAGCCTATACCAGATGATGAAAAATGTTACAGTTGTATGATATGTTCATTTGTATGTCCTGTTAGTGACCCACCGGTTATAACATTTAGAGAGATAAAGAACAAGAAACCATGGATACCGCAACCGTCAAGGTAGAGGCAACCCGGGAAAAAAACTTTGTGCCTTTGTGCCTCAAACCAAGGGGTTATATTATTATGAAAGAAAAGATTATATGTGAGATTTGCGGCGAAAATGAGGCTACTGTACATTTTACTGAGATCAGGGGTAAAAAAGCTCGAAAGATTCATATGTGTGAGGAGTGTGCTGCTAAAAAAGGGATCAAGATTGTGAAAGGACAGCCACCAGGAATAAATCTTGAAAATATACTCTCTGATTTGTTTTCTTCAATTGAAGAAAAACCCGAGTATTTACCACAACTTCAGTGCCCGAATTGTGGACTGACTTATCAAGGATTTATGAGTATCAGTAAATTTAGTTGCTCAGAATGTTATAAAGCTTTTGAGTCAGAGATAAAACCTTTATTAAAACGCATTCATGGGAATATCACACATATAGGTAGAGTCCCAAAAGGTGTGTCAAAAAAGGAGAGTGTCCCTCATAAATTAAGACAATTAAATATAGAATTAAAGAAAGCGATAGAAGAAGAACGTTATGAAGATGCAGCAAAGATACGGGATGAGATAAGAAAAATGAAAGAAAAGAAAACAGTTTAAATTTATTTTCGGAGCAAAACAAATGTTTTTTAATAATTTTTTTGAGAAGTTTGGAGAATGGCTTGGAGGAACAGGACCCCAGAGCGATGTTTGTATAGCTTCAAGAATAAGACTTGTTAGAAACTTAAAAAATGCTGTATTCCCCCACAGAGCCACGCATCAAGAAAGCAAAAACATACTTGAAAATGTCTTTAACTCTGCAAAGGAGATACCATTTTTGCGGAACTCTTATATGTTTGAGATCAAAAAATTAGAGAGGATCGAACAGGAGGTACTCGTAGAACGGCATTTAATATCTAAAGACTTAATTAAATACAATTCGCCTGGTGTGATATTTGACGAAAAAGAGATTGTAAGCATAATGATTAATGAGGAAGACCATTTAAGGATGCAATGCTTATTTTCAGGATTAGACCTCATTAATGCCTATAGGATATTAACCCGCATAGATGATGAATTGAGTGAAAAACTTGATTTCGCGTTTCATCCTGATTTCGGCTATCTTTCTGCCTGCCCTACTAATACAGGAACAGGAATAAGAGCAAGTGTTTTAGTTCATTTACCTGCCCTGGTTATCTCTGAACAGATAGGTAAAATATTAAATACACTTGGACAGATGGGATTAGCTATACGTGGTTTTTATGGTGAAGGCACAGAAGCACTTGGCAACTTTTTTCAGGTTTCAAATCAAAAGACGCTTGGCAAAACCGAGGAAGAGATAATAGAGAGTGTGGAAAAAGTTACGAAAAATCTTATAAACAAAGAGAGAGAGGTAAGACAGAGTCTTTTAAAAGAATCGAAACTTAAGATTGAAGACAGTATATTCAGGGCATTAGGTATTTTATCTAATGCAAGACTTATATCTTCCAAAGAGGCTATGCAGCATTTATCGATGTTACGTCTTGGTGTAGAGATGGGAATTATTGACAAAATTTCAGTTCATAGCTTAAATAAACTATTAATTTTAATACAGCCCTCGCATCTACGCAGTTATGCAAAAATACCTGAAAATAATACAATTATGAGGGATAAAACAAGAGCTGATATTATGCGCGAACAATTACGGCACTAATATTGCATAAATTAATTAGATATTTTATTATTTAACGTAGATGTTAAAACAAAAGATGATATGCTGACTCCGGGCTTCAGATTACAGACTACAGGCTACGGACCCCAGCCGGCTGTAGTCCGTAGCCTGTAGCCCGAATTATTAGAGTTACAGCGTTTTTCGAAGGAGGCGTGCACGATGTTTGGCCGTTATACTGAAAGGGTTGAGAGAGTTTTAAAATATGCTCGTGAAGAAGCTTATAATCTTAATCATTCAAGTGTTGATACTGAACATTTATTATTAGGTTTAATAAAAGAGGGGGAGGGTATCGCAGCTCAATTATTAAATAATCTTGGGATAGAGCTTGAGAGTGTCAGAATAGAGATTGAGAAACTGGTAACACCGGGAAAAGATACTCTGCAGATAGGCGATATAGATTTATCACCGCGGGCCAAAAGAGTTTTACAGCTCGCACTTCAAGAAGCCCAGGCTCTTGGCCATACTTATATCGGTACTGAGCATCTGCTACTTGGATTACTGCAAGAGTCTGAGGGTTTAGCTTCAAGGGTATTATTAAATCTTGGGTTAGAGCCTGAGGTTGTACGTGAATTATTACTTGATTTACTTGGGACAGGGCATAAAGCTCCAAAACCCAAAGAAGCAAACAAGGCAGCTGGTACGCAGGTTGCACCAAAGAAAGCCACAAGAACGCCGGTTTTAGATGCGTTTTCTCGTGATTTAACCCAGCTTGGTCGGAATGGGAATCTTGATCCAGTGATTGGCAGACAGAAAGAGATAGAGCGGGTTATACAGATATTATCAAGGAGGACAAAAAACAATCCTGTGCTTATAGGCGAGCCCGGGGTAGGTAAGACAGCGATAGTTGAGGGTTTAGCGCAAAGGATTATCGAGGGTTCGATACCTCATATACTTGCAGATAGGCGGGTTGTGGCTTTAGATTTAGCAGCTATTGTTGCGGGTACTAAATATCGTGGTGAGTTTGAGGAGCGGTTAAAGAAGATTTTAACTGAGCTTAAAAGGGAGCGGAATGTTATTATTTTTATTGATGAAATTCATACGCTTGTAGGTGCGGGTGCAGCTGAGGGTGCCATCGATGCAGCTAATATCTTAAAGCCTGCTCTTGCTCGGGGTGAGATACAATGTATAGGTGCTACCACGCTTGATGAGTATCGTAAACACGTTGAAAGAGACACCGCACTTGAACGCAGGTTTCAGACAGTAATGGTTGATGAGCCAGGTGTTAATGAAACAATCGAAATTTTAAAAGGGCTTCGTGATAAATATGAGGCTCATCACAGGGTAAAATATACAGATGATGCCCTAAAAGCAGCCGCACGTTTATCGCATCGATATATTCAGGATAGACATTTACCTGATAAAGCCATAGATGTTATAGATGAAGCAGGCTCTCGTGCAAGACTATTAAACACCGTGCTGCCCGATAGTATTAAAGAGATGCAAAAAGAGATAGAAAAAATCAATGCTGAAAAGAACCAGGCTGTGAATAATCAGGAGTTCGAGGCCGCAGCGCGATTAAGAGATAAAGAAAAACAGATGCGTGATGATCTCGAACTGAAAAAGAAAGAATGGTTCGAATCGAAATCTAAAGAAGAAGTGATACTTACACAAGAACAGATTGAAGAGGTTATTGCAAAATGGACCGGTATCCCGGTTGATAAACTCGCTGAAGAAGAATCTAAACGACTCCTGAAGATGGAAGAGGAACTCAGTAAAGAAATCATAGGTCAGAGAGAGGTTATAGAAGCTTTATCAAAAGCATTGAGACGTTCGAGAAGCGGGATGAAAGACCCTCGAAGACCTGTTGGAACTTTTTTATTTCTCGGACCCACAGGTGTTGGCAAAACCGAGATGGCGAGGGTTCTGGCTGAATTTATCTTTGGTGATATCGATTCTTTGATACGACTTGATATGAGCGAATTTATGGAACGTCATACAGTATCACGGCTTGTCGGCTCGCCACCAGGATACGTCGGTTATGAAGAGGGTGGTAAATTAACCGAGGCTGTACGAAGGAAACCGTACTCCGTTGTTCTATTTGATGAGATAGAAAAGGCTCATCCAGATGTATTTAATATCTTGCTGCAGGTAATGGATGACGGCAGACTCACTGATAATCTGGGTCATACAGTTGATTTCAGAAATACAATTATTATTTTAACCTCAAATATCGGTGGCAGATTATTATCCAAAGGCTCAACACTCGGGTTTGGACCGGGTGATAAACAAAGAGATTTTGAAAAAATGAAAGAGACTGTCCTTGAAGAAGCTAAACGTTTATTTAACCCAGAATTCATTAACAGACTTGATGATATAATTGTGTTCAGACAGCTGTCAAAAGAAGAACTTAAATTAATAGTCGACCTGCTTACCAGCAAAGTATGTAAACATCTTTTTGAAGACAAACACATAGAATTAAGACTGCAGGATAAAGCCAAAGAATATCTTGTTGACAAAGGTTATGACCCTAATTTCGGTGCAAGACCACTCCGAAGGGCTATACAGAAATATCTCGAAGACCCGCTCTCTGAAGAAATATTAAATGGTAATATAAAGAGTGATGACTCGGTTTCTGTAACTGTAAACAAAGAGGGTAGTTCATTGGTATTTAAATCTAAAACACCTAAAGAAAAAGAAGTAGGAAGTGATGAAAAGAAATAGACTATTAGTTTTTTTTCTATTATTTTTTGCAAATAATCTATTTGCAGAAGATATCCCCTCATCCATAGTAAGACCATTCAATTTTGCTATCGGTCTTTATAAACAGGAAATCTACGATGGTGCAATAGAAGAATTTGAAGATTTTCTTAAGAAGTATCCGGAAACAGCCATCTCTGATGATGCTCTTTTCTGGCTTGCTATGGCATACTGGAGAAATAATAATATAGAGAAAGCAATACAAAATTTTAATGATTACCTCGATAAATATCCAGCTGAAAAATATACAGAATATACGATCTCATATCTCGGGCTTATTTATTTTGAAAATAATATGATTGACAGCGGAATAAAGACAATGAATGTATTACTTGACAAGTTCCCTGATAATACAATCGTTGCAGATGCTTTATTTAATAGTGGGGTAAAATTATATAATGATAACAGGTTTGATATAGCATTAAATATATTTGATATTTTAGCACGGGTTAAAGCTGACAAGAATTTTATGTCCAAAGTCAAATATTATGAAGGGCTGGCTTATTTAAAGAAAAAAGACTATGATAAAGCTGATATAAAATTAAAAGAGATATTGGACCTTAAACCTGAGGATACGATAATATTTGCCTCAGGAATGTTTTTACGTGGAGAGATAGAATATAATAAGGGTAATTACAAAAAAGCATTAGAGTATTATGAAAAGATATTACAGGATTTTGGTGATGTAAGTTCTGTTATCCCGGGTGTGTATTACAGTCTTGGTTGGACGTATTCGCAGCTTAAGGAGTATAGAAGAGGAGCAGATTATTTTTTAAGACTTTTCAAAGAGTTCCCTCAAGATAAAAATACGCCGCATTCTTTATTCAGAGCTTCTAATCTTTTATTACAGCTTGGCGAAATGGACGAATCAATAAAAATACTTGAAGAATTAATCGTTAGATACGAAGAATCATCTCTTCTCTCTGAAGCGTATTATACCCTCGGTTATCTCTATTATAATAAAGGTGATTATCTGACTGCAAAAAATATTTTTTTGAAATTGTATTCAATCTCTAAAAATATAGATAAAGAGAACGAAAAGCGGGCTTTGTATATGCTCGGTGAAAGTTTTTATAAACTTAGAAATTATAACACTACCATACAATATACCTCTTTATACCTTGATAAATATTCTAATGAACCTATGTTATTATCAAAGGTTTTGATGACACGCGCCTGGGCTTATAAAGAACTCGAAGATTATGAGCCGGCTCTCAAAGATTATCAGACTATTATAAATATTGATGCGACAACCACAAAGACCGAGGCTATATTCAGAATGGGTGAAATCTATTATAATAAAAAGAACTGGGATAAAGCTAAAGAATATTTCACCGATCTGATTAATAATTATAAAGATTCCGAATTTGTTGAACACAGTTACTTTGCACGTGGCTTATGTTATTTAAAACTTAAGATGTTCAAGGAAAGTATAGCTGACTTTCTAAAACTTATTGAATTATATCCTGACTCCGAACATAGAGATGATGCGTATATGGATATCGGTTGGGCATATTTCAGAACCGAACAATATGAAAACGCTATTCTCTATTTCGATAAAGTTTCCGATAAAAACGAAAACTATCTTCAGGCTGTGTATCAAATCGGTGAATGTTATTTTAACATAAAAAATTATGATACAGCTATAGAGTTTTATCATAAAGTTATTGCTCTTGACCCCAATACACCATTAAGTGATGATGCCTCTTATGGCATAGGCATCTCATACCTGCACAAAAAGAGTTTCGATCGAGGTATAGCTATACTTGAAAATTTTATTAATAAATTTCCAGAAAGTGACCTTGTTGAAAACGTAAGAATGGTTTTAGGAGACCATTTCGCTTCACTTAATAATACTGATAGCGCTATATATCATTACAATAAAATTATATCCTCTAAAAAAGTGGAAAGACTTAAGGAAGAAACTTTTCTAAAACTTGGTCAGATGTATCAACAAAAAAACGACATACAAAAAGCTGTGGGTTATTATGACAGTGTAATATCGTTAAATAGCACACTGAAATCAAAGGCTATTTTACTTAAGGGGTTACTTTATAAAAATCTTGGTAAACTGAATGAAGCTATCTCCCAGTTCCGTATGATTGTTGAACATAGAATTGATGAAGCATTGATGCAGAGATGTTATTATGAGCTCGGCTATCTTTACAGTAATCTATCAGAGTGGGAGATCGCAAAAAAGTATTATATAAAAGCTATTGAACTCGATGGCTATTATAAAGCTGATGCATATCTTGGGCTTGGTATGGTTTATTATATTCTCGAAAACTTTGATACCGCTATTAACAATTATATATCAGCCATTGACTACGGGAATGAAGATGTAGGTTCAAGAGCCCAATTCTGGTTAGGTCAAACTTACTATGCGATGCAGAAATTCGATAGGGCTATAAAAGAATTTTTGAAAATCTTTATATTGTATAAAGAAAGCGGAAATGCTGACTATGCTCTTTTAAGAATCGCAGAAAGTTATCAAATGCTAAATGATTATGTAAAAGCAAAAGACTATTATGAAAGAGTAATTAAAGAATATCCGGATAGCAACTATGCTAATGAAGCAAGAGAACGGATCAAATGGCTCGATCAGGTTGGGAAAGACCTGAAAAGATTAGAAACAGGAGGCAAGAAAAGATGAATCTTAAAAAATTTATTAGCATTTTACTATTGATTGTTTTTATAAGTTGTTGTACAAATCTAAATTTATACTCATTATTAGCTGAAGAAGAAAAATTACCAGTTGATAAAACTACTATCAAAGGTGAAGACAAAACCAAACTTGAAGTGGGCGAAAAAGAAGAAGCTGAACTTAAAGAAAAAGACCAGCAAAAAGAAACACTTACACCTCAATTAGAAGAAACTAAAAAAGAACCAGAAGCTAAAGAAGAACAAACAAAGAAACAGGAAAAGATTAAACGTGGGAAGGGTGAGCGATTCCTTTTCTCTAAAGCCTTCTTTGGATTATTATTACTTGTCGGTATTATTGTAGCAGCAAGCAACGATTGAAAAACCAAACTGATACCTCTCACTTCTTCCGTTATCTTGCTTCTTGCTTCTACTTGATATTATTAGAGTTACAATGTTTTTCAGAGGAGGGTTCTTCGATGATCGATGTAATGACTAAAGGTGGGGTTCTAATGTGGCCTATACTTCTTGAGGCAATTATAGGCCTTGGTATAATAATTGAGCGAGGTGTGATATTATATAAATCGAAAATACCAACGATTAATTTCTTTAATGAAATTAAAGAAAATCTAAGACAGGGGTTTATTTATAAAGCAATAGCCTTGTGCGATAGTTTACAGGGCCCAATCCCGCTACTTGTAAAAGAAATAATAAAAAATTTTGAGGAAAACAAAAATGTTATTAAACGTGAATCTGTCCAGCAAATTATTGATACTATATGTGTTCGTGAAATACCTAAACTTGAAAGAAATATGGTTATATTAGCTATTATCGGTTATACAGCTACTTTATTAGGATTACTTGGCACTGTGCAAGGTATGATTATGTGTTTTATGAAGGTTCAGGAAATGGGTGGAGTAGTAAATCCTTCTGATTTAGCAGCTGGTATCTGGACAGCTTTGCTTACTACATTTGCTGGTTTATCTGTAGCTATACCTACTGTTATATGTTATAACTATTATGCACATTATATTAATAGAATGACAAATGAGATAGAAGTAGCTGCAAATGAACTATATAATTTTATAAATCTGCAGTTTAGCAATGTATTAAAAAACGAGGGCTAATCTGATACTTCTCACTTCTCACTTATTACTTACGCTGTTATCTTGCTTCTTGCGTTATCTTTCTTTTCCGTTTCTCAACCTCAACCTCTACCTTTTCTTTCTTTCCGTTATCTTGCTTCTATTATATGGAGGGTGATGCTGAGTTTAGCGAGGTATCAAAAGATGAGGGTTAAAAAACAAAAGATTGAGTATATTCAACTTGATATCACGCCGCTTGTTGATGTTGTATTTCAGCTTTTAATATTCTTTTTATTAGCCTCAAGTTTTGAATTATCAACAGGTATTAAAGTTGAGCTCCCTGAAAGTAAAAGCACTGAAACTATAAAACATCAATCAGAGTGCGTTATAACTATTAAAAAGGATGATAAGATTTATTTGAATGGATTAGAGACACCATTAATCGACCTTAAATACGAGATAAAAAAAATAATGGATTCAAAGGGTATAAACAGAGTCATAATTCAGGCTGACAGGTTTGTTTATTATGGTCGAGTGGTACGAATTATAGACATTGTGAAAGAACTTGGTATTAAGAATGTGGGTTTACCAACAAAATATATTGAAGAAGAGGTCCCGACATTTTAAACTGTCAGCTTTTTCGCAGAAGTCGTCATAATCGCGGTTTGTGCTCTACACTATTGGGTTATTGGGTTTTTGGGTTTTTGGGTTCTTGGGTTTTTGCGCTCTACACAATGTATGAAAAACTAAAGATGATATGAAAAGAGTCACAAGTCGCAAGTCGTGAGTTGCAAGTCGTGAGTCAAAACAGGACTCAAGACTCAAGACTCAAGACTTTTTAGCAGGCTTTTGGCTTTTGGCTCCAGCCGGCTGTAGTCCGTAGCCTGTAGCCTGTCCTGATACTTCTCACTTCTTCCGTTATCTTGCTTCTTGCTTCTACTTGATATTATTATAATTACAATGTTTTTCAGAGGAGGCAAGTGAATCTTGAGTCTAATTTATACAAGAGAACAGGATAACATTTTTTTTAATAGTATGCTTATCTCCATTATTTTTCATATCTCTTTATTTATTTTTTTCCCTTATTTAAGATATCAATTAACCGAGAAACCACCTTTAAAGATTATTCAGGTTGATATTACTGATTTTGGCACTATTTTGCGACATAAAATTTACAGCCCGGATAAAAGAATAATCAGTCCGAAAGAGGAACTCACAGAAAAACAATCACAGGATGCATTGGTTGAGAGCGAGAACCCCAATAATCAAACCACTGAAACTTTAAAAATGACACTGGATATTTCGCAACCTTTTTTTAAAGAAAATAGAAAAAATTTGAATATTCTGGATTTAACAGAAGAAATTAAGACACCTCAATTACAACCAGAAGACATCTCATCAAATCCTAAAAAGATAGACCTCACAGCAAGTATTAAACTTTCTAATGAAAAGCAGCCAAGCGAAGAGATATTTCCTGATAATTTACAAGAGAGAAAAATAACTTTTACTAAAGAAGATAGATTTCTTGAAAATATAAGTACCAGAGATAAAAATAAAAGTAATCTGGTTATGCCGGTACCTGAAAATCTAAATCTACCTGTAGACGACGATGCTTTTAAAGTACCCAATGAGATAAAGGGGTACCAGGATAAATACAAAAGCACTCAAACCCTGGATGAAGGCATTGATAATTTTAGTTCAGGGATAGCTGTTAGTTCATTGAAAGACGATATTAATCTTCCAGCACCAAATCCAGCAGGTGCTGATAAAATTCAGAGTTTACCAGAGGGGATTATTCCATTAAACCAGGGTGATATCGTTGATAAGAATGTAGGCCCTGAAGTAAAAAGGATTACTGCAGATAAAGATTTAAAAAAGAGAAAGGACAGAGCCATTATATACGAACCAGAAACAAAGATGCCTGCCTGGGCTGAAAAACAGGGGATAAATACAAAATTTAAAGCCCGTATCTTGATCGCTCCTAAAGGCGATATTACTGAGGTAAGATTGATTACAAAGACAGGGTTTGCTGAACTTGATAATTTAGCTATTGAGCATATTAAGAAAATATTATACGAACCATATTATGAATATACTGAAAGATTGATTGAAGTTGAGCTTATAACAAAATGAGAAAAATTATTTTTTATCTATGTGCATTGATTAGCATTAATAACGGTCTTTACTCACAGGATGACCCCAGATATCTGGAGGCTGCAGCTATCAGTCAGGAAGACGCTGCTAAGATTCGTGAAGAACTCGGTGATGTTAAAGAAGCCTCAAAACTTTATAATGAGGCTGCTTCTATCTGGGAACGCGCTGCTAAAGCTTACGAAAATCAGAATAACCCGGATAAAGCAAGATACTGCTGGGATGAATTTAAAAAAACAGCTGAACTCGCTGAAAAACTCAAAATTAAAGGCAGATTAGAAAAAATATCAGGTGATTTCCAGGAGGTGGTTGTCACAGAAGTCGTTGAACAAAAACTTATTATTCAGCTTAAACTTGAAGGTAATATCACACCAGAAGGATATAAAATTAATTTCAGTATTATAGATACTCCAAAACAAGCACAGGATTTCAAACTATCTGAAGAATCTGTAATTTGTGATAAAGATGGGTATGCCGGCGTTTTTTTTACCGCTGGTAATAAAGCCGGGATATACAGAATCCAAGCATCAACTGTTGAAATTAAAACAAGCCCTATTATCTTTGAGATCCAGGCAGTGCCATCTGAAGCCTCGATTCTTTCTTATGTCGATGGAAATAACCAGATTGTAAGAGCTAATGAAAAATCTCCTAAACCTATGGAAGTATCTGTTACTGACCTGTATGGTAATAGAATTATTGGTGTGCCAGTTGAATTTAAGATTATAAAAATACCTGAGGATGGGGTAGGGTTTGGTGTTAGTGCTGATAAAACTCTTACCGGTATAACAGCTGTTGCAAGGAGTGATTTTATTGCTGGTGATAAAGAAGGTGAATGTATCGTTCACGCAATAAATGAGAAACTTGATGGCTCGCCGATAAAATTTAATTTTACAGTTGTACCTTCTATCCCAAGAGTTGTTATTAGAGAAATATATTTTGAAGGTAATAAAACCGTTCATAATTCTGTGCTTGAAGAGGCATTAACCTTAAAAGTAGGAGATGAATATCTTATAACTCAATTTGAAGAAGCGGTAGCAGGTGGTATAAAAGACATCTATCATCTTGGCAGTTTTGAAGAGGTCCAGGCTCAGACCGAAATAGAAGCCAATACTGCCAGAGTTAAATTCCTGCTTACAGAATATCCAAGAATAGCAAAAATTTGTTTCAGAGGTAATGATAAATTAAAAGAAGATAAACTTAAAGAATCCATCACTTTAAGTGAAGGTCAATTCTACAGCCCATATAGAATGGAAAAGACAATAAAAGAATTGAAAAAAGCTTATGCAGAAAAAGGGTTTATCTATGTAGATATCGAAGCATTAGAAGAAAATAGAAAAGAGGATAAAATCGATGTTGTTTTTAATATCTTTGAAGGGATCAAAGTAAAGATCACAAGATTTAATATCCACGGAAATAAAGCATTCTCAACTATGAGATTAAACTGGGAAATGAAAACCGGTAAAGGCAAGGTATATTCTAAAGAGACCTTTGATGTCGATAGGGAACGAGTATTGCTTAAGTATGCTAAGAAAGGTTACATAACCGCAACTATTGACGAGCCGGTTATAACTTATAATAAAGACCACACTGAGATGTACGTTGATGTCTATATAAACGAGGGTAAAAGATATAAAATGGGTAAATTGAGTTTTGAGGGTATGACTGTATTCTCTGAAAATACTCTCTTATCAAAAGTTAAACTTAAAGAAGGCGAGATTTTTAATCAGGAAAAGTTTAGAGAAGATATTATGAATATTCAAGATGCTTATTCTGAAAAAGGTTATATCTTTGCAAGAATACTTCCTAAAGAAACGCTTGATAAAGAAAACGGGATAATCCATCTCGTGATACAGATTGAAGAAGGCGCAGTCGCCTATATAGAAAAGATTATTATAACAGGTAATATCAAAACCAAAGAAAAAGTTATAAAAAGAGAGCTATTATTCAAAGAAGGTGAAATCTTTAATGGTGTGAAAGTCAGAGAATCAAGAAGAAATCTTGTAAACCTTGGGTTCTTTGATGAAGTAAATATAAAACATAATCCAGGAACAAAAGAAGGATACCAGATTATAGAGATAGAGGTTAAAGAAGGTAAAACGGGTCAGGCTAATTTTGGTGCAGGGTATAGTTCCCAGGATGGGTTCGTGGGATTTATTCAGATAACTAAAAAGAATTTTGACCCTAAAGATTTCTGGAGTTTTACAGGTGCAGGACAAAACATTAGCGTATCTTCTGAATTTGGCGGTAAAAGATCGAGTTTCAGTATTAACTGGGGTGACCCGCATTTTAGAGATTCGCCATATTCGCTAAATCTGAGCGGATTTAATACTACCCAGGAAAAAGAAGGATATGATATTAATAATTCTGGTGGCAGTATAGGTGTTGGCAGACAATGGGGTAAAGATAAAGATAACAGAATCTATGGAAGTTATCAGTACGATGATGTTACGATAGATAATATAACGCCCGGTATCGCTCCTACATCTATCGTTGAAGAAGCAGGCTCTGATTTAATAACTGAGAGAGCAATATCAAGTATCACAGTGACTTTTACAAGAGATAAACGTGACAATTTCTTTTTCCCAACACAAGGCTATAGATTGATGTTAACAAATGAAGTGGCAGGCTATTTTTTAGGCGGAGATGAGGATTTTGATGAGTTCCAGATTGAAGGCAGATGGTTTAAGAATTTTATATCAAACCAGGTCTTTGCTGTTAGAGCAAGATATGGGATAATCGGTGATATCTCAGGAAGCGATACTATACCATCCTTTAGAAGATTTTATATAGGCGGCCAGAATACTGTTCGTGGGTTTAGAGATAGACAGATCGCTATCAGGTCTGATACAGGCGTTATACTTGGCGGCGGTGCCCAGATGTTTTATCTTAATCTTGAATACCGGATACCAATAGTAGAGAAGCTATTCAGTGTTGTAGTATTTGCAGATGCAGGCACTGTATGGAGTGGATTTGGTAAGAGTTTTGATTCTTCTGATATAGCTTATGGTGCAGGGTTGGGTATGAGGATATCCACACCGCTTGGGCCTATAAGACTTGATTTTTCACGCGGGTTATCTGACCCGAATAAAGGCAATACCGAGGTTTACTTCGGTATCGGCGAATCATTTTAGTAAGGAGTACTTATGAGCGCGGTTTGCGCTCTACACTATTGGGTTCTTGGGTTCTTGGGTTATTGCGTTTTTGGGTTTTTGCGCTCTACACAAAGGATGAAAAACCAGATGTTTGTTTATCTTGCTTCTTGCCTCTTGCCTCTTGCTTCTACTTGATATTATTATAGTTACAATGTTTTTCAGAGGAGATGATATATTAAAGGCAAGAAGCAAGAAGCAAGAAAAGGAGGATTTCCAAATGAAGACATCAAAAATATTGTTATTAATTAGTGCTCTTTTTATTTCTAATCCAATGCTTTACGCAGTCGATTTAATTAAAATCGGTGTGATTGATATGATTAAGGTCGGTGCGAATTATGAAGCGTATCAGAATTCCAACGAGAAACTTCTTGATAAACGAGATGAGATACAAAAAGTTATTGAACGAGAGGAAAAAAGAGTTATGGATATGTATCAGGATTATAAGAACAAAGTTGCAGTTCTAAGTGAGGAACAGAAAAAAGAACAGGAAGATTTACTTGAAAAAGAAGATAAAAAATTACAGGAATTCGTAGCTGACCAGAACAAACTTCTTAAACGAGAAAAAGAAGAACTCGATGCTAAAACTAAAAAAGATATACTAAAAATAGTTGAAGAGATCGCTACTGAACAAGGCTTAAGCGTTGTGCTTGAAAAAAACCTTATTGTCTGGTCTCGACCCGATTTTGATATCACTGAGTTGGTTATAGAAAAACTTAATGCTACTGCACAGGATTCCACAAAAAAGTAAAAAATGGATAAAAAAGTGTTAGTTAAAGAAATAGCTTCGTTTGTTCAGGCCGATGTCATCGGTGATGATAAAACTGTTATATCCGGTATCTCATCGATTGAAGACTCGCAAAAAGGCGATATTACTTTCGCACTCGATGAAAAATATCTTAAACTCGCACTTAAATCGCCAGCCACCGCAATTATTATATCTAAAAAATTATATCCTAAAGAACAGACTGATAAAGTTTTATTAAAAGTTGATAACCCAAGACTATCTTATGCAAAAGTACTCGATTTGTTTAAATCCGAACCAGCCCTACTTAAAGGTATAAGTGAAAAGTCCTGCATCGCAAGATCAGCTGAAATAGGTAAAAATGTTTGTATCGCCGCGTTTGTCTATATAGGTGAAAAAGTTATAATAGAAGACAATGTTAAAATATATCCCAATGTAACTATACATGATAACTCCATAGTCAGAGAAGGCACAGTAATCCATGCTAATACGAGTATTTATGATAGAACACTAATCGGTAGGAATTGTTTAATCCATGCAGGTGTGGTTATAGGTGCTGATGGCTTTGGATTTGTTGAGCATCAGAAAAAACATTTAAAAATTCCGCAGATCGGTTATGTAGAGATTGGTGATGAGGTTGAGATAGGTGCAAATGTCTGTATTGACAGGGGTACGACTGGAAAAACGTATATAGGAAATCGTGTAAAGATTGATAATCTTGTGCATATAGCTCATAATGTTAAGATAGGTGATGATTCTATTATTATAGCACAGGTTGGTATCTCAGGCAGTGTAAAGATTGGTGAACACGTAACCATAGCGGGGCAGGCAGGTTTAGCGAGCCATATAAATATCGGTGACAATGTTGTGATAGCTGCAAAGAGCGGTGTGACAAAATCCGTTCCATCAGATATGGAGGTTTCAGGTTTTCCCGCAAGGCCGCATCAGGATGAGAAAAAATTAAAAGTATCGTTACTAAAACTTCCAGCACTTATTCAGTGTTATCAGCAGGTATTATCGTCCCTCAAGCGCCTCTCAGACCGTCTCTCCAAACTCGAAAAACTAAATTAGATGAGCAGAGACAGGGAGTTTTTTCCGACTGATCAATTAACCAGAGATTCTTCGCCTTTCCCTTCAAATTAGTGCGACGAGGATAATTTTTGGCTCATTCGTAAAAAAACATGAGTTTGACAGAATAAGCTAAAAAAAGCTGATATAAGTATTAAAATATATTGATAATATTAGAGTTAATTTTTCCATTTCTTTAGCCTAAGTTCAAAATTTTAACCCCTAAAATCACCATTTTTTGACCTATCTTTTTTGTTAATTGTAATATTATCAAGAATGTTATCTGTTATTTAATCAAATATTAAAATAAAGTAGGGGTAAAAATAACAGCAAAAAAAGC
>JBFMHD010000220.1:0-4501 GCA_040752395.1 Candidatus Hydrogenedentota bacterium
ATCACTAATTAATTTTTGATAGTTTATATCACTTCCCTGTGAACCATAAAAAATTAGAATCATTATTTAATACCTTGAAAATGGCTGCTTAAATGAAATCCATTGACTTATTTTCTGCTAAAGTATATTAAAATAAAACAAGTAAATTATATATCTATTATCAGTTTGGTTCCTGGATAAATTGTTTCGGATTTTAATCTGTTTCTTTTTATTATTTTATTTACAGGTACTCTGAAAGATTTTGCTAAAGAGTAAAGACTATCTCCTCGCAAGACTTTTATCCATAGAACATTAGATTTTACAGGTAATTTTATAATAGTGCCTGATTTTATTTTCCGTGTATTTAGCTCCTTATTTGCCTGTCTTATTAAATTAATATGGATACCTGTTCGCTTGCTTAAACTTGAAAAATTATCTCCCTTAAGTAAAACATAATTAATAAGGGTATAGCCTTCTAAGCTTATTTCAGGAACAATAACATCTGTTTCCTCATTTGTCTCATTTTTTACATTTTTTAACTCTATTGCATTTATCACCTTTCGACCGTTATTCAGAGCTGTTGGTAAATCGCAATCATTGCCTGAAAAAAAGCCAAAAAAGGGTATAGTGAAAAGGATTATTGCAAGGATGATGATACGCTTGTGTTTTGTGTAATCTTTTGGAGGTTTAATAGCTTTGCTCTGAAAATTTCTATCACGAAAATCCATCATAACTTATCGACCCTGATAACTTATCGGTATTATTTGTAATATTTTTTAGGTATTTTTTGAGGTCGGCCAGTTCTTCCGCAGTTATAGGTGGTGGAGAATATGATTTAGAAGCAAGAAACGGCACTAACATACAGAGCTTTAACCCAATTTTATATTCGCTAGTTTTTGGGGTGGTCTACTAAAGAATCGCAGCCAGAAGCGTATCTCTGGTTTGGGGAGTGGATGAGACTTGGGTTCGGTCCTCTTTATTATTTTTTCTCTTTTTTTGTTAAGTATCTCTAAGAAACCTTCTGATGAAATCCGATCACATTTCAGTTTTTTTGCGGGTTTATATACGTCTTTTATATCAGATGAAACTACAAGACATCTCTCTTTACTGTTTCTTGCTTTTTCCAGGATAAATTCATCAGCATTTTCATTATAATAAATCTTTATACCATTAACTGTCACATAGGATTTTAATTCTTTATAGGGTCTTCTGGTTGATTCATCAAAGATTATACTGAATTTTACATCTTTCCCAAAATGCGATAATAACTCACACAAATGCTCTATGCATTTTTCAGGGTGTTTTTTATAGATACTTTTAAGCTCTTTACTTTTAAAAATCAGGTTATAGCCATCAATGATGATTTCCATTTAAATTAACCTTTTACACTGCTAAATCTATATGATATAATTATTTAAGGAGTTTGATATTTGGTCAACTTGATTTTTAAACGGCTTACAAGCAGTCTGATCAGTTTGGTGGGTGTTATACTTATCTCGTTTATTCTTCTTGATTTGATTCCTGGAAGTCCGGTCTACGAGATTATAGGTTCGCGAGCTGATAAAGATACCATCGAAAGTTTAAATAAAAAATTGAATATTGATAAATCGCTCCCTGAAAAATTTTTCGGTTATTTCAAGAACATATTAACAGGTAACTTTGGTGAATCCTTTTTTACAAATGAGAAAGTTATTGATGAGATACTGAAACGGTTTCCAAAAACTTTTTATCTTGCATTTGGGGCAATGATACTATCATCCTTGCTCGGGATTTTCATAGGGGTTATGAGCGCATATTTCCATAATACTTTTATTGATAAATCGCTGATCTCAATAACTCTACTTGGCATCTCTACCCCTGTATTCTGGCTTGGGATTCTATTTATTTTACTTTTTTCGGTTAAATTACAGATATTACCTGCTGGCGGATATGAAGATGGAGACGTAAGATATCTTATTTTACCTGTCTTAACACTTGGTATAAGACCTGCTTCTTTTATAGCCCGACTAACACGTTCAGAAATGATTAATGTTTTAACCGAAACATACATTAACACAGCTAAAGCTAAAGGACTCTCGGTTTTTACAATTTTATTCAAACACGCTTTAAAAAATGTTCTTATTCCAGTGATTCAACTTATTGGTATGGATATCGGCACACTTCTTGGCGGAGCAGCACTTATTGAGATAGTATTTAATTATCCGGGTATAGGGTATTACGGGCTTAAAGCCATAGCACAGCGTGATTATCCTGTGATACTTGGGGTTGTTGTATTTTCGGCAGTATGTTTTATCATCGTAAATTTTATTGTAGATATACTTAATGGGTTCCTTAACCCGAGACTTAAAACAGAATGAATACCAAAAGTTTTAATTCTAATTTAATTTCAGGTCTGATCCTTCTGTCTTTTATTCTATTTTTGTCTGTTATTATTTATCCACTATCTAAATCAGACCCATTTACCCAGGATTTAGCTCATTCACTAAAATCACCATCAGGAGATTTTCTATTCGGTACAGACACTCTTGGTAGAGATTTGTTTTCACGAACTTTATATGCTACAAAATACTCTTTTGTGCTTGGTGTAATAATAACATTTTTAACAGTAGTTGCAGGTACACTCATAGCATTGATCTCAGGTTATTTTGGAGGTTGGTTTGATGAAGTATTGATGCGTATTATGGATTGTATGATGGCGTTCCCATTTTTGTTGCTGGCAATCAGTATCGCTTCATTGTTTGAGCCTGGTAATTTTGCTGTGTGTTTTTCTCTTATTATTGCAGGCATTCCTAATGTGGCTCGCCTTGTTCGTGGTAGTGTAATCCAGATTAAATGCCGCGATTTTATCACGGCTTGTAAATCTGCTGGCGGAAGCAATACTCGTATAATATTTTTACATATCCTCCCCAATATGTTATCAACTATTATCGTTGTTTTTTCTATACGTATAGGTTCGGTCATTTTATCTGAGGCATCTTTATCATTTTTGGGACTCGGAATACAACCACCAGTGCCTACACTTGGAAGTCTTATTGAAGCAGGAAGCGCATATATTTTTGAAGCACCCTGGTGGTCAATATTCCCTGGCATTTTTCTTGCACTAATTGTCTTTGGCTGGAATATACTTGGTGATGCTCTTCGTGATATACTTGACCCAAGATTACAATAAATGCAGTAGAGAGTAGAGAGAAGACAGGAGACAGAAGTTAGGAGTTGAGGAGTTGAAGAGTTAAAGAATGTATGGAGTTTTTGGGTTATTGGGTTCTTGGGTTATTGGGTTTTTGCGCTCTACACAAAGTATGAAAAACTAAAGATGATATGAAAAGAGTTGTGAGTCGCAAGTCGTGAGTCAAAACAGGACTCGAGACTCAAGACTCAAGACTTTTCAGCAGGCTCCGGGCTTCGGGCTCCAGCCGGCTGTAGCCTGTAGCCTGTCCTCATACTTCTCACTTCCCACTTCTTACTTCTTACTTTTTTCGTTATCTTGCTTCTTGCTTCTACTTGATATTATTATAGTTACAATGTTTTTCAGAGAAGAATATGGATTTAGGTTCTCTTGTTTTTATACAGAAAAAAATAGCAGAAAGAGTAAAGATAAAAAGATTAATTAGAAAAAATATTAATAATATTGGGTTCTGTGATGTCTCATATCCTAAAAATCAAAAAAAATTGAATGCAGTAATAGCCATTTATAATCGTTATACCTGGAAGATCGTTGAAAAAATTGCTGTAAAAGAAAAGATATCTTTTCCTTATATAAGTGGTTTCTTAAGTTTCAGGGAAGCACCAGCTATTGTCAAAGCTTTTAAAAGACTTAAAATTAAGCCTGATTTACTTGTTCTTGATGGTCAGGGATTAGCGCATCCTCGTGGCTGCGGAATAGCAACACATATCGGTGTTATGCTTAATATCCCAACAATCGGCATAGCTAAATCACATCTTGCTGGTAGTATAGTTCCAGCACCCTTGAGCATTACCAAAAAACAGCGGGTCCAAAGAACAGAAATATATGGCTTAAAAATTAGAAATAAACAGGTCGGCTGGGTAATATATACTCCTTCATCAAAACATCCGGTGTATCTATCAATAGGCTATCTTATTAGTCTTTTTGATTTATTATGGTTGTGGGAGATGATGCCGCGTAAATACAGGCTCCCTGAACCAGTTAGAGAGACGCATATATATAGTAAGGCAGAAGACAGAAGATAAAAAGATACAAAGATTAAAATTTTTTTCTGATACTTCTCACTTCTTTCGTTATCTTTCTTTTCCGTTATCTTGCTTCTTGCTTCTACTTGATATCTTTAGAGTTACAATGTTTTCGAAGGAGTCAACATGAGCGCGTTTGCGCTCTACACAATATATGAAAAACTAAAGATGATATGTTGGCTTCAGTCTCCGGGCTTCGGGCTCCAGCCGGCTGTAGTCCGTAGCCCGTAGCCTGTACCCCGAATTATTAGAGTTACAGCGTTTTTCAGAGGAGATGCCTATCTGTAAATTAGACAGACTCGCAACTCGAAAC
>JBFMHD010000221.1:0-4481 GCA_040752395.1 Candidatus Hydrogenedentota bacterium
CAAAGGATATTAGGGGATGGGTCATAGGGGATGGGGTATATTAGGGGGCGGCGGTTAGGGGTTAGGGGTCGGGAGTCGAGAGTCGTGAGTCAAAACAGGACTCGAGACTCAAGACTTTTCAGCAGGCTCCGGGCTTTTGGCTCCAGCCGGCTGTAGTCCGTAGCCTGTAGCCTGTACCCCGAATTATTAGAGTTGCGAAGTTTTTCAGAGGATGATATGAATATAAACAAATTACATCAGGTATTTGAAGAATTAAAAGAAAAGTTTGTAAATGGTGAATTCACATTTGAGGATAATATAATCAAAGGAAAGATAGAACCACCAAGTGTAAAAGATTTTCTTAATATTAAAAGACTCGATGAAACAATAAAAAAGAAATATTTTGAAAAAGGCAAGGATGCGATAAAAAATAATCGACTCGGGTGTGTCATTATGAATGGTGGGATGGCTACAAGATTTGGGAGTGGTGTAAAAGGTATAGTTGAGGTATATGATGGTAAGAGTTTTTTACAGATCAAATTAGAAAAGATAAAGAGGGTTATGGCTGAATACAATGCGGTTGTGGAGATATTCATTATGAATTCGTTTGCAACAGCGAAACAAACAACAGAGTATTTAACAAAAAACAGTTTTTTCGGGATTGATAAAAATAATATACATTTTTTTAATCAATACAAATTTCCAAGGCTGCGGAGCGATGGTAGTTTTTTTACAAGTAGCGAGAAAGAGGAGAATAATTACTATGGACCCGGACACGGAGACTTTATTTATACGTTCCGAGAATCAGGACTGCTTGATAACTTTGTGAATTCTGGAGGCAGCTATCTCTGGTATTCTAATGTTGATAATTTAGGCTCAACGATAGACCCTGTTATTTTAGGAGCTCATATAGAAAGTATTTGTGAGATGACAGTGGAGTTAGCAGAAAAAGTTAAAGGAGATAAAGGTGGCGCACCAGCAATAGTTAATAATAAACTTCAGATTGTTGAAGGGTTTCAATTCCCGGAAACGTTCAACCAGGATAGTATTACAATATTTAATACAGCGACTTATATATTTAATGCCGGGGCATTAAATAAGGATGTAACTCTGCCGTTTTACGTTGTAAAAAAGAATGTAGAGGGTGTGGATGTTATTCAGTTTGAGCGGCTTACTGGTGATTTATCAGTATTTTTAGAATGTTTTTACATAATTGTACCGCGTGAAGAGCGGTTCTTTCCTATAAAGACAAAAGAGGATTTAGAGAACCAGCGAGAAAAATTAAAAGAGAGATTTGAAAAAGATTGACAATTTAATGAAAAAATTGTAAATTAAAAAATATAAATACAAGGGCCAGAGATTTGAAAAAATTATTGTTTATTTGGTTACTTTATACTTTTTTGCTGTGCTCAGTTATATTCTCTCAAGAAGAGGAGATAGAGGAACGGAAACGGATTATTGAAGAGGAGCGTATATGGGAGTTATCGACTACTGAGATTAGCGGCATATCTGGTTCACGCTCTAAATTGATAAGTGATTTCCAGGCCCGAACTAATACAGAGATATATTACGGTGGTTGGTTTACTTACTCACATACCTTTTTTAAAAATGCGGATAAAAATAAAAATACCCAGGATACTTTAAGATATATCGATTCTTATGATTTAAGGCTATGGACCAGGATTGAGCGACCAAAACATAATGACCTTGTATATTCACGTGTTAAATTTTTCTGGAATGATAGAGAATATATACAGGGGAGATACATAGCTGCGGCAAAAGAGGTTTATGATGCTACAAGACTTGATATGGGTTATTATGAGAAAAAATGGAATGGTTTAAAGCATTTCAGAAATATAAAACTTACGTTAGGCAGGCGGCAATTTAGAGTTGGGCGTGGTATAGCATATAGTGGAGTGAATGATGGTGTAGATCTTCAATTAAATCATAAATCGGGTTTTAATTTTGATATTTCAGCATCAAAGATAATCCGTTCTAAAAATGATTTAGATAGTTCACGGCCGTATCCTGGCAAAAACTGGTCAAGACGATATTTTTACGCTTTAGAGATAGATAAAAAATGGCATCCTAAACATACGATTGATGTATATGGCTTAATCCAGAGAGACCACAACAAAGAAGTACCTGAAAATAGAAACCTTGAATATGATTATGATTCTGAATATTATGGTATATATCTCAAAGGTGAATTAATCAGTAATTTAAAATACTGGGGTGAATTTATAAAAGAAGAGGGACATAGTTATGCAACCGGTACAAATGCGAACCCGAATCTACAGTTTAAGGAGAATATTGATGCTTATGCCTTTGTTTTAGGAATGCAATATTTTGCTGATAAGTTATATGGGAAACCATCGCTTGTTGTTGAGTATGCAGAAGCATCTGGTGATACAGATAGACAGAGTGTCTCAAATACTGTTAATGGTAATTTAAGGAGAACTGAGGATGAATGCTTTATACCGTTTGGTATTTTCCCAAGCGGTGCGGCTTCTTCTTTTAAGTTTTCAAACCTGCATATATTAAAAGTTGGTGCGAATATCAAACCATTAGAAAAAATAGAAATTTTTAAAGATTTTATGTTTACGTATGAGTATTACAGATATAAAGCTGATGAGAGTGCAGGCGCAATAAGTGATGCATTAGCTGACCTTGTTGATAAAGACATAGGCAAAGAACATGATTTTATTATTTCCTGGAGACCGTTATCAGATTTGAAGATTAGTTTCAAATATGGTAGATTTAAGCCCGGGAATGCATATTTATTAACAAACAGGGATAGCAAGACCTACTGGAATCTGAGCACAACTTTAGATTTTTAAACAAGATGATCTAAGCAAGATAACGGAAAGAAAGATAACAAAAGAGGCAAGAAGCGAGATGAAGATATTTATGAGAAGATTAATTCTAAGTTTGATTACAATTTTATTTATCGTTAACACTCTTTATGCTAAAGGAACTAATAAAAGTACAACCAAGTATTTTCGTGAGCTTGCAAAGAGGGATTATGTGACTTTAGCTGATGCTTGTCTGGCTTTGTGTTTACTCCTTGATGGACCTAAAGAAAAAGATTTTGAGTTCCAGCTGGAGTTTTTGAAAAAGAAGAAAATATTGTTTAAAGAAACGCCAACTGACCCTAAAATCAGGTTAGCTAAAGGCACTGTTGCTGTAATGTTATGTAAGGCATTGAAGATAAAGGGTGGGATAATGCTACGGCTCTTCCCTGATAATCAAAAATATGCATTAAAGGAACTGGTTTATTTAAAACTTATCGGTGATGACAGTATTAATGAGTGGATAAGCGGTAAAGAACTAATAGGATGGCTGGATAAAGCAACTGAATATAGAAAAGAACATTATAAATAGGTGCCAGGGCCGGCTTTGTTTCCCCTCGACTGCTAATCCTGAAGACACTGAATGGCAGAAGGCTCTTAAGAGAAAATAAGTGGTTATTTTGTGATGAGAGAATCAATAAGATATCTGGATAATGCAAAAGAGATATTAAAGGGTGTAAAGATAGAGAATAATATTTATGGCTCTTCTCCAATTTGATACAGTAAAATACTAACTAAAACCAGATGCTTGAAATATCTTTAAGATGAAGTAATGTTGATCATGGAAACCATAAGCACATCTATCGTATTAAACCAATCGTATTATTGGTAGCCTCTATCTTTGCAGTATTGATTGGATAAAGACAATAATTCAGGATCAAAGAGGGCTAAATCCCGAATTTGTCTCCGTTCTCTACGATTAGGACTTGCAGGTGTTTGACATGAGGAACATAAATAGCCAAAACGTTTATCACGATCAACGTGAATAATCACTGTTTTTAGCTCTTCACTTACACTCATAATGTCAAATATTTAGTGCAAAAAGTTTATCTGGGCACTTCTTCCATTTAACATTATAATAGTTAAAAATAGCAAAAAGAATACGTTCACAACTTGCCTTATTCTTAAATGAGGGTATTGCCTTCGTCACTACGATTAATTTTATCTTTTACATTACGGGTTAAGTGAACCCAACACCGTTGCACAAGCGTGTATGGATATATCTTCTCCAAAGCTTTATGTAAACCCGGACTACCGTCAGATATAATCAGCTTTAACATATTCCCTATTTGTCTGCAACGAGCTACTCGAAGTCTCTCTATGAGCCCAAACTCTGTCTCTAAATCACGATAATTCACACCACACCGGTAATCCACCCGCTTTTCGTCTCGTGCATATCTGCCAGCACAAAGATAACGTGTGAGATCTGCGCTTATAGCTGCTTCTAAGGTTTTCTTTAACATCTCTAAATATTGGGGTTCAAATCTCCCCAGATATCCTCCTCTTCGACCTTGACTTCTTTCCATAAGTCTGATTCTGTTAAGGCTGTTAACAGCTTACTCATGCTTTTCATAGGGTATGTTCCTCCTTTTTAAGAGTTTTTATACTTAATTAAGGAAGAATATGCCCTTTTTTATTTCTTTTCAATAT
>JBFMHD010000222.1:0-4475 GCA_040752395.1 Candidatus Hydrogenedentota bacterium
CTTTGTAACTCTAATAATTCGGGCTACAGCCTACAGGCTACAGCCGGCTGGAGACAAAAGCCCAAAGCCTGCTGAAAAGTCTTGAGTCTCGAGTCCTGTTTTGACTCACGACTTGCGACTTGTGACTCTTTTCATATCATCTTTAGTTTTTCATACTTTGTGTCTCTGTGCCTTTGTGCCTTCCTTTACTTAATATAAACCACAAACTCCAAATTAGTACCTACACCGACCTTTGAATCAATCTTCATCTCGTCAGTACTATTCTTTATATTGGGCAACCCCATACCTGCACCAAACCCCATCTCTCTTACCCAGTCCTGTGCAGTAGAGAATCCTGGCTGCATAGCTTTTTCTATATCAAGTATGCCTGGTCCTTTATCAATAGCATTAACTTTAATTTTTTTCTCTTCTACTTGAGCAATAATTTCGCCGCCCTCAGTAAAAATAATAATATTCATCTCAGCTTCACAAGCTGCTATTACGACTCTTCTTGCAATCTTGGGTAATATACCAAGTCTCAACAGATTAACTTTTAAATAACCGCTCTGTTCGCCAGCTTTCTGGTAATTCCCGCCTGCTACCTTATATTTTAATATTATTGTCGTGTCATCTGACCTGATGTCTTCAAATAAATGACTTGCCCTGTATTTATGAATCTCTTCTTCATGATAATTTATCTCAAGTTCTTTAAGAAGACATTTAATAATATCGCCCTTTGTGATTATGCCGATTAGTTTTTCTGTTTCTTTATCAATAACGGGAAATCTCCCGTATCCCAACTTATCAAACTTACTTATAGCATGAATCAATGGTTCGTTATTGTACAATACTTTAACGTCTGTAGTCATACTCTCTTTCACTTTTTTATCTATTCCGCCATCCATAATGCAATTTATGAAATTTTCTATACTTATAATACCTATCAATTTTTCGTCTTCAACCACCGGCAATCCTGATATTCGTTTTTCTTTAAGTATTTTCCTTACCTCGACCATAGTATCATCTGGTTTTACATAAATAATATCAGAGACCATAGCCTGTTCAACTTTAAGTTCGTATGCTAATTCCTGAATCTTTGACGGTGCTGTCTTATCTTTCATAAAATCCTGTATCTCTATACCTTAACCTTTTCAACAACCCAAGAACCCAAAAACCCAAAACCCAATAACGCTCATATCTCCGAACATCCTATAAGACCTTCTTTATATAACTTGCCGCAACTTTCATACATTGGCAAATCAGTAGCGAGTAGAACCATCTGGCGCTCGGCCGCAAGTTCTATCATTTCCTTGTCAGGTTTCTTGCCCCTTACAAAACATATCACTTTTATATCCACAGCATCGGCTGTGTATATAGTCTGTGGTGTAGTTAATCCTGTAAGAAGCAATGTGTTATCACTCTTTACATGAGCCAGAACATGACTCATAAGGTCACAACCGCAAGCCATCTTCACTTCACTCTCTAAAAATTTTTCACCCGTAATCACTTCCGCATCAAGTATCTCTCTCACTCTCTTTATTTTCATTATTTTTTCTTCCTTTCAGAACATAAAACCGGTCCTGGCAGTTTTTCCAGTGATTCGATCTCCTTGGTACCAGAGACTTTGATCACGGCACCAACTTTTGGTGGACAGACTTCAAAGCACTGACCACATTTTGTGCATTTTGAAGCATCTATAATATGAACATACTTGGGTTGACCCGTTATGGCATTGACCGGACAGATTTTGAAACACTGCTGACAACCGATACATTTGTCAGGATTGATATAATACTGTATCAGATTTTTACATACGAGTGCGGGACACTTTTTATCCCTCACATGCGTTTCATATTCTTCTCTAAAATATCGTAATGTAGATAGAACCGGGTTGGGTAAAGTCTGACCCAGTCCACACATAGAAGCATCCTTAATTGTCTGTCCGAGTTCGGAAAGAAACTCTATATCACCATCGCTGGCCTGACCGTCTGCTATGCGGCTAAGCACCTCTAACAATGCTTCGCTACCATCACGACAGGACACACATTTGCCACAGGATTCATCATTGGTGAACTGTATAAAAAATTTTGCTACGTCAACTATACAGGTGTCTTCATCCATAACTATCATACCACCAGACCCCATCATCGAACCCGCCTCTGTCAATGATTCGTAATCTATTGGTAAATCAAGCAAGCTTGCAGGTATACATCCGCCTGATGGACCACCTGTCTGCACTGCTTTGAATTGTTTACCGCCAGGTATTCCTCCACCTATTTCATATACTATTTCACGTAATGTTATACCCATAGGTACTTCAATAAGCCCGGTATTGCTGATTTTACCAACAAGCGAAAATATTTTTGTACCTTTGCTTGTTCTGGTACCGATGCTTGAAAACCAATCCGCACCACGACATATTATTACAGGTACATTTGCCAGAGTCTCCACATTGTTTATAAGTGTAGGATACCCCCATAGACCTGACTCTGCGGGGAATGGTGGCCGCTGCCGTGGTTCCGGAATATTCCCTTCAATCGATCGTATAAGTGATGTCTCTTCACCACAGACGAATGCACCTGAACCTTCCCGTATCTCGATATCAAAATTAAATCCAGAACCGAGTATATCGTTACCCAAAAGACCATACTCTCGTGCCTGTGATAAAGCGACCTTCATTCTTGAGATAGCCAGCGGGTATTCAGTACGTATGTATATGAAGCCCTGATGAGCACCAATGGCAAAGCCGGCAATAGTCATACCTTCTATAACTGAATGTGGGTCAGACTCAAGCAGACTGCGGTCCATATATGCGCCAGGGTCACCTTCATCACAGTTTGCGATAAGATATTTAGGCGTTTTGTTCTGTGCTCTGGTAATCTGCCATTTACGACCGGTTGGAAACCCTGCGCCACCACGACCTCGTAACCCTGAGTTCAGTATTTCAGTTATAATCTGCTCCTGTGTCATAGAACTCAGAACTTTCTCTAATGCAACATATCCTTCTCTTGCTATATAATCCTGTATTTTTTCAGGATCTATAATACCTTTGTTGCGTAAGACTATAAGCAGCTGTTTTTTGAAGAAAGATATGTCCGAGAGGAGAGGTATGGGTTCTTTCTTTTCAGGTGGGATGAACATCAATTTTTTAACAGGTCTGCCCTTAAGAAAATGTTCTTCTACAAGATGTGGTATGTCATCAACTTTAAGCCAGCCGTAAAATATGTTATCGGGTATAACAACCATTAATGGACCCTGACCACAAAATCCATTACAACCAGTTGCCACAACAGATACCTCATCCTGTAGTCCGCGTACAGTTAGCTCTTTTTTCAAAGCGTCTATAATCTGGAACGCGGCACCCGCAACACAACTAGTACCTGTACAGACCATCAATTCTATCCGTTTTTTCTCCACCATTTTATCACCCTTAAATTAATCTTAACTTTGTAACTCGCGGGTCTATTATCACATCATCATTTTCAAAATCGAGTTTTATTCTCCATTTCTGCAGTGTTGCAGCACCTATCAGGACTGATTCAGATAAATTCTCTATAACCATAAATTCATCAGTAAATCGATAGCCATTTATATAAAATATAAGGCTTATATGTTCTTTAATTTTAACCTTTCTTCCTTTTTCAGCTGTTTCTATTCTAAAAGGCTTTGGTAGTTTATCTAAAAGTCCTAATTGAGATGCTAAATCCCTTTTAATACAAGAATAGGTAGCACCACTATCAAATAATGCTATCTCTTTCCGTTTTCCTTTTGAGCCTTCAAACAATATCTGTTTTTGTATAACTGTCATTATTTTGTCTCTCTTTCTATCCTACCCTTTCTGATCCAATACCTATTACATACTCTCTAACTATATTCCCTGCGATTATATGTTTCTCAAAAATCTCTTTTGCTTTAGCTGGTGTAAGTTTACCATATTTAACTGGTGAAGAATTTTGTAGTTCAATAGTTATCATTGGTTCTTGAGAACATAATCCTGCACATCCAGTAGATGTAAACATAATATCAGTTATCCCTCTTTTATTAAATTCATCAAGAAAGGTACTCATTATTTCACGTGCACCTGCAGCTATACCACAGGTGCCTAAATGCACTATAAGTTTACCCCTGAATTTTCCTTCTCGAAGCGAGATCTCTTTTTTAGCAGACTCTCTCATTTTCTTCAGTTCATCTATGGTCAATTTCGGCATATATCTTTACTCCTTCTTCCCTCCTCTGAAAAACATTGTAACTATAATAATATCAAGTAGAAGCAAGAGGCAAGATAACGGAAGAAGTGAGAGGTATCAGGACAGGCTACGGGCTACGGACTACAGCCGGCTGGAGCCCCCTATGAAAAGTCTTGAGTCTTGAGTCTTGAGTCTCGAGTCCTGTTTTGACTCACGACTCACGACTCTTTTCATATCATCTTTAGTTTTTCATATATTGTGTAGAGCGCAACCCGCGCTCATGACGATTCCTTACTTTTGTATTTTTTT
>JBFMHD010000223.1:0-4465 GCA_040752395.1 Candidatus Hydrogenedentota bacterium
AGGGGCGGCGCTTAGGGGTTAGGGGTCGGGAGTCGAGAGTCGTGAGTCAAAACAGGACTCAAGACTCAAGACTTTTCAGCAGGCTCTGGGCTTTTGGCTCCAGCCGGCTGTAGTCCGTAGCCTGTAGCCTGTCCTGATACTTCTCACTTCTTCCGTTATCTTGCTTCTTGCCTCTTGCTTCTTTCGTTATCTTTCTTTTTCGTTATCTTGCTTCTTGCCTCTTGCCTCTTGCTTCTACGTGATATTATTATAGTTACAAAGTTTTTCAGAGGAGGGACTACTTTATGCCGATAGGTAATCTTACAGAAGAAGAAAAAAAATATCTGCTTGAGCTCGCTAAACGAACAGTCTATGAAAAAATAGTTAATCGGGTGGAATACGCTCCTTCTGAAAACGACGTCCCACTTGAGCTGAAAAAACAGGGTGCTGCTTTTGTAACACTGAAAAAACATAGCGATTTACGAGGATGTATAGGCCACATCATCGCAAGAGAACCTTTATATAAATGCGTCTGCGAAATGAGCATAGCTTCAGCTACTCAAGACCCGAGATTCCCACCCGTAAATTCTAATGAGCTGAAACATTTAAGTTATGAAGTAACGATCTTGGGACCACTTGAAGAGATAAAAGACCCGATGGATTTTGAAATCGGGAGATATGGTCTATATATTAAAAAGGGACCTTATTCTGGTGTGCTGCTACCCCAGGTGCCGGTTGAATATGGCTGGGATAAACTTGAGTTCCTTGAACATCTCTGCTATAAAGCAGGTCTCGGTAAAAACGACTGGAAAGAAAAAGGAACAATAATTTATAGATTCAAAGGAGAAGTAATCGAAGAAAATGATTAAAATAAACGCTCTCACAGAAGTCTACGCAATATTGGGGAACCCTGTTAAACATTCTTTATCACCTTTTATACATAATACCGCATTCCAGAGATATAAGATGAATAAGGTTTATCTGACTTTTTTTGTATCTAATCTAAAAAAAGCGATCGATGGTGTTAGAGCACTTGATATCAAAGGTTTATCTATTACCATACCTTTTAAGGTCTCAATAATCCCGTATCTTGATGAGCTTGACCCTTTAAGTAAAACTATCGGCGCTGTTAATACAGTTGTAAATAAAAATGATAAGCTTATCGGGTATAATACTGATGTTTATGGTGCTATTTCCTCAATTGAGGAGAAGATAAAAATAAAAGATAAGACAGTTGTAATGCTCGGTGCTGGCGGTGTTGCTCGAGCTATCGGTTATGGTATCGTTAATAAGAAGGGTAATCTTATTATATACAACCGCACAATAAAAAAGGGGAAACGACTCGCTTGTGAATTAAACTGTCAATTTAAACCTATCGAAGAAATCAGATGGGATAAGGTGGATATCTTGATTAATTCTACCTCTGTTGGTATGACACCTTTTATAAATGAATCTCCTATAGATATCAAGTATTTAAAAAATATAGTTGTTTTTGACACAGTATATAATCCACGTATCACCAGACTTTTAAGATTAGCAAAAAAGAAGGGTTGCGTTATTATCCAGGGTATCAGTATGTTAATTAACCAGGCTGAAAAACAATTTGAATTATGGACTGGTAGACGATGGGATAGCAAATTTAAGGATAGTCTCACAAATGAAATTAGTCGTTGATAAAACAGATACTATAAGTGGTGAAGCAGAGATACCTGCTTCAAAATCACATACCATTCGCGCAGTTGTCTTTGCCTCACTTGCAGAGGGAACCTCTATACTAACATACCCTCTTGAATCAGAAGACACAAAATCTGCTATCAATGCTTGTATAAATTTAGGTGCAAAAATTAATAAAAAAGATAAAAAGATTGAAATAACTGGTTTCGCTGGTGTACCAGATGTTATAAACGATAAAATAGATACGCTTAATTCAGGAACAACAACTAACATCATATCAAGCGTTGCCGCACTTTGTGATAAAACAATTAATATTGACGGCGATGAATCAATCAGAAGACGACCGATCCAGCCGCTACTTGATGCTATTAATAATCTTGGTGCTAAAGCTATATCATTAAAAAATAATGGCTGCCCACCGCTTCAGATTAAAGGCAGACTAAAAGGTGGTAAAACCGAGCTTGATTGTAAAAGTTCGCAGTATCTTACAAGCCTTTTAATTACAGCTCCCCTACTCTCTCAAGATACCAGGATAACTGTAAAAAACATCTGTGAAAAACCATATATTGATATGACTTTAAGCTGGCTTGATGAGTTAGGGATACAATATGAAAATAGAAATTATGATACCTTTATTATCCATAGAAACCAGAAATATAAAGCATTCCAGAAACAGATCCCTTCGGATTGGTCTTCTGCTACGTTTTTGCTTGTAGCTGGCGTTATGGCAGGAAAAGACCTTATAATCAAAGGGCTTGATCTTACTGATACACAGGCTGATAAAGAGGTATTATCCTATCTTCTAAAGATGGGCGCTGATATAAAATTAAAAGAAAATGAAATCATAATAAATAAATCTGAATTACAAGGATTTGAGCTTGATTTGAATAATACTCCAGATGCTCTACCTGCTATGAGTGTTCTTGGTTGTTATGCTAAAGGTAAAACAACCTTAAAAAATGTAGCTCATGCAAGAATTAAAGAAACAGATAGAATAAAAGTTATGGCATCTGAATTATCTAAAATGGGTGCAAATATAAAAGAGTTGCCTGATGGTCTTTTGATCTTGCATAGCAGATTAAAAGGCTGCGAAGTTAATGGCTATAATGACCACAGGGTCGTAATGGCTCTCTCACTTGCCGGGATGATCGCTTCTAATAAAACTATAATTGATACACAAGAAGCAATTAATGTAACATTTCCCAGCTATATAGAACTAATGAATAGTTTAGGCACTTCTTTTGCTATAGTATAGTTTATGATTAAAAAATTATCCATTTCGTATATAATTATATCATTCTTTATTTTATCAAGCCTTTATGCTGGCTCTAAAGAATACCGTATCTTTGGCGCACTTGGTTTACTTAAAGCGATGTATGATATGAGGTTTGATGATGATGATGAGTTAAAAACAGCACGGAAAATAGAAGAGGTAATAGCAAAAAAAAATATTTATTATAATGAGAGTGAACTGGCTAATTATATAGACTCAATTGTAGAAAAGATTAAACCGTTTGCTATCGCTGATAGAAGCACATTCAGTCACTACAGAATACACGTTATTCGCGATTATCAGCTGAATGCATTTACAGTGGGTGCCGGCTATATATTTGTCAATAGTGGTATTATTGCCAAACTTGATAATGAGGCTCAACTTGCATCAGTCCTTGCTCATGAAATGGCACATGTAACAAAAAACCATATCCAGCAGACTGTTCATGAACATGCAAAAGTCTCAGGTGTTTTATCACTCGCTACAATCGGAATGGGCGATAAAATAGCTGAACTCTCTGATAAAGCTAATCTTGTATTAAACTTAAGTCTCAATGCTATGGTTAATGGCTGGGGTAGAGAGAAGGAAGAGCAGGCAGACCTCACAGCTGTCAGCTACATAATTAAAGCGGGTTATGACCCACGTGAGATGCCAAAGGTATTTGAAATACTGCTCGAAACATACGGCGACCCTGACCCACTCGGTAACTTCTTTTATAGTAATCACCCTGAAAATAGAAAGAGAATAATCTATGTTAATAAATATATATCAGATAATCAAAGCTCTATCCCATTTGATGATTTAAAAATTAATCAACAGAGTTATGATATACAGACTAAAATCGTAAGGTTTGAAACAGGTAAAGATTTAATACAGGATAATCAATTTAATTCAGGTATTAAACTTCTTGAAAAAGTAAGCAGTACTGATACTTTATATCTTGATGGCTATTACTGGCTTGGCGAGGGTTATAGATTACAACGTAAACCTGAATATAGAGATAAAGCATTATCATATTACACGGATGCATTACGTATCAATGAGAATTACGCTTATAGTTATCTCGGTATAGGTATGATTTTTTACGAGGAAAAAAATTATCCGCTGGCACGAACGAATTTTGAAAAATATCTCGCATTAAATCCGAACGCACCTGACCGCGAAAAAATTGAAAAATTGATTAGATATACGTACAGATATAGATAAAAAGATTAAAAAATTGAAAGATACGGCAAGGAAGTGTATATTCTCATTTTCTTTACTTTTAACTTGTCATAGGAGTTAGAAGTTAGGAGTTCGTAATAATAGATACGAGTTCCGAGCTCCGAACTTTGAACTTCGAACTTTTTCAGAGGAGTACCCATGAGCGCGGGTTGCGCTCTACACTATTGGGTTCTTGGGTTCTTGGGTTATTGCGTTTTTGGGTTTTTGCGCTCTACACAAAGGATGAAAAACTAAAGATGATATAAAAAGAGTCGTGAGTCACAAGTCGCAAGTCGTGAGTCAAAACAGGACTCAAGACTCAAGACTTTTCAGCAG
>JBFMHD010000224.1:0-4435 GCA_040752395.1 Candidatus Hydrogenedentota bacterium
TTTGTTTTCGGTTATAGGTTATCTGATACTTCTCACTTCTTATTTCTTCACCACCTATAACTGAAAGATTACTCTTAATATTAATATATATCGTCAAATTTTATTTATTTCCTTTAAATTAATTATGCTTAAATTTTTCAGATAGTACGAAATAATGTGAGCAACAAATTCGTGGCCTTGTTCATTAAAATGTGCGTCGTATTTGAAATAAAGGGTTCTATCAGTCTTTTTAAAATAATCTTTAAGATTTATAAAATTAATATTGTTTTCTGTAAGAAATGGTTTTAAGATATTTATCGGTTTATCAAGGTCAAGATGCGCGGTCTGGAGATATGGGTTAATCTCAATGGTCTCTTTTAATCTGTCATTGTATAACTCTATCTGGTCAGGTATAGATACAAAAATAAAAGAAGCTTTATTTTCTATTGTTAAATCCCTTATTTTTAATATCAGTTGTTTAGTAATCTGCCAGGCCTCATCCCAGCCCTGTTCATAATCCTTATAATATACACGATTGTTTAAGATGCCTTTATATAATCTCTTTTTTGCTCTGAAACTATATAAAAGTTTATATTTTATATCGTAGATAAAATTTCTTATATAAGATTTTCGCCATAGACTCTTTGTTAAATACGTTTGTTTCCGCTGCCTTATTACTCTATCATAATCATACGGAACCAATTTCAGTTCATACCCTCCTCCTTTACTATCAACAAGTTTCCATAAAGGCCGGTTTTTCGAGCCCTGGAGAAGATATTCATAGTTCAAAAAATAGGAATTATCCCAGACATCGTTGTTGGCAAAAAAACAAAGTATAACAATATCAGGCTTTAA
Organism: Candidatus Hydrogenedentota bacterium; assembly: GCA_040752395.1. Classification (GTDB taxonomy): domain Bacteria; phylum JBFMHD01; class JBFMHD01; order JBFMHD01; family JBFMHD01; genus JBFMHD01. Next base: position 835 of record JBFMHD010000224.1, read on the forward strand.
TATATCAATATAATCTTTTAATATCAGATACTGCTGTCCAGTACCGTGACCCTGGATCGCAAGATTAAAACATTCGTATACGTCTGTATCGTTATTTAATAGTTTTTCAAGGATCCTGGGAAAGGTTTTATCAACAGATACCTGCGCCCCTAAAGTAAAAGAATCACCTAAAAATATTATTCTCTTTTTACCCTCTGACTTAAAAGTAAACTCCCTTTCTCTGAAACCAGAAGAATTTGAGCTTATTTTTGTTTTAAAACCATAACCTGTATAAATACTTTCACGCGATGGTGTATGATACGAGCCATAAACAGGATGCGGTATCCAGATATCTTTGTATTCGGGTGAATACTCCAAAAAAAATAATCGTAATATAAACTCAATTATGAAAATGCTGCAAATTATTGAGATAAAAAAAACAGAAGATAATTTTAAAACCCTCATAATTTGTTTAGCGCAGCTACAGCATCACGAATTGAGGTAACAGGAAAGAGTTTAATATCAGTAAAATTCAATTTCTGGGATATCTCAGGTATGATTATTCTTTTAAAACCGTTTCTTGTAGCTTCTTTAATCCTTGATTCGATGCCGATCACACCCCGAACCTCACCTGTAAGACTGACCTCACCTATAAAACATAAATCACCAGCTAAACTTATTTCTTTATAACTTGAGTATAATGCGAAACAGGTGGCTAAATCACAAGCTGTATCATTCAATCTTATTCCGCCACTCACATTTATATAAATGTCCTGACCCGATAACCTTATACCTGCTTTTTTCTCAATTACAGCGATACAAATAGCCATCCTGTTATAATCTATGCCTGTAGATAGTCTTCTTGGTTGAGGAAATGGTGAATAACATACAAGGCCTTCTATCTCGACAAGCAATGGTCTTGTGCCTTCAAGTGTTACAGCGGTCGCAACCCCCGGGCTTTTTGTAAGGTTTTTTGAGATAAATATTTGCGATGGGTTTTTTATCTCAATTAAACCTCTGCCTGTCATCTCAAATACGCCTATCTCATCAGTTGAACCAAATCTATTCTTTACAGCTCTAAGTATCCGTATCATACCCTTTGTTTCGCCCTCAAAATAAAGAACAGTATCAACCATATGTTCAAGTACCCGTGGTCCTGCAATGACCCCTTCTTTTGTAACATGACCTATAATAAAAGTCGGGATACCCATACCTTTAGATATTTTTAAAAATCTGGCTGCACATTCTCTTACCTGTATCAGTGTCCCCGGAACTGTGTTAATCTCTGGTATGACCACTGTCTGGATAGAATCTACGATAATAATATCAGGTTTTAATTCCTGTAATTCTGTTTCAATACTCTCGATATTATTTTCAGTAAAAACAATCACGTTTTGTGATGTTACATTTAATCTTTCAGCTCTTAATTTAATCTGGGATTGCGATTCTTCGCCTGAGACATACAACACCTTTTTCCCTGATTTTGCGATTGCATCGGTCATCTGAAGCAGGAGTGTAGATTTACCGATGCCTGGTTCACCACCTATCAATACCAGACTTCCTTCCACAATGCCGCCACCAAGTACTCTATCAAGCTCGTTTATACCTGTTTTTATTCGATGGATATTATCAATATTTATTTTATTAATAGGGAGTGGTCTGGCTAAATTTAAATTCAAGCTGAACCCCTGTCTTTCTGTTCCTTTTTTTGGTATCTCTTCTTTTAAGGTATCCCAGTTTTTACATTCTGGGCATCTGCCAAGATAACTTAATGTAGTATAACCGCATTCAATACAAACATATCTTTTTTTAGTCTTAGTCATAGCCGCTTCGCTCCATTGCAAATTGCTTTATTTAGAAGCAAGATAACGGAAGAAGTGAGAGATATCAGGACAGGCTACAGGCTACGGACTACAGCCGGCTGGAGCCAAAAGCCAAAAGCCTGCTGAAAAGTCTTGAGTCTTGAGTCTCGAGTCCTGTTTTGACTCACGACTTGCGACTTGTGACTCACGACTCTTTTCATACTTTGTGCCTCTGTGCCTTTGTGCCTTTCTCTGTGGCTCTGTGCCTCTTTTCCTCCTCTTTAAAGTGTCTCACGTTTCAGGGGAGCAGTATATCATCTACTACTCACAGACTCTCACCTCGTATAATGTCTCTATAGCTTTCGCGCTTTCTTATTATTCGAAAATCTTTGCCATCAACCAGGACCTCAGCGCACCTTGGCCTTGAATTATAATTCGAAGCCATAGAGAATCCATAAGCCCCTGCAGACCTTATCGCGAGCAAATCACCTGAGAGTGGGATATTCATCTCGTAATCTTGTGCGAAAAAATCAGCTGATTCACAAACAGGACCAACAATATCAACCTTCTTTAGCTCTGTATCAGAACGTTTTCTTATATATTCGACTCTATGATAGGCTTCATAAAATGCGGGTCTAATTAAATCATTCATACCAGCATCTACAATAACGAAATTTTTACTGTAAGACTCTTTATAATATAAAACTTTTGTTACAAGAATGCCACTATTGCCAACAATCAACCGCCCGGGCTCCATTAAAAGTTTTAGATTTAAATCCTTTATCAAGGGTAAGATAGCATTGCTTAATTCAAAAGGTGTGGGCGGGTTCTCATCTTTATAAATAATTCCGTAACCGCCTCCAATATTTAAAATCTCTATTTTAAATCCGTTGGTTCTTAAATTATTAATCAGTTTGTTTAATTTTGAGACTGCTTTTATATACGGTTCAACACTGACGAGTTGTGAGCCGATATGCGAGTGAATGCCTACGACATTAAGAGCTTTTAAGTCTTTTAAAAAAGCAAATATCTCAAAAGCTTTATCAATCGGCAATCCAAACTTGTTTTCTTTTGTTCCTGTTATAATAAATTTATGAGTTTTAGCTTCTACATCGGGATTGATTCTTACTGCGATATTTGCGACTCTACCCATCTTTTTAGCGATCTCATTTATTCTTTCTGCTTCAGTAAACGATTCGATGTTAAAAAGCATTATGTTATTTTTTAAAGCCATGGTTATCTCGTCATCTGTTTTACCAACACCCGCATAAACAACTTTTGATGTATCTGAACAAGCCTCTATAACTCTGTAAAGCTCGCCACCAGAAACAATGTCAAAACCACTCCCTTCATCACTCAGTAATTTAATTATCGCTATATTTGAATTTACCTTAACAGAATAACATATCAGATGTTCCACCTTTTCAAACGCTGCATCAAATTTTCTGTAATGGTCAAGAATGGTATTTGCACTGTATATATAAAGAGGTGTCCCAACTTTTTTTACAATCTCCTCAACTGATACGCCCTCGCAATATAGTAAATCATCCTTGTACATAATCCGATCCATAAATGCTCCTCTGAAAAGTCTCTAGTCTCCGGTCATTAAGTCGTCAGTCTTATCCTGACTCACGACTCTCGACTCCCGACCCCTAATATACCCCATCCCCTATGACCCATCCCCTAATATCCTCTGTGCCTCTGTGCCTTTCCTTTGAATCTTTCAATCTTTCAACCTCTTATCATTTCTATTGCTTTCAATATCTGGCTGTCATCTAAACCCTTTAATCTGCTCTCCTGTAATTTATCCTTCATCTCGG
>JBFMHD010000225.1:0-4404 GCA_040752395.1 Candidatus Hydrogenedentota bacterium
CCAGTCAGTAATCCCTGAATTATTATTAATACGAAAATATTTATGGAGTTGTGGGTTTCTTAAATTACAGGAGAGAATAAGCGTTCTTTTTTCTATTTCAGCAAAGGTTAAAGCGAGGTTCGCAAGGATCGTTGTTTTACCTTCAGCTGGTAAAGAGCTTGTAATAACAAATGATATTTTACCCCGGAAAAGAAACATTATGTTGTTTCTTAAAGTTCTAAAGTCTTCTGCAACAGAGCTCAATGATTTTTCTTTTACTATCAATCCGTATTTAGTGATTTTGAAATCGGGGATAGTTGCAAGAACGTTCAATCCCGCATTCTCTTCCATACCTCTATAACCTTTCTCAAGGAATCCCAGAACAAAGATTACGATTGTACCAATTACAACACCAATAATAAAAGCGATACTTATATTGAATTTTTTATCTGGTGATACAGGCTTTTGTGAGATATCAGGCTCTGTCAAAACACTCATCGTATTAAGTTTAGCGTTTTCATTCAGTCGGATGTATTCTAATTTGTCCACCATCGAGAATAACATACTTTCTTTCATCTTTATTTCATTATCAAAATCTTCTTTTGACAATATCCCATTAAAAGCCAATTCTTTTTTTAAGGCGGCATAACTCTCAAGATTATCATCAATATTAACCAATTCTATTTCAATAGTTTTCTTTTTTAGAATAAACGTTTTTGAGAGAGTACGAAGGTAGTGTATTATCAGTGCATCTTTTTTCTTTTCAAAATCTTTTAATTTTTTTCGTGTGGACGTAAATAATTGAGATTGTTCAATCATTAATGGATGCTGTGTTTTATAGACTTTTAAATCTTCATTATATTTTTTGAGAATCTTATCAATTTCTCTTTTTATAGCAGTTAATTCTATATCCAGTAAATAATAGAGATTATAAAACGGCTTGAGTTTTATCCGTTCTTCATTTGTAAGATATTCCTCGAAAGAATAAAGTTCTATGTTTATTGATGCTGGGTTCTCTAATGTTGTAGTTTGCATAATATATTTCAGCGTTATAATTTTGTCGTATTTTTCAGCCGGGTATTTCTTCTGAAAATCGCTTGCTTTTATCTCGTATTCTTCATCAAGTCTATCAAGTATATCATTATATCTTTGTAATTTTGCAGATAATTCCTCTTTCTTTTCAAGCATTATGCCGAGTTGCTCAAATGATATTTTCTTTAGCTGTAATTCTGACAATTCTCTTTTTGTTTGTTCAACCTTTTCAATAAGATACCGAGTCATAGACTGCTGTGTCTCTTTATTTTTTTCATTTATGGTTTCTTTAAGGTTATCGATAATAATTTTTAAGATATCAGCTGATACTCTGGCATCCTGCCATCGGCATACTAAAAGAATATTTTCAGATTCATCTCGTAGGGTAACAAACAGTGACCTTTTAATCTCCCTGATAAATTGATTGATATTCTTCTCATCTGGTTTTATATTTTTTGCAACTTTTTCTAAGAGTTTTTCTTGATAGATAATGTCTCTTAACGTTTTAGAAGTTATTCTGTAGGTAGGTAATATCTCTTTTAATACCTCGCCACCCTCTATCTCTTCTACCCTTATTTCAGCTCTTGATTCGTAGAGATACGGCTGGTTTATAGTATATATCAGACCAATTATAATGCAAAGTATTACAATAAATAAAAAAATATATATTTTTTTTATCTTCTTTTTAAACATTCTCATTATTTATTGCTGTCTACTTTATAGGTCCCTCTAATAGAACCGAGTATTCGTGCCCAGAATTCTAAAGAATCAGAGACAACAGTTTCAGGTACGTAAATAACATCGCCGTTTTCTAAAAGTATATCTTCTTCTAAATTACCACCAATGACTTTTGAAAGGTTTACCCTGATAACCTTTGGATTGTCTGGCCAGCCGCGTATAATCCTCGTCTGAGCCAGCTGTGCTCCGAAAGTAGGTTGTTCTGCAAAAGATAAAGCTTGAAAGATGTTCATACTCTCATATCGTGAATATAACCCTGGTTTTGCAACCTTGCCAAGAACATAAACCTCTATTAACTCTTTCTGCGGTATCATTAAGGTATCACCTGGTTTTAATATTATATCCTGCGTAACATCACCTGAGTATAATAATTTTTTTAAATCAATGGTCTCTTTTAATCCATTGTTTCTTATAACCAGAGTATTACTCAAATCTGCTTCTTCTCTGTAACCCTCTGACAAAATTAAAGCCTCTTTTACTCTAATCCCCTCTGGTTCCCTTAATCTGTACGTGCCTGATCTCTTAACCGCTCCCACAATAATTATCTTCATTTCTGTTTCTTCGTAAGCCGGTAATATTATCGTATCCCAGGGTTTAAGATATACATTTCTTGATACATCTTCTCCTTTTAAGATTTTTAATACATTTATAATAACTTTATTTCCATTTTTAGATACTATTATCACATTTGAGATGTCAGCGTGTTCGTAATCAATATTTGCCAGTGTGAGTATATCAAGCAGTCTTGAGTTGGGATATATCTTGTATTCTCCGGGGTTTGATACAGCACCTATAACTGTTACCCTGCCGGATGATACAAGACTTGTATCTTGCGGAGATATTTTTTCCGGGATGTAAATTATATCGTCTTTTTCAAGGAGAGTATTACCTGAGCTATCTTCGCCTTTTAAAAATTTTAAAAAATCGATCTCAATCACTTTCTCTTTTCTAAAAATCTTTATTCTTTCTAAATCCGCACTCTTCTCTTTGACTTTCTGTTTGAATAAAAGTTTAGCCAGACTAAATCCGTCTTCTAATTGAACCTCGCCGTAATCCTCAACCTCTCCTGATATATATATGCACCCCGGGCCTACCTTGATAAGCGAAACCGAGATTAGCGGCGCAACATAATATCTACTATATTCTTCTTTTAATAATTTTTCTAATTCTTTTACTTTAAGACCCTCTGCTTTTATACTGCCAATCAACGATAAAGTTATTTTACCATCAATCCCTATGGTATATTCTCTGCTTGCAACCGCATCCCCTTTTATACTAATATAAAGGATATCATTTTTTTGTAACAGATATCTTTCAGTGTCAATAGCAAAAATTTCATTAAAAAAATTGGGTAAAAATATCAGGTAGAGAAACCACAAAAGGGATAATCTTAATCTCCCCATAATTAAACCATCCCGGATTTTTCTACTAATTTAATTAAGTTATCAGTAATAGCAGATAATTCATACTCGACTAAGTCACTGAGTAAAACCATATCATCCCTCTCAAAAGCACCGACAATATCAGATAATTTAGCCATTGTCTCTTTGATAAAATCATTATAATTTTTACCATTTTCAAGTACTATTTTATCTAAATCAGGGATATAATTTAATTCTCGCATAAGATCCTGCAAATTATCAATTATACTTACGAATTTCTCTATTCCTTGTATTTTATTACCTGTCTGAAGTAGTGTGGCGATCTCTTCGAATTCACCCTTTTTATTTTTAATCGAAGAGAGTAAATTATTAAGCCTCTCTTTTGAAAATAACAGAGTAGAAGTATCGCTACTTTTTAATAGGAGCCAGCTAAATAAATCTTTAAATCCTGATAAAGAAAAAGGTAAATCTTTAGCAATAAAACTTATAGTCCTGTCTCTGTTGGCTGATATAATTATCTCTTCATAAAGTTTCTTTAAGGTCCTTATATTTCCAATCCACGACCTTATGGTTTCGTTATTTACTTTTTCCCTATCTGTGTTGATTTTTAAAAGAGCAGAAACACTATCAACAACCTGCTCAATAATAGCTATCCCCTCTCGATAGTTTTCTACAAGAAGATTAAATTCTTTGTCATTTGTTAGGTAAGCCTTCAAAAAGCAGGGACAGTTTTTTATTAATTTATCAATGTGTTCGATTACCTGAGTAATGGTATCTTTTATCAGAAAATCCGTTTTCTCAATCTCGATTGAGATCTCACTGGTTTCCTCAATACTCCTTGATTTTAGCTCTTCTAAACTATCTACATAATTCTTACCATCAACAGCTATTTTTAATATAATATATTTCTTTTGAGTAGCCCATCCATCAAAAGATTTGATAAACTCGTAAACGCTCTTCTCGTCACCGAGCTTATATTCAGTATCCTCTCCATTAACAATAAGTCTCATAACTGATTTTTATCCATCTCTTGATTTTATGTCAATTGTTTTATTATGCATATTATTGTATCCCCTCAGTTATAGGTTATATAATAGAAGCAAGAAGCAAGAGGCAAGAAGCAAGAAACGGCAAGCAAGAAGCAAGATAACGGAAAAGAAAGATAACGAACGAAGCAAGAAGCAAGAGGCAATAACTGACGAATTACTATTATTATAGAAGTTAATATCCCTGCAATAATGTCATCCATCACGACTCCCAACCCACCTTTAAA
>JBFMHD010000226.1:0-4391 GCA_040752395.1 Candidatus Hydrogenedentota bacterium
AAAGGGTGATGTTATATTAAACGAACTTTATAAAAGAGATATATATTCTGTTCTTATAGAAGGCGGTGGTAAAACACTTGGAAGGTTTTTTTATGATAATCTAATTGATAGGGTTTTTGCTTTTGTTTGCCCAATGGTTTTTGGTGGTTCCTCTGCCCCGACACCGGCTTGTAGTGAGGGTATCCTTGATATAAAAGATGCAAGAAAATTTAGACTTGAATCTTCCCAGAGAATTGATGACGATATGTTTTTAATATATAATAGTATAGATTATGATAAATGTATAAACGAGTGGTTAGAAAAACAAAAACATTATTGCGGAAGCGCAGTATAAAATACAAGGTCATCGATTACAATATCTGTTTTTGTATTACCAACTATCACAAAACTCATCCCTGAAATATTATCATCGAGTCTGCTGTTACCGTCTTTGATGCCATCATAAGGGTCCCGGAAAAGTGTGTTTAGCGGAAAGATAAAATCAGACCAACCCTCAAAATTAATAGGCACCGCTGTATAAAACCAGCGCTCGTTATCCATATCCTTAAGATATACCCTCATTATGTTCTTGCTGTTATCACCTTTTATACGTAACCCAAAGTATTTAACATCTTTTAATGAATAAGGTTTAGCAAAATTTAACGAAGTATAAGCCCAGGCATTTGAGCCAACAGGCAAATGTATAAAATTGATACCCTGATTAGTGATGTCTTTATAAAGAAATATATTCAATGCTGAAACACCTGTATATTTTTCCTTGAATAATGAGCCTATATCAAAGGGTGAATATGATTCAAAGTTCTCATAGACCTCTTTGTTTAAATTACTAACTAATTTGTCTATACCAGTTTGACCTGATTTTTTGACATAGACGATGGCTAAATCAGCATAAGGAAGATTTTTAATTGAACCATAACCACAAGCAAAACCATAATAACCATACCGAAGTAGGGTTGGAAATTCAAAATTATAGGTACCCTCGTTATTTAATATAATTTCTGAATTTAAAGGCTGGTTTGAATAATAATCATAAATGGTCAGATAGAGATTCTTAAGTGAGGGTCCTGTGATATGAACAGCTATACTTTCTCCAGAAACGACCTCAGATGGCGCGGATATAGAGACTATTAATGATGTATCAAGAACTGGTTCAGTATCTTCCGGCCTTTGCTCTGTGGCTGTAACTTCAGAGTATATTTTTTGTATAGTATAATATACAGGTCTTGGTCTGCCAAAAATATTATTAATAGTATCAACAACCTCAGTGATCCCGAACCATTCTTCAGGATGCGGGTCGTGAATGAATTTATTCTCAGGGGTTCTATTCTGGGGGCTTTTCCACCAGCCGTCAGTCCACATAAATGGGCAAAGCCCAGCAACTTTTGTATTTAAAATTGATCTCATCATCTTTTCCATCCCATCTGCTTGCTCTTCTAAAGTATTTCCGCCATATCCGCCTTTACCAGGACCCTCTGGTGAAACAGATAACCCAAGCTCTGTAATAATCAGAGGTTTATCTTTAGCTATCTCTCTTTTTAACCAGTTAATATAGCCATTATATCCCATAGCATAGCGCAGTGTTTCAGGACCATAGGGATATACATTAAAGCAAACCACATCCCAGATGGAAAAATCTATGTAGTCTGTTAGTGGGCAATTGGAGAAAGAGACGAGTGCATCGGTGTCAGCCTCTTTCACAGCATTTCTTAAGTTAATGAACCTGCGATTAAATTCTTCGGGACCAACATCGATAAGTAAATCACTACGCGGCTCATTCATTACAAGATAAAAAAGGATATGGTCATATTGTTTATTCTTTTTTATAATATTTTTTATATCATTTAAGATTTTATTCTGGTTATCTTCATCAATAACAAAATACTTATTATAATCGACCCAGATACCTTGAATAACCTTTAAGCCATACTCTTTTGCAAGTTCAAGTTCTTCGCCTTTATATTCGCCCCATCCTCTTATGGTATTTGCGTTCATTTCTTTAATCATTTCAAAGTCCCAGCGTATTAATTCAGGTTCGAATTTTCGTTCCCAGGGGAGGCTACCATATCTGCAACCCGGCTCCCAGCCAACACCAAGGATATAAAAAGGTTTATCAGCCACATACAGTAAATTATTTTTGATTGATATATTTTTTGAGAATAAAATAGATGGGAAAATAAGGAAAACGATTACGAGCTTTTTCATTAAATAGATTTTTAATTTATTTCAAAGCCTTTGTCAAATAAAGGTTTTTCATTTTTCATTTGACGATACAAACGAGAATAAATATAATATAAATGTTTTTGTTATATGGTTATTAACAAGATTGATAATATTAAGACAAGATTTGAACGAGAGATTAGAGAGATTGTTGATGCAATAAAAACAAAATATAAACCACAAAAAATTATCCTTTTTGGATCGTTCTCATCAGAGGAGATTAATGAACACTCTGATATAGATTTATGTATCATAAAAGAGACTGATAAACGTTTTATAGATAGGATAGGTGATGTCCTTGATATAATTGATTCATCTTTTCCAGTTGAAGCTGTTGTCTATACAGTGGAAGAGTTTGATAGGATGAAGAGAGAAAAAAACCCTTTTATAAATGAAATTATAAAAAAAGGCAAGATTCTCTATGAACAATAATCAAGAACTTTTCAAAAGATGGTTTGCATCATCAAAAGATGATTTAGATGCAGCAAATTGGATGATGGAGGGTGGATTCTATCATAATGCTTGTTTTTTTTCACAACAATGTATAGAAAAAGCTCTCAAAGCATATCTTTATCTTCAGGGAGAAAGAAATATCTGGGGACACAGTACCTATTTAGTTGCATTATCCTGTTGTAATTACAATGATAATTTTAGCACTTTTTTTGAGGATTTCAAAAAGATAGATCGATTTTATATACCAACAAGATATCCCAATGGTATACCAGCAGGTACACCGCGTGAAAACTATATAAAATCAGATTCTTTATATGCTATATCTATTGCTGAAAAACTTATCCAGTTTATTAACTCGATTATAACAGATGCCAATTCTGTCAAGAGGTAACAGCTATGATAAAAGCAAGGGTTATCGGTGCGTTTGGCTATGGCGGGATCGGAATTATTGAACTTCTTTCTATGCATAAAGAGGTAAAGATTGTTTCTTTATGCGATGTCGAATTTATAGGGAAAAGAGTGTCAGATGTTTATCCGCATCTGAGAGGATATTGTGATATCGTTGTTTGTGAGTTTAAAAATGAGATAAAGAAAGAAGCTGATATAACTTTCTGTGCAACACCTGATAAAGTGGGAATGGGCTACGCAGAAGATATTATCGCATCAGGCTCAAAACTCATTGATTATAGCGGAGACTTCAGGTTCGATGATTTAGAGACCTATAAAGAATATGCAACAAGACTCGGACTCAGCACAGAGCATAAGGCTTCTGAGTTGCTTGATAAAAGTGTATATGGGTTAACTGAGCTTAATAGAGAGAAGATAAAAAAGGCATTGATTGTTGGTAACCCTGGTTGTTTTGCTGTATCGTGTATATTAGGATTATATCCGTTATTTAAAAACGATTTTATTGATAAGAGTAAAACTATATGTGATTGCAAAACAGGGGTATCAGGTGCTGGTAAGAAACCAAGCCCACAGTTTCATTTCCCGAATAGATATGAAAATATGAACAGCTACAGATTAACAGGTCATCAGCACGTGATGGAGATAGAGAAGACATTAAGCGATGTTGCAAGCAAGGATGTTAAAGTGGTATTTACGCCACAGGTTGTGCCTGTTTGCCGAGGAATAATGTCAACCCTCTATGTTAACCTTTTAAAAGAGATCGAAGAAAAAGAATTGATTGAATTATATAAAGAAACATATAAAGATTCTAAATTTGTTAAAATAGCAGAAGATTTTATTCCTGACAATAACCTGACAAGACAGACAAATGATTGCTATATTAAACCTACGCTTGATAAACGAGCAGGAATAGTTCGCATAATCTCGCATATAGATAATCTTATGAAAGGTCAGTCCGGTTCAGCACTTCAGAATATGAATGTAATGTTTGGGATAGATGAATCCCTGGGTTTAAATATAGTAAATAAACAACCGTAGGATAATTTTAACGTGACTACTCAGTTATAGGTGATATATAGAGGCAAGAACCAAGATAACGGAAAGAAAGACAACGAAAGAGGCACAAAGGCACAAAGTATGAAAAAGATAGGACTTAGGAGTTCGTAATAATAGAGCCGAGCTCCGAGCTCCGAACTCAGAACTTTTTCAAGAAGAGTCAACATAAGCGCGGGTTGTGCTCTACACTGTTGTGTTATTGGGTTCTTGGATTATTGCGTTTTTGCGCTCTACACAAAGCATGAAAAACTAAAGAT
>JBFMHD010000227.1:0-4371 GCA_040752395.1 Candidatus Hydrogenedentota bacterium
GGTACAGGCTACGGGCTACGGACTACAGCCGGCTGGAGCCCCCTCTGAAAAGTCTTGAGTCTTGAGTCTTGAGTCTCGAGTCCTGTTTTGACTCACGACTTGCGACTTGTGACTCACGACTCTTTTCATATCATCTTTAGTTTTTCATCCTTTGTGTAGAACGCAATAACCCAAGAACCCAAGAACCCAATAGTGTAGAGCGCAAACAGCGCTCATGAGTACTCCTTCGTTATCTTTCTTTTTCTTTCCTCAACCTCAACCTTAACCTTTTCTTTCTTTCAGTTATCTTACTTCTTAGAACGTGTGAAATAATCATCATTAATACCGGGCAACTCTTTTATTATCAGCCCCTGTTTTCTGAAAAAGTCTAATTTTTTCACACGTTCTCACTTCTTACTTCTAAATAAAGAGGCACAAAGTAGTAGGAGCGGGTTTATCCGGCCATAAATAGACTACTGTAGTTTTATAAGTATCATACTGGAACGTGGGGGTAATGAGAGATTCAATGCTCCAGCGGTTGATGGGTCATAGATTACAAGTTTATCAGTGTTCCAGTTGATGATGTTTCTGGATAGACCATCTACTATTTTGCTTATAACCGTGTAATCAGTCGATTGTATCGCATCAAACCATAGACAGTTATTTGTAGTTAGTTTGAAGGTATGACCGCTATCTGAAACATTTAAAATCACATATATTTCTTCATTCTGATACGACCTTTTAAACCCGAATATTCCTTTATCATCATCAGTAAGCACAACCTCAATATCTCCGTATCTTAATTCAGGATACGTATGTCTTATTGCTATAAGTTTTCTGTAATAGTTTAGAAGGTCAGGATTGACTGTATCTTGAGGATTTTCGTACGGTTCTAAATCCTGCCATAGCATCGGTTTACGGTCACTCGGGTCATCTGCACCCCACATTCCTGCTTCATCACCATAATAAATCATTGGTGCACCGACAAAAGTCATCTGGAAAGTTATAACCTGTTTTGAAATTCTGTAGTCCTCAGCCGTAGGTTTACTTTCATCAAACATATCGCCATCACATACACGGTTGCCTGCTTCAAAATCGTGTCTGTTCGGATTTCTTACTGACGAATGGAATCGGTTGGTATCATGGCTACCAAGAAGATTCTGCAGCACATAATAAGTCTGCGGTTTATACCAGGTAAAATATTCTTCAAGTTTATGTTTAAGTATAGATGGTTTATATTCACGGTCTATGAAAAAACGGACACATAAATCAGTGAACGGGTAATTCATATTTGCATCAAATGCTATACCATTTAACCAATCCTGTGCTGGATGCCATATCTCGCCTGTAAGATATGCATCGGGATTTATAGATTTAACAAGTTTACGCCAGTCTTTCCAGAATCTGATATTTACCTCTTCAGGTACATCCAGCCGCCAGCCATCGATACCATCGTCCGGGTCACCATCGTTATCAGGGTCCATCCAACGTTTAGTTATGTTGAATATAAATTCGCGTGGTCCACAGACCAGACCATTATCGTCTTCTTTAAATGCAGGCAGTGACTGGAACCCGGCCCAGCCTTCAACCTGTACAGGAGGACCCCAGTCAATAATGTTGTACCAGTCACGGTATTCTGACTTTATACCTTTATCAAGAATATTGCGGAACGCAAAAAACTCGCGACCTGTATGATTGAAAACACCATCGATAATAACCTTTATACCCTGTTTATGACATTCTTCAATAAGTTTCAGGAAAAGTTTATCAGTAGGAGTGAACTGCCAGGTTTCAGGGTCAAGTGTCTCGCAAAGATTTTTGTTGTCACCTTTGTAACCGAAATTATCGTCAATATGACGGTAATCCGAAGCATCATATTTATGATAATCTACCGCTTCAAAAACAGGGTTGAAATATATGGCATTTATCCCGAGGTCTTTCAAGTATTGTAGTTTATTAATAACTCCTTGTAAATCTCCACCATAACGTCTTTTCCATACATAATCGAAAAAGTTGCTGTTTTCTCCGGCTGAGGTATAAGGTTTATACCAGTCGCACGTCCAGGGTACAATATATGTACCTGGTTCATCCGGGTCATTTGAAGTGTCTCCATTCCTGAATCGTTCTGGGAAAATCTGGTACCATACAGCATCTTTCGCCCAGCCCGGAAGAATAAGATTGGCTCTACGTCTCACTATAAACATATCATCCTGGCCAAACTTTTTTAATAATCTCTGTTTTTTGCCATAATAAAACTTTTTCCCTGTAGAACTATCCACAAGTTCAAATATATACTGCAAATGTGTACCGGTATATATATTCTGCAAATTTGCTGAATAGTAATCATTATCTAACACTGTCTTTAATTTTTTTAGCGTGATCTTTTTACCGGTTTTAAGAATCACGTTTACAGATGAGAATTTATTTACAGGCAGGTCGATACCTAATTGTATAAAATCAGTATTAACGGGGTTAAAATGTTCAAAATTACGGGGGTTATGCGATATAACAGGTTCCCTTTTTTTACCTGATTTAACAAGTATACCAGAGTTATATTCACCACGACCCTGACCATCGTCTATACGAAGGTTCGGGTCAGCAGTCAAATCTTCTAACCATATCTCTCCATTGACCACAAATTTGTAATGATACAATCCAGGTGCCAGAGATAGCACCATGCTGAAACTTCCATCAGAGTTTTTTGCAAGAAAGTTTGCGGTTTTATTCCAGCCGTTAAACGTGCCTGCTATGGCTACATTTTTTATTTCTATATTTTTTAGTCTGATATCCTGTTCGGGATTATAAACAAACTTAACACCAGGAAAAGTATTACAGGTTAAACGTTGCAGTTTCTCTTCATAAGTCCATTGCACCACATAGTTTTTTTGTACGTATTTTATTACACGCGGATGGAACAGACTTTTAAGGTCTCCGTTTTTCACAAATTTGAAAATATAAAAACCAGACTGCTTCGCAAATTCGCTTATCCATACGTATCTGTCAGGACCGGTCTCTCGAAACAATGTTTCCGAGTCATCAGGGGCAAGAGAACCCAACCGCGAAATACAATGATACCTGTCCTTGATAGTAACCGTGATTAGATTGTTTTTACTCCAGCCATATTTATCCCTGACTCTGAGATGAAAACCGTATTTACCTGCTACAGGAAAACGGATTAAAGCTTTACTGTTTTCCTGTAATATATTAACTTTCTCAGGGTTTGATACGAGTTGTTTCCATTCTATTTCTTCAATAGGCAGGATAATATCCAGTCTTTGAATCTTGTCATCAGCCATTATTACCGCATTTCTACCACAAGACATAGACGCATCGAATACAAGTAGCTCACCTGTGTTCAACACTTCTTTATATTTATTCACACGGGCCAAAGGCTCGGTGTTATAAGAGGTTTTAAGTTCCAGATAGTCTATGTTTATTGGTGTTTCGTAAAATTGTAGTTCTATAATATGACGACCTTCTGGAATATTAGTCGATATACTCGAGATTGACCATTTGTCCCAGGCCGTATGAGGTACACCGAGTTGAGGGAACTCTATACTGCTTATATATGTTCCGTCGATGTACAATTTATGCATTGCCGGTTTTCCCATTGAGTTCGCATATCTTACGCTGAGTTCATATATATCAGAGACAGGAACATTCACGTCAAATCTTACACTTACTCCTTGACGGTCGAACCTGTCAACAAACCCGCGACCTGAATACCCCGAATGGTTAGTATTCACGCCTGCTTCCACAAGTTGTGCCTCCTCAGCTTCGTATAAATAATTGTCACCAATCAAATATACAGGTGGTAATAATAATAAAAGAAAAGAAAATAAAATCTTATATTTCATAATTATCCTATTTAAATTGAATGAACAAATAAATCAAATGAAAAAAGTTAAAAAAAGTTGCTTATTTCTGTGGTCCAGGTATAATAATTTTTAAGACATCAGATGTTAGACTTCAGAGGGCAGAGGACGGAAAACATAGAAGAGAGGTAATGTTGAATACGTGTACTGTTAGGTATATAAAAATAGGTTTTGTTTATATTGGACAATTGGTGTAATGGCCATAAGTAATACCAGAGGTAAAAAACACTGAAAGAAAGTAGAGCGATGCTTGAGGCTGTATTACAGTAAATGCTCAAAGCGTATGGAAACCAAATAAAGAGCTCTCTGTTGGCAGAATTCTTTTAGAACAGATACGTGTCGAGATGGTATAATTGTCAGTAAAAAAGTAGCAAAAAGTTACAATTTAAGTGTTTCATCCGGAGTCGTGCATAAACGAATTACTTCGCAAAATATGCCAATCAGGGAGGATAAACGAACCAGTTCGGTTATTTTAAGTTATACGCCATATGGTGCGACACTTTTACAAATCATTCAT
>JBFMHD010000228.1:0-4345 GCA_040752395.1 Candidatus Hydrogenedentota bacterium
TTCTGAATTTTTTTCAACAAAAATTCAGAAAGTTATTAAAATTGTTAAATAATACTCCAGATAGAGGTGATATATAATAGAGGCAAGAAGCAAGAGGCAAGATAACGGAAAGAAAGATAACGAAAGAAGCACAGAGGCACAGAGGCACAAAGGCACAAAGTATGAAAAGAGTCGTGAGTCGCAAGTCGTGAGTCAAAACAGGACTCAAGACTCAAGACTCAAGACTTTTCATAGGGGGCTCCAGCCGGCTGTAGCCTGTAGCCTGGAGACTGTAGCCCGAAGAGATCTTTTTCTTTACTTTTAACTTTTCATGGGAGAGGGGGTAATTTAAGGAGGTTTTTTTATGAGGTTATTTTTTATTTTGTGTGTAGTAGTTTGTCTTGGCATTATCTTGCCAGGGGATTTATGGGCTGATACATGGGCTCATGATTACCCCAAAGGCAAGGTTGATGCTTTTGTGGGTGATGGCCCGGATTCTGACTGGGGTGATTTTTACAAAGCGATAGTTGGTGATGATGGCAACAAGAATCTGGCGTGGAATCTGCCTACCAGCGCAGCTGACACATTTGTTTTCATACCAAATGGCGATGGAACCTGGTCATGCACTTTTTATTATTCACCAGGATATATGATCAATCAGATAGCTTTGTTATGGAGCGCAACTGGTGGTGTCTGGAGCTGGAGCACATCTTATGATTCTGGCAGTACATCGGGTCGTTGGTGGAGTGACCATGATATAACGAATTATACTATTCCAAGTAATGCCACAGGCTCCTGGGTCGTGATGATTAACTGGGTTGATAACCCGTGGTCACTTGGAACATCGAATATGCTGATAAACCCTGATAGCGGCAGGATATTTGTTAACTGGCAGATACAGGGTACCCCGGATGTCGATGCTGCAATAGCTGGCGCGAATTATGGGTACAAACTCTTTCGTTGTCACGATTGGGATGGCGATAATAATCCAGATGAAGGGTTTAGCGTGATCCCTGAGGATACATATCTCTCGATGTATAATAGTTTAGTGAGCAAGGTTACTATTAGTGGTAATAACTATATAAGATATATTGATAATGATGAAACTTATACCCAGGCTGGTATACAAAGTTTAACAAATAATGATACGTATTTCTATTATGTTTATGTAAAGGATGCGTATGATACATGGGATACAAGTGTAATAGTTTCTGAGGTGCCTGCTGGCTACATTCCTGTTATTTTCAAGGTAGAGAATGAAGAAATCAAGTGGTATGATATAAAGTGGTATATCGAGGGTGCTGATTGGAGTGTAATCCAGAAGCAGGATGGTAAAGCATACGTCACGCCTTATTACAAGGGTAAACGTATTCCTGGTATAAAGCATGAGGTAAAAGTATTTGCAGTTTCACCAAGAGAAACTTAACGAGCGAGGGGCCGGTTTCTGGTTTAATTTTTTATAAATTTTGGTGGGGCAATTGTTTAATAAACATTATTAGAGTGTTGTCTGTGATTCAGACACTGGACATCAGACATAAGATTATAGACTTTATTTATGCAGGAGATTAGCGACATTGGAGAAGCCATCAGAAGTATAGGTAGGTTTAGTCTAAGATCTGATGTCTATAGTCTACTCTCTGAATCATAGTATTGTATTATTGCGTATGGGAACGTGTGTTAAATAGCCCTGTCAAATTTTATAAATAATAGCCGACACCAGAATAAGAGATGCAAAATTATATTTTTAAATCTTATTTTTTATTTATTAGTTTGTATCTTTTTCGCTATTGCATTTCTTTTTTCTTGATCCCACGTGTCTCTTGGTTTGGGCTGGTTTGGAACCCGCCCCTACGCCGGTTTCTTGCCTCTTGCTTCTTGCTTCTTTCGTTATTTTTCTTTTCTGTTATCTTGCTTCTTGCTTCTCCTTTACACGCTACTATAACCGATACCTGGGCTAATATCCCTAAAGTATTGTTTGGAGATTTCTTTCCTGATTCTGGTACCTGGCAGAATTATCCGATTACAATGACAGGACCAGATACTGAGGGCAGATGGAATGTTACACTTCAGTTATCGCCTGGCGCATATTTTGAGTATAAATTCGCTGCTTTAATAAATAACGATACCAAATGGGAACCTAATTTTGCGACCGCTTCGGGTAATAGAGAAATAACCATAGAGGATGATGGTACTGGCAAGATGGTGGTTTATCATAATTTTGCCGATACACCTTCTGTACCATCTGGTGTTATAGCCCAGCCTGGTAATCAGATGGTAATTTTAACCTGGTCATCGCCTGCTGATAATTCGCGCTGGGATGTGCAGTATGGTGGCGGTTATAATATTTATATCTCAACTACTGCTGCCGGACCGCCCTGGACCAAAGTTAATACAGATACTATCTTTGCTGATACTGATGGAACACAATCATATACGATTACTGGTTTAGTGAATGATAGTTCTTATTATTTTGTCCTCGAATGTTTTGATGCATATTTTGATACCTGGGGACCACTGTATAGCGGGTATTCAGACATTAAAAGTGCAACACCATCGTTACCTGTACTTGTATATTTCAGGGTTGATATAGGTCCTATTGTTCCAGGAGCAGGTATGTTTTTAGCCGGGACATTTAATTCCTGGAGCAGGACTGACAGCCCAATGACACAGATCGCTACGGGTTTGTGGGAAGAGACTGTTTATTTACAACCATACTGGACATATGAATACAAATATGTTTTAGATGGCGCTGAGACTGGCTGGGAACCGAATTATAAACACCTATTTCAATATTACGATCCGCTCGCTGAATCTGTGGCAGTATGTGGTGAATTTAATAGCTGGAATCTAAGTTCTGCTGTGTTAATGAGAAGAGATAATAGCGGCACCTGGTCAGCTGAAGTAGAACTAAGCTCAACCCAAGATGAATATAAATTCGTTATAAACGGTGAGTTTGAAGCTGGTAATAATAGAGTGGTATCCAATCCGAATACTAATAGAGTAATAGTTCCGACTTACTATATCGGCGATACAGTGCTTGATGATTGGGCTTGTGGACCTGACCCACCACAGAATTTTACTGCTATCTCATATGATACTAATTCGATTTATTTAGAATGGGAACTACCATCATATCCTGATAGATTAGACCATTACCAGTATAATCTATATAGATTAAAAGAATCAACAGATACTCTTTTTACGTTAATCGATACTTTACCTGTAAGTACTCTAAATTATCTTGATACAGGACTTATCACAGGTGAGACTTATTATTATGTCATAACATCTCTTGATACAGGTTATATTGAATTAGAAGGGAACATCTCGAATGTAGTAACAGCTGTGCCGAGAATACCTGTTCCAGTTTATTTTTATGTTGATATAGGTCCAACTGACCCTGATACATTAGCCTGGGCATCAGAGGTAAATAACTGGAGTACAAGTGCTGATACCATGCAAAAAGTATCAACCTCGGTATGGCGTATTATGAAGATGTTACAGCCGGGTAATACTTATGAATATAAATACGTAATGGATAATGGTAATTTATGGGAGCAGGATTACAAGGTAAAGTTTGAGTATAATGATTCTACTTGTTGGAAAGTTGAGGTAGCAGGCGAGTTTAATGGCTGGGATACTGCAAACGCATATTTATTAAGAAAAGAATCAGGCACAGATACCTGGGTCACAGAAGTAAGCGCCACTACAGGACAGGGATATAAATATTTAATCAATGGAGTATATGAAGGAGGGAGTAATCGTACAGTGAGTTATGGTGGCAGTAATCGCAGTGTTACTATCAGTATGAATGGAGATACTTTTTACGATGACTGGAGCGGATTGCCTGATACACCAGCAGGTATCCAGGCTACAGGCGCAGGTGATACAAGTATTTTATTAACATGGTATTTTACTGATAATAAAGATACATACGACCATTATAAAGTTAGAATCTACAGAAGCAGCGATACTGTTTATATTGATTCAGGCTATCAATTAATAGCAGAACTACCTTATGATACCATAAGTTTTATAGACAGCGGATTAAATTACGGCGAAACTTATTACTATAGGTTTACTGTTATTGATACTGGTAGTATTGTTCAGGAAGGAGCATTCTCAAAAAGGATTACTGGAATACCATATACCCCGGTCTCTGTAATATTTTATGTAGATATAGGTTTCAGGACTCCAGATACAGTAGCACTTGCCGGTCAGTTCAATAATTGGAGTCCGAGTGCAAATATAATGGATAAGATAGAGACAGGGTTATATGTAGAGACGATATTATTACAGCCAGGGTTATCGTATGAGTACAAGTATGTGATGAAGATATGGGAGCAGGATTACAAGGTAAAGTTTG
>JBFMHD010000229.1:0-4290 GCA_040752395.1 Candidatus Hydrogenedentota bacterium
GACAAAATGGTATAAAGCTTGCTATATATTTTAAAGATTGAAAGATTAAATGATTGAAGGATTGAAAGTCTTCAAGAGGCACAAAGGCACAAAGTATGAAAAACCAGATGTTTGTTTATCTTGCTTCTTGCTTCTTTTCATAGGAGGTTATGTATGTTAAAAATCTTTAAAAAAGAAGGGTTCACACTGGTAGAACTTTTAGTCGTTGTAGCTATTATAGGTATCCTTGCTGCAACCGCGTTACCAAAACTATTAGAGCAGCTTGACGTGGCAAGACGTGGAACCTGTAAGGCAGATATCGGCTCTTTTAATTCTGCAATCCAGGTCTATAGCGTTGATATAGTAGATTTTCCTGATAATCTTGAGCAACTTACTACAACCTGGATAGCCTCAATACCTAGGGATCCCTGGAACAACGCTTATATCTGGACAGGTACAGCTGGTCAGCAGACAGACGATTATTCAATTGCTAGTACAGGTGGTGGTTCAGGTGTTGCTGGTAATCCTAAAAAGAAAGGCTGGGATATAATTTATACTTACACTGAGGGTGAAATAGAAGAGTACCAATAATATTTTTCAATATTAAAAATTTGTTATAATCAAATATATATTAAAAAAAGCAGGTTAATAAATTTGACCTGCTTTTTTTGTTTTTAAATATTGCTGATTTACATTTAATTTGTTTTATTATTAATAATGATACTTTTTATTTATTTTATTTCTTTACTTATTGCAGGTCAGCGATATCTAACCGGTGAATTCATTTATGTTATCGCCACTTCTCTACTTATATTATATATATTTTACAATACCAGAGAGCGAGAAATTAAAATAAATACGAATATTCTGGTTATTTCTGGATTATTATATTTTTTTTCATTAATATCATTTTATCCTTTCATTCATTTAAGACTCGAGATTAAAGGAATTTTCTATATATTATTTAATATTATTTTCTTATTGTTGATGGCATCGCAGTGTGGGGCTAATAGTATCAGTATAGACTATTTAAGGATATCTTTAAAAAGGATAGTCATAGTTGGGGTTATTCTTGGGTTATTTTTTATTAAAGAGATATTTGTCAACCCGAATTTTTTAGCGATATTAGTATTAATAGGTGTTATTATTGAATCTCATAATTTATATGAGAAAAGAGCCAATACCATAATATCTGTAATTTTATTAATAGTTTATTTTTATATTATCTTTAAGCTCAATTCTCGAGGGGTCTATTTAATATTAATTATGCTCTTATTATTTAAGATAAATGATATTTTAAAAAAGGGTCGATGGGTTATAACACTTGGTTTATTAATTATACTTATACCGATAGCGGTTTCAGTTTTGTTTTTAAAAGCAGGGGAGCCCTTGTCTTTTAAGAGATTTCTCATATACACTCATTCAATAGATACTTTAAGAGAATCGCCTGCGAGAGGTTTGGGGCCTGGTGGATTACAGGGTATAGCAACAATAAAGAATTTTGTTTATGATACGGATATAGTTTTCAGGAATTTAAAGAAATTCAGTGATGCGCATTCGAGTGTTATTAATTTATTTTTAGCACTTGGTTTTATCGGTGGTAGCGTTATTTTGTCAGAATTAGTTATTCTTTTTAGAAGTATATTGAATTTAAAAAAGGATTGGTTATTTTATGTTGTTTTAGCGATAATTTTTAATTCTATTTTTGATATTACATTGAGTTGTAAATTAATACTCTCGATATTTATTATTTCAATTGCTTTGTTAATAAATAATAATGGGTTCCCCAGAATCAGAATCTCAAAGAATATATTAAAAATTTTAATAATATTTATACTTATTATTTCTTTATACATTTTTTTCTCTGATTATCTCTGGCAATGCTTTCAACAAACAGATTCTACCTGGCATCTTACTCAAATCCCTGGCTTTTCCCCCTGGAACGAATTGTTTTTATATAATAATGCCGTGCTCTCTTATAATAATGGAGATTTTAATAAGGCTGAGGATTATATAACAGGATGTGTAAAATTAGCGCCCTTAGATAAAGAATATAATTTTTTATTAAGTGAGGTTTTGTATAAAAATAAAAAACCATTTGAATCTATAAAAAACATTAAAAGAATAGAAAGAGAAAATATTTTTTTGTATGATTTATTTGAGAGAGAGGCCTTGTGTTTTTTAAGTCTCGGAATGAATGAAAAAGCATTAGAGGTGTTAAATTATATAAGCATAATAGAGCCATACGCAACCTTGCCAGGGTATTTTAAATATAATATTACTAAAAATAAAAAATATTTATATAAAACCATTTATTCTTATTACATAATAAATAACTTTATTAATAAATACAATTATAAAGATGACAGATTACATAGGTTTAGATTCTTTGCACAGACACAAATAAATGATATGATGGAAGAAATAAAAAATGACGACTAAAGATTTTATAGTATCTATTTTAATATCTTTAGGGCTTTTTCTTATATTATTGTCCTGGCCATCTTATAATTATTCATTTGATTCAGTTGCATTTATGATACATCATAATCTTTCCTATCAAAAAGATGCAATATATTTTGAACACTTACATCACCCATTAAAAGATATCATAGGTAGCTTAATTTTATTTCTCTTTAGAGAAATGGGATATTATGGAGAACTCATCACTATTTACCAGTTATTTATAAGTTTTATTTCCTGTATAACTCTGGCTTTATTTTATTTATTAGTAAGAAATTATGGCTATAATCTGATAGATTCACTGATATCTACTTTATTTATCCTCTGTTCTTATAGTTATTTTTATTTCAGTACCCAGTATGAAATCTATATACCTGCGATCCTTTCTCAGGTTCTTTTTTTTAGAGCTATATTATCAAAAAATACAATTTTTATTATTTTAACTGGTATGTTATTGCCTTTAGTACATCAAACCCAGTTGATAATATTAGTAGTATCTATTGTTTCTGGTATGTTGTATAAAGAGAAATACTACCAGGCAATCTTCATCAGTCTTTTAGTGTACTCTTTAATTATTACAGGTATTATATTTTATGTTCAGGAAAATATAAGAATTAAAGTACTATTAGGTCATTTACAAGCAAGTGATAGTTTATATCAAATAAGCTTAATTAATATTTCAAATGGTATTAAATCTCTTGGAAAAATATTTATATATAATTCAAATTATCAAATCATAACTGGCTTAATTGTTCTTTTATTTATCGTATGGATATATATATATAAGGAAGAAGTTAACAGAAAATTGTTTAGATTGATAGTGGTTTTATATTTAGTATTTTTATTTATCTGGGATAGGGGTGGTAGCGAAATATGGGTACTTTTACTACCAATATTAGCAATCAACCTTAAATCGGTAATTATAAATAGAGGTATAAGATATATAATAGTTACCTTTATAATAATCTTCGGAATGATTAATATTAAATATGGGATAATACCTGATTCTATTAAAGCTAATAACAAAGCATTATTACAGAGTGAAGCTATTAATAAGAAAATAGATAGCGAGAGTTTAATTTTATTATCAGGCTTGAATTTTGATGAATACAATATAGGTAAGGTTTATATACCGTATTTTAGCAAAAGGAAGATTTTAATCCTTGATTGGGTGATTGAGAATAATTTATGGAAGGAAGTATTGGATAGATACGAATATTTATATATTCCAGAGTATATATATAGTAATATGGAAAGATATTCTTCTATAATTGAAAACAGACATTTTCTTTCTAAATCTACAATTTACAAAACTTTACAAAGGTATAAACCTATAGAAAGGGTAGATTGTGCTGGCTTGATATTATATAAATGCAAGAGAGAGTATACTGCTCCCCTGATTAGAATGGTCAGGTCAAAATGTGCCGAAAATTTACTAAAAAATGTCTCGACAAACGGGGAGCACTACAAGAGAATGTATGATTGAAGAGAAGAAGTTTTTATCTTCTATTTTTGCAGGATTTTTTTTCTTTTATTTAATATTTTGCCAGGGGGTAAGAACAGGGGATTGCCTTCTGACTTATACTGTATGTAAGAATTTAATTACTCGTGGAACAACTACTACTGATTGGGGAATACCTGAGATGACGTTTAAGGGTATAGATGGTCGAAACTACAGCAAGTTTGGTATAGGTATGTCACTTATTGCCATACCTTTTTATTATGCAGGTGATTTCTTTTCAAGATTCTGCAAAGGTGAGACAGCTAAAGAGGTTATGCGACACTGGTTTTGCTCTCTTTTAAGTATTTTTTCAGCTGCTTTGACAGTTGTAGTAGCATATCTTATTT
>JBFMHD010000023.1:0-19175 GCA_040752395.1 Candidatus Hydrogenedentota bacterium
CAATATTTGTAAAAATATTATAATTTGTTATATATAGTAATGAAATGGAGGTAATGGTTATGTTCGCTCGTCTCGTTAAATCTAAAAATAAAAGTTATGTAGTTATTGTCGAATCTTATAGAGATAAGAGAAGATTGGAAATTGAACTAAAGAAACACTCTATTGAATACTCGCCGGAAAAGATAAGAGAAGCATTAAATGAATTACAGTTCTCTATAGTAGAGATAAAGAATGAGATATTCTTTATTCGTTCAAAAATAGAAGGCCTTGCAAATGATATATTAAGGATATTAAAGATAAAGATACCTCCAACTATAACAATATCAGCAGATTTTTATTAATGCTATTATTCTAATAATATCAATAATAATTAGGGTTTGTAGTGAAAACTTTTTGGACCTATACCCCAATTTTATCCTCATTTTATTATAATTACAATTTAAAACTGTCAAACTCAGGAAAATATTAGCCCGATACTGTGATAACATCGACTTTCCTCCCTCTGAATAAAACTGAAAGTAATGGGAATGAAAAACCGCAAACTGTCTTTGCTGTTGACTTTTTACTGTGTTTTCATTATTCTCTGTGAGTGAAATCAAAGTTTCATGGACAGGTATAACTGTATGAACTTAAATGATATTCGATGGGTTCAGAGATTCAATAATTTTAATAAAGCACTGGAACAACTTACCGAGGCCGTGGAATTATCAAGACAGAGAGAGTTATCAAAACTTGAAAAACAAGGGCTAATACAGTCATTTGAATATACTCACGAACTTGCATGGAATACAATTAAAGATTTTCTGCTCCACCACGGAACACAAAATATTTATGGTTCAAAAGACGCAAGCCGGGAAGCGTTCAATAAAGGATTGATCCAAAATGGTGAGGTATGGATGGATATGATAATCAGCTGTAACAAGACCACCCATACATACGATGAAGCTACCGTAAGTGAGATTGTGAATACTATTATCAATTCATATTTCCCTGAATTTGTTGCTTTGAAGCATACCCTTAATAAATTAAAAGAGAAAGAGTTGGTATGAATAACGGTCTTGATGAACGGACGATTGAACAGATACGGTCAGTTTTATCCTGTTTCAAATCAATTAAAAAGGTTGTGTTATATGGTTCCAGGTCAAAGGGCAATTTCAAGAAAGGTTCTGATATCGATCTTGCTCTCTATGGCAAAGAACTGACATCAAAAACAGTTAATGAAATAGCAGACAGGCTCGATGACCTGCTTCTACCCTATAAGTTTGACCTCACCATTGTTTCCAGTATAACCAATCCTGATTTGATAGACCATATCAACCGAGTGGGAATTGTATTATATCCAGTTTCAGAAAAAATTGGTAGTTAGTCATTACCATATTCAGGTATATTAAAAATGGCTTTCTTATTGTTTCTTATCATAGGAGTAGATTTATGGTTATTAAAAATATCGCAGTGATAGGTGCGGGTTACTGGGGTAAAAATCTTGTACGTGTAATGAATGAACTTGGTGTTTTACGAAAAATATGTGATAAAGACAATAACATCCTGACACGTATGAAAACTCAATATAAAAATATAGATATTACTAATAACTACAAAGAGGTTCTTGAGAATAAAGATATTAATGCTGTTGTCATAGCAACACCTGCTTCAACGCATTATAATCTTGTTCAGGAATCACTTATTGCTGGTAAAGACGTACTTGTGGAAAAACCTCTGGCATTAAAACTTGAAGATGCGCAGGAACTCGTAGATATTGCTTGCAAAAACAACAGGGTTTTAATGGTTGGTCATATTCTTCAATATCATCCAGCAGTAAAGAAACTTAAAGAGTTAATTTTTTCAGGTTATCTTGGCAAACTTCAATACATATATTCAAACAGGTTAAACATAGGAAAATTAAGAACCGAAGAGAACATTCTCTGGAGTTTCGCACCGCATGATATATCCGTTATATTATCAATTACCCAGGAACTCCCTCTTCGTGTTAATGCTTCAGGGGAAGCGTATGTACAGAAGGATATTTATGATGTCACATTAACGGTATTAGAGTTCCCATCACAGGTTAAAACCCACATCTTTGTCTCCTGGATTCATCCTTTCAAGGAACAACGGCTTGTTGTTATAGGGAGTAAGAAGATGGTTGTATTTGACGATACAAGCGTTAATGAAAAAGTTGTTATTTATCCACATACCATTGAATGGCGAGATGGTAAAATCCCTGAGACACATATTGCGGAAAAAGAGGTTATAAGCATAGAAAAAAGTGAGCCTTTAAAATCTGAATGCGAACATTTCCTCTCCTGTGTACATAACAGAACACAGCCATTAACCGACGGTCTTGAGGCTATCAATGTTCTGCGTGTCCTGCATCTTGCCGAAAAATCGTTAAAATCGTCTGGCAGCTATTTTTCTTCAAAAGAACAGGATGAATATTACATCCATCCATCGAGTATTCTGGATGATAATGTAGAGATTGGGAAAGGTACAAAAATCTGGCATTTTTCTCATATATTATCAGGTTCAAGGATAGGTAAGAATTGCAACATAGGACAGAACGTTGTTATAGGGCCGGAGGTTATTATAGGAGATGGTTGCAAGATTCAGAACAACGTTTCTGTATACAAAGGCGTAACACTTGAGGATTATGTATTCTGTGGCCCGTCCTGTGTCTTCACCAATGTAATCAATCCCAGATCAGAGATTCGCAGGATGGACGAGCTTAAACCAACGCTT
Organism: Candidatus Hydrogenedentota bacterium; assembly: GCA_040752395.1. Lineage (GTDB taxonomy): Bacteria > JBFMHD01 > JBFMHD01 > JBFMHD01 > JBFMHD01 > JBFMHD01. The sequence continues at coordinate 2,737 of JBFMHD010000023.1, forward strand.
GTCAAAATGGGTGCATCCATCGGCGCTAACGCTACTATATTATGCGGTAATGTTATTGGTAAATACAGTTTTATTGGGGCTGGTTCAGTAGTTACAAAAGATGTTCCTGATTATGCTCTTATTTACGGTTCACCTGCAAGAATCAAAGGTTGGGTCTGTGAATGCAGTGAAAAGTTGAATTTTGAGAATAACAGAGCCTGGTGCAAAATCTGTGGTAAAAAATACACCATGTCAGATAATATAATTACAAGAATACAATAAAAAAGTCCATTGTTTTGGAAAAATCGGCATATTTTATGTTCGCACCATCAAGACAGCTTCAACAGGTCTCTTTTAAAACCTCATTTTTTAAAGACAGCTCTAAAGTCTAAAGAACGGGTTTTGTGACCCTTTTTACATTATATTGATTATATTGAAATCACAAAAATAAAAATTGAAAAAATTAGCCGTGTCGCACTAATTTAGACAAGTCAGGACCCGGATGACAACCTTATAGTAGCAGCACTGATAGTTGCATTCTAAAAATTCTTTATCATTCCAGTTCGTATCTTATGGCAATTTTAAAACTTAGTTTGATGTGTTTAAGTATGTGCGGGACCGGATGAAATGGTGCAACGCGGGTCACAGTTTCGATGGCTGATTTGTCCAGCAGATCGTATCCTGAACTGGATTTTATTACTGTATTCTCTATGTATCCGTCCCTGATTGTAACCACAAGTTCCGTAACACCTTCCTCGTTATTCTCTCTTGCTTCCTTCGGATATCTTTTATTGTTCTCTATTCTCTGTTTGATGAATGCTAAATAGTTTTTTCCTGCATCTGTCTGCAATAACTGAGAAACATCCGGAACATCCAGCATTACATGCTGATTATCTATATTCACACCTCCTTTACACTGCTCAACATTTTTTGAAGTATGTGGTTCAGGCATTAAAGTCATAACGGATCTGGATACGTTGTGGTTGTAATTCATTACTACAGTATGTTTTATGGTTTCATCAATTTTACATTGTTCTTTATTCACAACTATTTTTTCAACACGGTCAAATTGTTTGTACACTACTGTTTCTGGCTGGTTCTGTATAACTTGTCTCTTTGCATTATTAATAGAATAGATGTCTGCAGTTATTAATGTTGAAATGTTGTTAATGTTTGGAGAAAAAGGGACAGGTTCGATATTTTCTATATTTATAAACAACTCGATATCTTTTCTTATCTCTGCTAAAGTTTTATCTATCTTAAACGGACATAGCAAAATCAGCAGATGAAACAGTAAAGAGAGTGATAACGTGATTTTCAATACATTATTTGGTTGAAGATGATGTTCTGTTAACAATTTCCTTTACCCTCTTGTTCTCTCCACCAAGATTAACATATTTTCTGTAATAAAATAATGCTTTCTCCATATCGGATTTATGGAACTCGTAACAGACGCCGAGGTTGAAGTAGGATTCCCTGGAATCTGGTTTCAGTTCTATTGTCCTGTTAAATTCTTTGATGGCATTATCAAACTCATTTTTTCTGTAATATATTATTCCTAAACCATAATGAGCTTCGGCAATTTCTGAGTCATATTTAATTGCTGTTTCATATTCAGCCAGTGCCTCGGTGTCTTTTCCGGTTTTAAGATATATTTCAGCAAGATTATAATGAGCCAGGGCAAACTCAGATTCAACCGATACTGTCTGCCTGTACATTTTCATGGCTTCCGTATCATTCCCGGCATTTTCGTAAATAGCTCCTAAATTATAACAAGCGTCCGAATAACCGGGATAAATCGATATAGCTTTTAACAACAGTTGTATTGCCTGTTCAGTATTACCGAGTTTGTTCTGCAATAAACCGTAAGAATGATATGCAAACGCATAATTTGGGTTCAGTTCACAGGCTTTCTCGTAATGCTTTGATGCTTTGTTATATTGGTCAAGATATGTATAGACCATTCCAAGATAATAATGTGCTTCTGCATAACAGGGATAAATGTTTATAGCTTTTAAAAACATCTCTTCTGCCTTTTCATATTGAGCTTTGTTAAGATGGGATATCCCATGATTAAAATACCGGGATGATGGGTCTGCATATGCAGGAATAATAAATAAAAATAGGAATGTTAATAATGTTGATAATGTTAGAATGTTTGAGAATAATGTTGGAATGTTTGTAATGTTTTTTTTCATTTTTAATTAGAACCTCCTTTTTTTGTTGATATGGTAATACCCGAAGCACCGGCTTTACGGGCTATATCCATAACACGTACCGCAAGGTCAAGCGGTATCTGGTTATCTGCTTTTATTGTTATGTGATTTATTTTTTTTATATCAATTTCATTGCTTAATATAGAAAAAAGGTTGTCTATCATAACCTTTTTATCACCAAGATAGACTTCTCCTTGCTGTGATATAAAAATTAATATTTCTTGAGTCCGTTCAATATTTGCAGTTTCAGCTTGGGGTAAAGTTATTTTTATTCCCGGATAAATGATAAAATGTGCGGTCAGCATAAAAAATAAAAGCAGCAGGAATACAACATCAACAAGCGGTGTTATATTAAGATACAGAAACGTTTTTTTCTGTCTTAACAATAATTCCTGGTCCAAAATTTTCCTCCGATCAGTTAATTAGTCCACTGTCCACGCTCAACGGTCCACAGTATGCAGTTGATGATCCACTTTCTTTCTGTGGACTATGGACTGTGGGCCATGGACTATTAGTGTTCTATCTTCTCCCTCACGGTCTCTTTAATCAAAATAGCAATACCATCAGCTTTACCTTCAAAATAATGATAAAATAACGATGTCGGTATAGCAACTGAGAGACCGGCTGCTGTGGTAAGTAATGCCTCCCAGATACCACCTGCAAGCACGCTCGCATCCACACCACCACCAAGATTCTGGATTACAATAAACGCTTTTATCATACCGAAAACCGTGCCAAGAAGACCAAGTAACGGCGTTACGTTGGCTATAACAGCAAGACCACGTAGATTTTTTTCGAGCAAACGAACTTTTTGCGACCCTGTTTTTAGTATCTCTTTTTTATTCTCCAGATTCTGCAGATAATCAATAAATTTCTGTAATCCTTTTGACTCTTTCCAGAAACAATAAGCTCTTTCCAGTATGATACCCACGGCTATAATGGAACATATAAAGATAGGTATCATCAGTATCCCGCCTTTAGATAAAAATTCTATCATATCACAACACCTCTCTTACGATTCCTGCTATATTTTCAGCCTTAAGATTCTCCAGCCGGTAATATGCCGCACACATTACTTCAGAGAGTTGTTTAAGTTTTTCAAACCTCAAGAACCCATTTTCTGTATCAATCACAATCGATTTTATGCCTGAAGATTTTATCTGTTCTGCAACTCGGATGGATTCGGAGAATGCATCAATATTCTGGCTCATACTTACGTTGGCTTTACCGTCGGATATAAGTACAAGCACAGGTTTTATGTTTTTGTCCCTGTTAAGTTCGTTCTGAATAACTTTGAATCCCTGCATCAATCCTTTGGATAACGGTGTCTTTCCTCCTGTGGGTAGTGATTCAAGAGTTTTTTTTGCCATCTCAACACTGGAGGTGGGATTAAGTACAACTTCTGCACTATCTCCTTTAAACGCAACAAGTCCCACTCTGTCTCTTTTTTGATAAGAATCTATAAGAAGCGAAAGTATCGCACCCTTTGTTTCAATCATACGCTGGTTTACTCCCATTGAACCGGATGAATCCAGTATGAAAACAATCGTGCTTCCTATTTTTCTGGCTCTAACCTTGTTTTGTATATCCTGCTGCTTTATTATTAGTCCACTGTTCACGGTCGATGGTCCACGGTCTTGCTGCGGACTGTGGACTATGGACTGCCGACTAATTTGATGCGGTGCTGCAGCACGTATGGTTGCATCTATGGCTATATCCTCAACTTTACCGTTTGCGTTCCTGCTCCTGGTATACCGTCCCTGTCTGGTATTAGAGGTAGTAGTGCTGCGTCTTCCTGTACCTGTTTTAGGTTCTTTATCTTTTACGAATGTAAAGGATTTCACTTTGAAAGTGTCGCCTGAAGGAAAATTTGTTTCAGTATTATTATTCGGGTTATGCTCTGGTTTATTTTGCTGGCTATTATGAGAATGATTATTATTTTTATTGTGATTAGTATTATTATGCTCGTGTTTATGTTTTTCTATTGATTTATCAATTTTATCAAGGTTTATTTGGGGTTCCTGAAATGGTTTGCGTCTCATCCGATGGTACATCACCAATTCAGCAGCTTCTTTCACGTCTTGTTCAGTAACATTTGTTCTGCCATGATACGCAGCTATTGTGCTTGCAACCTTGAGCATAGATATATCAGCTCTGTGTCCATCCACTCCCATATCAACACAGATCGAAGCAATAAGTTTTACAGTCTCGTCTGAATATTCAACCTCAGGGAAAATATTAATCCCCTTGATAATAATCTCCTGCAATTTTTTCTCTTCCTCAGCCCATTTTCGTTCAAAACTATGTGGGTCTTTCTCATACTCTAAAGTTCTGCTCACAATCTGCATTCTCATTTCTATATCCTGAATACCCTCCACTTCTACGCACAGTCCGAACCGGTCCAGGAGTTGAGGCCGTAGTTCCCCCTCTTCCGGGTTCATAGTACCTACAAGAATAAATTTTGCAGGATGAGAATACGATACACCTTCTCTTTCGATAATGTTCACTCCCATAGCTGCAGAATCAAGCAGTATATCCACAAGATGGTCGTCAAGCAGATTGATCTCGTCAACATAAAGTATGCCTCTATTCACCTGAGCGAGAATGCCAGGTTCAAACTTTTTCTCGCCAGTTTTGATTGCGGATTCTATATCCAGTGTACCGATTATCCTGTCTTCGGTAGCGCCGAGTGGTAGATCTACAACCTGCATTTTTCTTTTCAATACAGGTAGCTGTTCACTAGTACGTTTTCTCTCAGTGCAATTATGACACATCTGATCAAGTTTTACCGGGCTGCAATGGAATGGACAATCTGCTACAACTTCTATTTCTGGAAGAAGTGCTGCTAAAGCCCTTGCAGCGGTTGATTTAGCCGTACCTTTCTGGCCACGGATAAGTACTCCGCCTAAATGCGGATTGATAGCATTTAGAATCAGAGATTTTTTCATCTTTTCCTGACCAACGATAGCAGTAAACGGAAACACAGTTTTTCTACAACTCATAATAATTTCCTCCATTATTAATCCACAATTAGTCCACGGTCGATGGTCCACAGTCCACAGAAAGAGTTCTGACCATAGTCTGTGGACCATTGAGTATCAACTATTTTATTGATTTTCTTAATGCCTGTAACATTTTGATAATTGTTTCTAACTCCGTATATAATTTTTGAAATTCATCTTGAGTCAGTAAATTTCTTCTTTTACCAATATATAAACAACTAACAACTTCAATTCCTGAACGAATTGCATATCCAATAAACTGTCTGAATTCTGCATTTGTTTGTCCTGTAGAAGCTTCTGCTATATTTAATGCTATTGAATCATCAGCTCTTTTAATCTGGCTTATTAAAATATATAATTCTTCTTTAGGAAATTTCCTGGTTAGTTCATGAATCTGATAACTAAATTCATTTGCTTTTTGCCATACTTCCAACTTTTCAAATTTAAACGCCATTTTTGCTTTCTCCTTTACCATGGACTGTGGACTGTTGACTGTTGACTGTGGACTATTATATCAATACTTCCACCCTGATATTCTTGTGTAATATCTCCCATTTTTTCTTCCATCCAGCCCTCAATCTCAAGAAAAGTATGATTCAATCCTTTTAAAACGTCCGGGTCTGCGTTCCATAATCCTCGTTGTTCAGCTTCAAGGAACCGGCGTGCAAGTTCCTCAAGTGCCCAAGGATTATTCCTTTTAAAAAAATCACGCATCTCGTCATCAAGTACATATTTTTTTGTCAGTTCATCAAACACCCAGTCGTCAACAACATCGGAGGTAGCATCCCAGTGGTAAACCATTACAGCTTTATGTGCCATGTCCTGTGCTCCTTTATATCCATGTTTTTTCATTCCATCAATCCATTGCGGGTTAAGTAATTTTACCCTGACAATCCGTTCTATCTCTTCTCTTAATTCACGGATTGTCGGATTAGCCGGGTCTTTTGTATCTCCCCAGAGCACTTTCGGGATCTGGTTAGTGAGTGCTCGTACTGCTGAGGTCATCCCTCCCTGGAAATCGTTATAACAACATCTGAGGAGATCAGTTTCATCTGTTTCCATCTTATGGAATACTGTGGTTATTTTTTTTAGATTATGTACAAATTCACTGTAGCACTCTTGTCCAAAAATATTCTCACCGTATGCAAAACCACCGTGTTCTATAAAGGTTTCGCCAAGATCATTTACTGTTTTCCATGCGCTTGCTGCAAGCATCAATTTTACACCGCAACCGTAAGCACCAGGTTTTGCTGCAAATATTCTGAAAGTTGCAGCACGAGTAATCGCCTCATCATTAATATATGATTTATTTTGTGTTACGGTTCTTTTATATTCGTTAACATTTTTGCGTATATAATTTTGTGTCTCGTCTTCGTCAAGATTGGCAATCATTACAACAGTATTATCAAGCAGTTCTATTAAATTTGGCAAAGTATCCCTGACTATCTCACTTGTTCTGACTATAACATCTATACGTGGCCTATTTAATTCCTGTAATGGGATAGCCTCAACCCCTGTTACTACTCCTCCTTCATTCCAGATAGGTCTTGCCCCCATGAGATACAGTATTTGTGCCAGTTGTTCACCGTCAGCACGATATGCATCTATACTCCATAATACCATCCCGATTTTTTCAGGGTATCTGTTCTCAATTGTCATAGATTTTTTCAGTATTTCGTCAGCTAATTTCATACCGATTTTATATGCTACTTTTGTCGGAATTTTTCGTGGATCAATACTGAAAATATTTCTGGCTGTAGGTAAAACATCGGTCTTACCGCGAGTTAATGTACCACCCGGACCAGGATCGATATATCGTTTATCCATCGCATCATTTACTCTGGGAATCTCTCGTTCTGTTTTCATCAGGTCTGGATAGAGGATATCTTTAATCCACATTAGAATAGAAAATAACCTGTTTATTTTTAATCTATTAAATTTTACTTTTTTAAATTGAGCGGAAATAAAATCTTCATCTATGTAATTATTAGTTAATAAATTCTCTATGATAGTTAGTGCAATTCTTTCGCTTTCAGCAATCAACTCTGTGTTCTGTTTTTCAATAACTTCATCATAGTTATGACCCAATATTTCAAGAATGCATCTCCTGATTGATGGCAGGTTTCCATCATATTTGAGGATTGATAGTATCATCTTTGTGGTTTTTTTTATATCGTGTGTTTTACTCAATATATGCAAGCCATCGTTGATATTAGAATCTCTGAGGATAAATAATTTGTCATGCAACTTTTGAATTACTTCGTCTTCTTTCATCTTTTGAGCCGGATATTTTTCACAGGTAGGAAATAATCTAAATTTTATAGCAAGATTGCATATCTGTTCAAAAAGCAACTTTCTCCTTAATTCTTCATTTAACATAGCAGCATTATTGTATTGCAAAAGCAGGTCGTCCAGTTCAGCAAGTTCGTCATATAATTCAGCGGACTGCATATAAGGGATAATATGGTCAGTTATAACAGCATAAGCCCTGCGTTTTGCAATAATTGCCTCATTGGGATTTTTGCATGTATAAATATAAATATGCGGAACATTCCCTGTGATTATTTCAGGGAAACAATCCGAACTCATTCCGCAGGATTTACCGGGTAGAAATTCAATGTAGCCGTGAGTTCCTGTTGAAATAATTATATCCGAGGTTTCCTGTATCCATTTGAAGGTTGCATAACATTGATGAGTAGGTGGTATCACAGGGTTATGCAGTATTTTACAAACCTCGCCATCACAGCGTGCACCATAACAGCCACGTTTTGGCTCTGCCATTATTTTTATATTCCCAAAAGTTAATCCAGTAATCACGATTTTATTGTTATACACCATACTCTGTCCTGGGGGTTCACCCCAATTATCAACCATTTTTTTTCTATTGGCTTCAGATAACTGGTTGAAATATTCAGCATATTTATCCTGATCAATAAAGGTTATAGCACCACCTTTATTAACTATTTCATCTATGGTTGTCCACCTGAACTCGCTGACTGCTTTTTTATTTATGAATTCATCCGACAGAGATTTCCCGTGTTCCGGTATATTTTCTATATTATAACCCTGGTCAGCCATATACTTCATTAATCTGACTACACTTTCAAATGTATCAAGTCCAACAGCTCCACCGAGAGAAGCCTCAACCCCAGCGCAGGGGTTATTGTGAAGTAAAATAGTAACTTTTCGCTGACTTTTTGGTAATTCCTTCAGCTTGAGCCAATTCTTTATACGCCTTACAAAAAATTCAAGCCGTTCTTTTATCGGTATCTGTATTGAATCGTAATCTTCTTTATTGTCTGACTCTCTTGCAAATATAACTGTAGGTTCTATAGTACCATTAAATTCGGGTTGGGCTACCCAGTAAATCTGGTTTATTGGCGTAATTCCCTGTGCACTTTTTTCCCATTCTTCTTCTGTTCTACCAGTCGAACAAACCGCCTGGAAAACAGGTACATCTATAATATCAAGTACTGTCTTATTATTATCTGATTTTATATCTTTGAGATACAGGAAAGAAGAAACACAGTTGATTATGGCATCGGTATTTTTTAATAGTTTTAAATCCACGTTATAGCCAGGACAATCCGTATCTGAATATGCCTTGTGTTGCGAAAATACAGGTACAGGAATTATATTATTTTTTTCAAGCTCCAAAATCAATGCATCAATCCCGCGTAAATTTTTCCTTAATATCAGGGAATGAGAAAAAAAGATACCGACTTTATGAAGAGTTTTACCTGTAAAATCTATTGGTTTCTTTTTTCTATACCAGTTTAAATATTTGGTAATATTCTTAAAAATTATTTCACTTTCAGGATAATAAAATCCTGTGAATGGTATTTTCTGTTTCATATCTACATTACTCCTCTTATCATCAGGATACATATTATAAATAATAACCTGGTACTAAGTCCAAGCATTGTAGAAGTGGTTACAATTTTAACGCCAAGAGAGAAGCCGAAGATCGAGGTATATTTTGCAAGACCGCCTCTTAAAACAAATATCGGTAGCATCAGGAAACTGCCGAGCAGACAAGCAAGCATAGCGTCTATCTCGACAATCTTGCCATCATTAATCATAGTACCGATTGTTGTAGCACCAGCAATGGGACTAAAGATATAAGTGCCCACCGGGAGGGCTATTTCATCAGGTAGACCTAAAATATCAGTAACTGGTACAACGACTTTTTCAATGTAAGATATAACCCCGGAATTAATACAGCAGAAAATAACAAACGTTATACAAACATACATAGTAGCCAATTTTAAGAATATTTTTAACTGTTGAAAATATGACAATCTATGTATCTTATTCTTTTGTAAAAAATTGTTGTTATATTTTTGCGATTTATCTGCTCCTGTGTATCTCAACCTGGTCTTAATAACAATAAATATCAATATCATAATACTTGAAGATAAAAAACAAGTGAAATAGACCAGTCCAACTTTGAGACCTAATATGGGGATAATAACCGGCATCTGATATGTGAAAGATTCTTTGATGTATACAGAGATAGAATTAAACAGAGCTCCAAGATAAGTCTGATATTCAGTCAGTATCCCTTTTTTATTCAGGTCAGAAAGCATAATATTACCGCTGAGTAACGACCCTATGGATATAACAAAAGTAAACGCAACTTCTCCTGGCAATCTTAACAATGGAACAAGAAATGAGCCTATTTTACCTATTCTATCGAGAATGCCTCTATCAATCAGGCCCCAGGTCGCTGATATAGAGATAAACATAATTAGCAAAGTTCTGGGTACAAAATCGAGCATATCAGCAATAGAAATGTTAATAACGTTTATAATGTTCATAATGTTTTTACACATAGGGGGATGATATTTAAACATCCTGTTTTATCACGCAATATTTCAACATTGACCCCATATACATCGAATATATTCTGTTCATTAAAAACCTGCTCAGCCGTACCGCAGACAAAAATTCTGCCAGACTTTAAAATAATAACTCTGTCACTGTATCTTGCAGCAAGATTTAAATCATGAGACACCATAACAATAATCAGTCCGTTATTCTTACAAAGTTTTACCAAAAGTTCCATAAGTTCTATTTGGTAGTTTATGTCAAGATGGAGTGTAGGTTCATCGAGCAAAAGAACAGACGGTTCCTGTGCCAGTGCCCGGGCTATGACCATACGCTGAAACTCACCACCGCTTAATTCTGTAATAAGTCTTGTCTCAAGATGTCGGATATCACAGAGATCAAGCGAATGTCTCACGACCTCATAATCTTTTTTTGATTCAGATTCAAATGTACCCAAGTGCGGATACCTACCTATAAGAACAGTATCAAAAATAGTGAACGGGAACTGCGAGGATGAATTCTGCGGTACCACGCCAATTTTCCGGGCGATGGCTTTCTCGCCAATGATACTGATATCCTCTTTATCAAGATAAACCGCACCTGTGTAAGGTTTAAGAGTATTGTTGATGCATTTTAACAGTGTGGTTTTCCCTGAACCATTAGGTCCAACTATGGTAAAAAATTGTCCAGAGTCAACCTGAAAGGTTATGTTATCGAGAGCCTTGAAACTGTCATAATAAAATGTAATGTTGTTAATTTTTATAAACATAGTTATCAAAATTTGTAATGTTCATAATGTTTTTTTTCAAAACCCCATTGTTTTTTTTCGTGTTCGCAAAAGAAAGAGAAAAAATGGTACACCTAAAATCGCTGTTATGATTCCAACCGGCAGTTCAGTAGGTGAAATAATCCGTCTTGCAAAAGTATCCATCCATACAAGCAGAATGCCACCTGCGAAAGCTGATGCAGGAACCAGTATTCTGTGGTTCGGTCCCACAAACATCCGCATAATATGAGGTACAATAAGACCAACAAAACCTATAACCCCTGAGACAGAAACAGCAGCAGCGGTTATAAGTGATGATAAAACAAGTATTATCTTGCGTGTGGTTTCAAGTTTGACACCAACATTCTGTGCCACCTCTTCACCCAGCATAAGTGCATTCAGTTCACGGTTGAACAGATAAAGGATAAACGTACATGGTACTATTACTGAAAAAGATACCAGTACATTGTACCAGTCAGCTTTCCATAAACCGCCCATAAGCCAGAACACTATCTCCCGCAGATTGCTTTCAGAAGCATAATATTGTGTAAATGAGACCATTGCTGAGAAAAAAAGTGAGACAGCTATACCGGCAAGAAGTAATGTTTCCACAGGAACCTTGCCTTTCACCCGTGCGATGTAATAAACACAAAAAGCGGTTAATAATGAAAACAAAAATGCGCCAGGTACGATTAACAATCTGGTCCATCCAAAGATAATAATAACCGATGCACCGAAAGATGCACCTGAAGCTATGCCCACGATATATGGCCCTGCCATCGGATTCCTGAACATACTCTGCATAGCACACCCGCTAACAGCAAGCGCCATACCTACAAGTATGCCAAGTAGCACTCGTGGTATCCTTACGCTCATAATAATTGCATATACATTGTGGTCCCATGTAATTGATACAGGTATCCCGAGTTTATAGAAAATTATCTTAAATATGTTTTTGCAGGAGATGTCTACCGGTCCCTGTATTAAGCTGAGTATTACCGTGAATACAAAAAGGATTAAAAGAAAAAACATTATCGAACTATTATTTTTCATTTTGAAATAATCCTGGGTGAAACCATTGAGCGAACTGTTTGAGCCCCTCAATACATCTGGGTGAATAATTGGTAAAATACACAGGTGATTTATAGACTCTGTTGTTTTTAATGGCATTTATGTTCTGCCAACCACTACGTGACCTCAGTTCTGAAACACTAACACCGTATTCTTCCACAATAATTACATCCGGGTTTTTTGAGATAATGTATTCATTACTTAGCACAGGAAAACTCACAGGTTCATTTGCAGCAATGTTTATACCACCTGCGTATGTAATAAGGTCGTGAGTCAATGAGCCACGTGCTCTGGTTCTACCAAGACTTCCTGCCTCGAAATAGACAAGCGGTTTTTTAGAAAGTTTTTCAACCTTGCTACAGATAAAATCTCTATCTTTCTCAATTAAACCTGCAATCTCTTCTGCTTCGGCTTCTTTATCAACAAGTTTACCAAGGTCTTTAACAAGCCGGATTACGTAATCAAGGGTGCAGGTTGAAACTACAAAAACCGGGATACCATGGTCCTTGAAAATCTTAGAGTTTGAACTATCGCATATAACAATATCAGGCTTAAGTCCGAGTATCAGTTCAAGATTGATACTGCCAAAAGGTCTGCCTACAGCGGTTTTTGATACTGCTTCCAACGGATACTGGCAGCTTGAACTTACACCTACCACTTTATTCCCGACACCAAGTAGAAAAAGTATCTCAGTTGCTGGATTAGAAAGAGAGACAATCCGCTGTGGCACATCAGGTTTTGAAAATGTAGGAGCAGGTTTATACTGTAATCTCCATATAATTAAAAATATAAAAATAATGAGAATACATACCCCGATCAAAACCCTGCGCATACTACTTTCTCCTGTTATATTAGTCCACAGTCCACGGTTCACGGTCTTACTGTGGGCTTTTTTCTTCTAGCTGCGGACTATGGTCTGTTGACCGTGGACTATGGACTGTGGACTGTGGACTAAAATGTGGTCTCCACATTCACGCCCCAGGTTCTGCCGCTCTGTTTATAGTATTCATAATACTCCTTGTCAGCAATATTGTCACAGCTGAGTGATACTTTTACATTTGGAATCGGCACATACCATAGTTTTGCATCAACAACCGATATCTTGTCATACGCACCGAACACTCCGGAAACAACATCAGAATTGTCGTCTTCATAATATATCTTGTCCCTATACCTGTATACAGTACAACAGCCGAATCGGCTGGTATTATAATCCAGCATAAGGTTGTATGAAACTTCTGGTATACAAGGAAGCTGTTTACCTACAATACCAGTATTATACGGATTTGAGGTTACTTTTGTTTTTGTTTGTGTATAGTTTCCAGACAGGGTCAAATTTTTCCCAAGTTTCTGCTCTATCTCCAGCTCAAAACCTGAAGACTCTGCTTTACCTATATTGTCTTTTTTTGTCATTTTAGCATTTACATTAACAGTATCATAACTCGTACCATAGTCTGCATTGATTGCAGTCACTTCGCTACTTGTCATCTGACGAGTGTAGATATAGTCCTTCATCCGGTTATCAAAATAACTCAATTTGACTGTAGTATTAACACCAGGCTGCCACTCAGTGCCTATATCAAATGCACGTACTTTTTCTGGTTCGAGGTCAGGGTTACCGCAGATGGCGTAAGTGGTATAGAACGTGCGTTTATACAAATCATAGCAAGATGGCGTATTGAACGCTGAACCATAAGAAGCCCTGAATATCAAATTGTTCGACGGCGTATATACAAGAGATAGCCTGGGTGAGATATCGTGTTCAGTGCGTGAGGTAAAAGATTTCTGAAGATAAGCACCGGACTTCAAATATTTCTGAAACCCGTCATATGTCTCCCAATCATCGTATCTTGCACCGAGATAGACCGTGGTTTTTTTGTTCAGAATAAATTCGTCTAAAAGAAATAAACCATATAGTTTGGACTTGCCTTTATAATTATCTGATACCTCTGTCTTGCTATCCAGATTTTTCCAATCATTGAGATTCCATTTTTCACTATCAAGTTCATCTCTGCGCCAGTTGCCGCCGAAAGTTAAAAAATGTCTTTTATTTAACCGTAAATCAGTCTGGATATCCACAAGATAGATCCATTGAGGGTTCTCCATCACATAATCCGTACTGGTGGAATTATAAGCAAACCAATAAAACTGTTTACCATACCCGAGACTGAGTTTAATGTCTCCCCGTTTTAGTCCACTGTCCACGGTCCATGGTCCACGGATACTTATATCTCTTTTTAAAGTAAGATTATACAAATGTGTTGGACAGCCACCGTAAGTAGAAGTAAAATATTCATCATATATTGTAATCTTTTTTACAGTACCATTATCGTTAATATACGCGGTAGTATCACCCCATTCATCAGCACCATCGGAAATCCGTTTCAGATATGTGTGACCATTGCGGTAACCATACTCGTAATCAGTATAGATATAACTCAATGTTAGTTGAGTAATGTCACTCATATCATAACTCAGTTTAACATTGTATGCTTCATCCTCATAATAATTGTCGCCCACATCACCCACAAGATATTTTTCGGCACCTGAGCTATCCTGGGTCTTTATCCATCCGGTAACACTTTCAACATTCCCCGCGGCATTAGTAGCAGATACAGTATAGAAATTGTTTATATATCCGTCTATCTTTCTCAGTCTTGTTGAGAGAAAGAACCCAAGTCTATCTTTTTTTCCGCTTAACCCTCCATCAAGTAGTCTGGTATTATATGATTCATACCCAGTGCTCAGATGAACCTTCAATTTATCTTCAGGTATCTTTGTAATAATATTTACCACCCCGCCCATAGCATTATCGCCGTATAGAACAGAATAAGGTCCACGAACAACTTCGATGCGGTCAATCTGTTCCATAGTTATGGGTATTCTTCGCCAGTCAATAACAGGCACACCGTCGACCAGGATAAGATTCCTGTTATATCCGTACAAACCTCGAATGTTGATGGTTGGCATAATATCCTGTGGTTTAGTTCTTTTATTAAACACCCCTGGAGTTAGTCCTACAACCTGGTCAACAGATTTAACATTTATGCGTGAAATATCATCAGATGTTATCACTGTAACACTTGCTGGTGATTCCCTCACAGGTTTTTCTGTTCGGGTTGCAGTTACCACAATTTCTTCCAGTTCATAAACTTCAGGCTTTGTATCTTCGTTATACGAAAACACAATTGTCGGGTGAAAGATGAACGTCAAACAAAAAATAAAAAGTACCGTAACTTTAGACATGTTAAAAAACCCTTCTTTAACTTGAGTTTTAGCTCATAAAAATATATCAATGGGTACAGATGCATATCCTGTTTTTACCTCGTTCTCGACCCTCCACCACAAAATCAATAGATTTAACCAGAGTTAAAACTGAGTAACACATTTTTTATTTTTGTAATATATGTCAATTGTGATGTCAATTAATATTTTTCAGAGACCTCTTTTTTAGCCACTTATTGTGATAACATTTCCCCGTGCTGCCACGTTTGCGGTTTTAATAAAACCTGATTTTGACAGTTGAAAATATAACTACAATAAAATCAGTATAAAATTGCCAGTGAATTTTAGAAGTTTACACTACCGGCGGTATTTTTAGAAAAATTTGAAGAATCAAAACTTTTCATTGATTAGGGGACGGAGTTGACTTGGTTCACTTAATGTAGTGCTCGCCGTTTGTCGAGACATTTTTTAGTAAATTAAAGATAGATAAAATTGATAATGATATCAAATTTTACGAGACAAAAAATTGAGTTTGAAACAAAGGTTTATGAGTTTGAGCAGGAAAATCTGCTCTGGGAGCGTAAATTACGAAAGTTCCGGCGCCAGATAAATATTTAAATTACCATTTTGTAAGTACTTCATAAATAGGCCCATCTTGTGTCAGAGTACTTTTATAAAGAACTATTTCCGGGTTATTTATCCTGTCATTTAAAAAATAATCTTTTTTTGTTTCATAGTATTTGAGAAATTTGGCTATTTTCATTCTTATGGCAGGCTTGATTTTTAGTCTTCCAAGAGTTAAATGGGCTGTATAATCTATCTTTTCATTTTTTTCTAAATTTAAAAGAAACTCCGTCAACCAATTGTTCTCTTGAATTACATCTACTATAAAAACTACTCTATCCCTTCTATCAAATCTACTTAGCTGAGTCAAAATTAGTTTTCCCCTTTTTATCCCTGGAGTAATATTATTTATCTTCAGTTTTATATTATTCAGTTCTTCATCACTTATTTCACCATAAAATTTTAATGTTATGTGAAGGTTCTCTAATTTGGTCCACCTGCATTCAGGTAATTTTATTTTAAACTCTTTAATTATTTCAGATGCTTTATTTCGTATATCCGGGGTTACTGGTACCCCTAAAAATACTCGCATAGTTGTCTCTCATAATAGTTGTCTGTTTAGTTGCAAAAATATACACTTCCTTGCCGTATCTTTCAATCTTTCAATCTTTGTGCCTTTGTGCCTCTGTGCTTCTTGCCTCTTGCTTCTAATATATCATCTCTTTTAATATTCGAAGGTGGCAGTGCCACAAACCAAACTTCTATATGATGGTTTTTGACGCAATG
>JBFMHD010000230.1:0-4239 GCA_040752395.1 Candidatus Hydrogenedentota bacterium
TTGGCAACAAAATTTACGCTTCTTACGGCCATAGTTCGCTGCCTCTATATGGCATAGCAGTTTCCAGACGGCAGAATGGGTTAAGGCACTGCCTTATTAGTAATCTTCGAAAGCATCGACCAATCTCTCATCAGGAACAACCGGTTGAACTATATAATATTCATCACTTTCTAAGAGATTTATAATCCTTCCTTTTTTAACCCTCTTATTATTTTCATCGAGAAGGACTTTAACCACCGGTCTTATAGGTGAGACTTCATTTGAACCTACAACAAGACAGGTTTCACCTGTGTTAAGTTTAACAAAACTGCTTAGGGGGAATAATGAAACAAATCGGACAAAAGATTTCATAACATCCGGGTCAAATATGAGATGAGCATTTCTGATAAGATGACTCATTATATCGTATGGCAGATACCTGCCTCTGAATTTACGTTCAGAATTCATAGCATCAAAAACATCACATACAGCAACTATTTTTGCGTATAGATTTATTTTATCACCTTTCAATCCCTGTGGATAACCAGAACCATCTATTCTTTCGTGGTGTTGATATACAATATTTATTATTTTAGGGTTAGTTATCCTCGAGGTCTGTAAGATGTCGTTACCGAATATAGGATGTTTTTTAATATGAAAAAACTGATTTTCATCGAGAATTTTATCTGAGTCCCAGATATCACGAGGTATCACGCACATACCTACATCGTGAAGTAAAGCACCCTCCCCTATTTCAAGAAGTTCTTCTCTTTTAAAACCCATAGTAATACCAATAAGTATACTTAAAACAGATACATTCAAAGAATGGGTATAAAGATAATTCTTATACTTTTTTATATTAATCATAGCTACGAATATTTCTTTATTCTGCATAGCTTCATCAACAAGTTTTACAGTTACTTTTTTAATTTTTTCAACATTTATCTGTTCTCTTTTCTTTTCCTGTAGATTGGATAATATCTCTTCAGCAACTTTTAAAGCAGAACTATGTACTTCTCTAACAATTTTTTTACCTAACTCAACAGCAACGGGTCTGTATTCAAAACCTTGAACTTTTTTAATGATTGATCTCTTTTTTAAATCACTAACAATTTTTACAAATCTTACGTTCCAGTTTAATAAATGATTAATTATATCTCTTGTAATAATCGAGCCTGCATCAATAAGAACAGTGCCATCGTTTGAGAATACAGTTTCAGCAACAATCATACCTTCTTTTAATTCAGGTACATAAACGAGTTTATTATATGCGAGTTTATCTATCATTTTTAATCACCTGTGATATTTCACAAAATTTTTAAAGGACCTGTCATATGTTTTTTCGCCTTCTTTAGTAAAAAGACAGCCTGGTATTTCACCCCTGTCACGATGGTTCTGAATGCATAGGCAACACATCCCACGATAATCACACCTATAAGTGCAGGTGCAGAAATCTATATTTTTTTCTTTTTGACATTCAATCATTATAAACCTCCTCTGAAAAACGCTGTAACTCTAATGACATCAAGTAGAAGCAAGAAGCAAGATAACGGAAGAAGTGAGAGGTATCAGGACAGGCTACAGGCTACGGACTACAAGCCGGCTGGAGCAAAAAGCCCGGAGCCTGAAAGCTAATATATCATCAAAAGTTAAAGAACATCACATGCTGCCAAAACATCCTTGATAGCAAGGTTTTCAACGACTCTATATCTGCCAATGTCTTCAAGCAAAACTAATCTTAATTTCCCATCAATATTTTTTTTATCTTTTAATATTATATTCTTAAATAAAATTTTGTTAAGTTTTAATTTTAGTTTTACAGGCAACCCCATTTTTTTTATCAATTGATAAATCCTGTTAAAACAATCATCATTTATATAACCAAGGCTTTTTGACAAATTAGAGGCTGCGATGATGCCAATGGCAACAGCCTCACCGTGCGAGATTCCTTTAAAATCTGTAAGTGATTCAAAGACATGAGCAAAAGAATGTCCAAGATTAAGGCTAACCCGTAAATTTTTCTTATCAAATTCATCTCTACTTACTATATCAGCCTTAAATACGCAGCATCTCTTAATAATATATTCAACAGCGGTTAAATCTTTATTCAAAATTTTATTAAAATTAATATCAAGGTATTTAAAAAAAGATTTATCAAAGCATAGAGCATATTTAATAACTTCTGCGAGCCCGTTTCTATATTCATCCATCGAGAGCGTTTTAAGAAATTGAGTATCTATAAAAACAAGTCTCGGTTGATAAAACGTACCAACCATATTTTTATATTTTTCGTAATTAACACCTGTTTTACCACCAACACTACAATCAACACAAGCAAGCAGTGTTGTAGGGAAATAGAGTAAATTAATACCACGTTTGTAAGAGGATGCAACAAAGCCTGTAATATCACCTATTACGCCGCCACCAAAAGCTAATATTGTGTCAATCTGTTTATTGATATTAAAAATAAAATCAAGTATTTTCTTATAATTCTCAAAAGATTTATGTCTTTCACCACGTTTTAAAAGATAAGTATTGATATTAAAACATTTACACAGAGACTTACGTAATTTATCGCCCCATAGGGTATTAACATAGCTATCAGATATTAAAACAGCATTCTTACCCAGTCCTTTGCATTCATTATGAAGTATTTCGTTATCAAGATGATTAATGATTCTGGTCAATCGATTAAGGATATTAGAGCCAATAAAGATTTTATAAGACCTTTCCCCTAAATTAACAGCTATTTTTTTCAAGCTTGTTCTTCCACCACGGCGAGTATAAACTTCAGGTCATCAATCAACTCATTTTTATTATATTTAGAAGCTGATTCTTTATCTTCTTTTATTTTTTTTCTTGCACCCTGAATTGTAAATTCTTCTTCATATAGAAGATATTTAATTTTGTTTATAAGGTCTATGTCTTTTTTTCTATAGACTCGCTGACCACCTTTATCTTTCTCTGGTCGTAGTTGTTGAAATTCAGTTTCCCAGTATCTGAGAACATAGGGTTTAATGCCTGTAATGTTCGATACTTCGCCTATCGAATAAAAGAGTTTTTCATTTTTAAGTTGTTCCATAGTAGCTCCTCTGAAAAACGTTGTAACTCTAATGATATCAAGTAGAAGCAAGAAGCAAGATAACGAAAGAAGTGAGAGGTGTCAGGACAGGCTACTGGCTACGGACTACAGCCGGTTGGAGCCCGAAGCCAAAAGCCTGCTGAAAAGTCTTGAGTCTCGAGTCTTGAGTCTTGAGTCTTGTTTTGACTCACGACTCTCGACTCCCGACCCCTAATATACCCCATCCCCTATGACCCATCCCCTAATATCCTTTGTGCCTTTGTACCTCTGTGCCTTTCCCTCCTGTCTTCTAATTTTGAATTTTGAATCTTGAATCTTTGACTCTTTGAATCTTTCTTTAAGTAACTATTTTTGTTCTTTTGGTGTACTATTTATAAGTTCCTGTTTAAGTTGACGTCCAAGTTTAAATCTTACAAGATATCGTGGTTTCAACATCAGGCTTTTACCTGTTTTAGGGTTTCTACCTTTGCGTGCGTTCGTCTTTTTTATATAAAATTTACCAAAATTAACTATGCGTACAGGTTCCATCCTTAGCAGTGATTCTTGTATTACCTGAAAAAAGACTTCACAAGCTTTTTTTGCGTCTTCGTATTTTAAACCTGTGGACTCTTCTACGCGTTTAATTAAATCAGCTTTTGTCATCAGATATTCCTCCTCTGAAAAACGTTGTAACTCTAATAATATCAAATAGAAGCAAGAGGCAAGAGGCAAGAGGCAAGATAAACAAACATCTGGTTTTTCATCCAAACTCGCTTTTTAATTCTCTTTTCATAAGTGAATAAAGAGATTTTGATGGTGGAGCGTTTTCATATAAAACTTTATAAACTTCTTCAGTAATAGGCATACTTAAATTCAATTCTCTGGCTTTAAGATAAACGCCTTTTACACAATAATAACCCTCCGCGACCATTTTCATTGATTGTATAACTTCCCTCGGTTTTCTACCTTTACCTATCTCTTCACCAAGATATCTGTTTCTTGAATATTTGCTTGTTGCTGTTACCACAAGGTCACCGAGTCCGGATAAACCAAAAAATGTTTCTTTTTTTCCACCCATTGCCACACCAAAACCAACGAGTTCTTTAAGTCCCCGTGTTATCAATGCTGCTTTAGAATTATCACCAAACCCAAGTCCATCAGAAATACCACAAGCTATAGCAAGTATATTCTTAACACCA
>JBFMHD010000231.1:0-4180 GCA_040752395.1 Candidatus Hydrogenedentota bacterium
AAATTTTTTTAAAATTTCTACAATACCCTTAATATCAAACATATCATAATTAATCGCTCTCTCATTATACCATTCTTTATCTTCCTTTATACCACCTGCTGCTATACCTAATTTTGTAATCTCGTTTTCCTTATTAAAAACATTGCCTATCTCAAAAAATCCTGTTTGTTTTTGTTTAGCATTAACATTATTATTCAAAACTCTCAGTAGGTTTATACTTAAATTATTTCTTAAAACTCTCTCATCAAAAGATAATGGGTTTGCAAGATAAACTAAATCAAAAGAAAATAGTCTGGCAAAAGATTCGGATATAAAGCTTGAGGTTAATGATTCATTATATCCTGCTTTTAACATCAAATCTCTAATACCATCCCTGAAATTGTACCATCTATAAGGTTCGTTAAACCATCCACCATCCATCTTGCGACGTGGTATATATGGTAATGTATATTCAAGTTTATCATACCCATAAACCCTTAATATTTCCTCTATAATATCCATCTCTCCATCGATGTCGGGTCTAAAGGATGGCACTAATACTTCGAATTCATCGCGTAAAAGTGTTGTTACAAAGCCTAATCCATGAAGTATTTTTATAATTTCTTTTTCTTGTATCTCTCTACCTACAATCCGGCATAAGGTAGCTTTATTTAATATAACTTTTTTTTCAATAATTTTATGAGGGAATATATCATAGAGCGGTTCAATAATCTCTCCACCTCCTATCTCTTTTATCATCTCAGCGCACAATAGTATCGCATCAATAAGTCCCGCGATATCAACGCCTCGTTCAAATCTAAAAGAAGAATCACTTGCTACCTTATGTAGTTTTGTAGTTTTTCGTATAGACGAAGGTAAAAAGTACGCGCATTCAAGAAATACATTTTTAGTTTTAAAAGTGACTGATGTCTCCTCGCCTCCCATAACACCTGCTAAAGCTACGGGTTTATTTTTATCAGCTATTACTAATTCAGTCCCTTTTAGTTCTAATTTTGTTCCGTCAAGCAGCAAGATATTCTCCTGTGGTTTAGCAGTTCTTACTATAATCTTCTCTCCCTCTATTAAATCCCAGTCAAATGCATGCATCGGATGATTCATTTCAAGCATTATATAATTTGTTATATCTACTACATTATTTATAGGTCTTGAGCCTGCTTTTTCTAATCTTTTTTTCAACCATTCTGATGATTCTTTAACCTCAACACCTCTGAGTAATAAACCATCATACCTTGGACAATCTTCTTTATTTTCTATAATTACCGAACCTGTATTTCTGATTAACGGTTTGTATTTACTTTTTTTATACGAGAGCTTTTTATCAAAAAGTACTGCGAGTTCTCTTGCTATGCCTTTTATGCTTAAAGCATCCGGTCGATTTGGTGTTATATCAAGCTCCAGTATAATATCATCTTTAACCTGTTCGACCTTAGAGACTTCTATACCAGCCATTGTTAGTCTTTTACTTATCCCATCAACAGGTATATCTTTTAAGTCAATAAAATCGTTAAGCCATTCTAAAGGAATGCGCATATCTTTTAAAATGTAACCTTTTTAAACTGGTTTAAAAACTCCAGATGGTTTTCATAAAATAGTCGTATATCATCGATTCTATATTTAAGCATTGTGACTCGTTCTACACCGAGTCCAAAAGCAAAGCCGTTGTAAATCCTGTTATCATAGCCTACATTTTTTATTACCGCTGGATGAACCATCCCTGCGCCAAGTATCTCAATCCATCCTGTCTGTTTACACATACCACAACCTTTATTCCCGCAGAAAATGCAAGAGATATCAACCTCAACACTCGGTTCTGTGAACGGGAAAAAACTTGGTCTGAACCTGATCTGTACCTTTTCTTCAAATATATCTCGTGCAAAATATAAAAGCATACCCTTTAAATCAGGCATAGATACGTCTTTATCAACAAACAATCCTTCAACCTGATGAAATATGGGGTAATGTGTAGCATCAGGTTTGTCAGACCTGAAAACTCTACCAGGTACAACCACACAGATAGGTGGTTTATAAGATTCCATAATTCTTATCTGTACAGGCGAGGTATGGGTTCGAAGTAATCTACCGTCTTGTAGGAAGAACGTTGCCTGCATATCACGTGCAGGATGCCACACTGGAAAATTTAATGCAGTAAAATTATAATAATCTGTCTCTATCTCAGGTCCTTCAGCTATATGAAAGCCGAGTCTTTTAAATGAGGCAAGAATCTCTTTCATCGTTATAGAGATCGGGTGGCTATATCCTATATCATATTTTCGTTCAGAAAGTGTTATATCAACTTTTGATACTTTTAATTCCTTTTTTTCTATCTCTAATCTTTTTTTATTAAATATCTCTTCTATCTCTTTTTTTAAGATATTACACAATCTACCAGCCTCGGGTCTTTCATTTAAGGGTAGCTCAGGGATACTTTTCAGCAATTCGCTGACTTTACCCTTTCTACCCAAAAACTGATAATATAGTCTTTGAAATTCAGTTTTAGATTTAGTTTTATCAAGTTCAGATAAGACCGAATCTTTTAATTTTTTAATCTCCTGTTTTATCAGCATTTATTTTATCCTTTGCTATCTCTACAAGTCTTTTAAATGCCTCCTTATCAGAGATAGCCATCTCAGATAGCATCTGTCTATCAATCTGCACGCCTGCGAGTTTTAGCCCATACATAAATTTTGAATAAATAATATCATTTTCTCTACACTCAGCATTGATTCTTATAATCCATAGTCGTCTGAAATCTCGTTTTCTTCTACGTCTATCACGCCATGCGTAACGTAGCGCCCTTCGCATAGCTTCTCTTGCTGTTTTATACAGCTTACTTTTACCTGCATAAAACCCTTTAACCTGCTGAAACAACTTTTTACGTTTCCTTTTAGAAGGTGACCCTTTTACTCTAACCATTGTCGTACTCCTTTCGAGAAAGAAGCAAGAAGGCGGAAATTATACTCCGGGTAAAACCATTTTTACTCTTTTGTAATCACTCTTACTAATAATACCCGAGCGTCTCAAATTTCTTTTTCTATTTTTACTTTTTGATGTCAGTAAATGACTTTTATAAGCTTTACATCTTTTAATTTTTCCTTTAGCTGTTATTTTAAACCTTTTTTTAGCACCGCTGTGGCTCTTCATTTTTGGCATCAGTGTAAAACCTCCTCCTCTGAAAAACGCTGTAACTCTAATAATATCAAATAGAAGCAAGAAGCAAGATAACGGAAGAAGTGAGAGGTGTCAGGACGGGGTACAGGCTACGGGCTACGGACTACAGCCGGCTGGAGCCCCCTATGAAAAGTCTTGAGTCTTGAGTCTTGAGTCCTGAGTCCTGTTTTGACTCACGACTTGCGACTCACGACTCACGACTCTTTGACTCTATAGACCGATTCAGTGGTTAATGGGTGTAACCGTGGGTTTTGATTCTCTGTGTTTTGCGCTTCTTGGTTTTGGCATCAAAACCATTATCATCTTCCTTCCTTCCATATCAGGCTTTTTTTCAACATCAGCGATATCCTTTAACTCATCTTTTATTCTTTCAAGTATCGCTCTGCCGAACTCAAGATGCGTGACCTCACGACCTCTAAAGTTTACAGTTACTTTAACTTTATCTCCCCGACCGATAAAATTTATAATATGTCTTTTCTTGAATTCGTAATCATGTTTTTCTATAGTGGGGCTGAATGTCATCTCTTTTATCTTAACAAAGGTTTGTTTCTTTTTGCTTTCTTTTTCCTTTTTTGTCTGTTGATACTTGTATTTCCCAAAATCCATTAATTTACAGACCGGGGGTTTAGCGGATGGCGCTACTTCAACAACATCTACACCCAGTTCTTCAGCCTTTTCTAAAGCTTCTTTTATTGAGACAACACCTATCTGTGTCCCATCATCACCTATTAGTCTTACCTCCTTATCTCTAATCTGTTCATTTATCCTTACTTTTAATATAAACACCACCTCCTCTGAAAAACGCTGTAACTCTAATAATATCAAATAGAGGCAAGAAGCAAGAAGCAAGAAGCAAGATAACGGAAGAAGTGAGAGGTGTCAGGACGGGGTACAGGCTACGGGCTACGGACTACAGCCGGCTGGAGCCCCCTATGAAAAGTCTTGAGTCTTGAGTCTTGAGTCTCGAGTCCTGTTTTGACTCACGACTTGCGACTCTTTTCATATCATCTTT
>JBFMHD010000232.1:0-4096 GCA_040752395.1 Candidatus Hydrogenedentota bacterium
TGATACTGTATGGACATCCGAGGAGTTTTACCAGGTGACCGATGAACTAAGGTACACTGCTACGTATTACATTCGTGTAAAAACAATTGATAACGAAGGATATGTATCAAAATGGTGTGAAAAGATAGATGGAGAGGTATAGAGGAGGATTATTATTTGCATCCCTTTTTAATGTGAAAAATCTATTGCTTGACTTCATCTCAATCTGGTTATATTTTTGTCTAAGTTAATTCTACGGTTACTTTTTAGTTTAAAATGAGATTTTCTTTTACTTTTCGTTATAAATTATTTATTATACCGCGCATTTATATTGTGATATTTTTACTTGCGTTTACAGTTCGATTTTTATACCTCCTTGAACTAAAACACAAGAGCCCTTTTTTCGACAAATTAATTTATGACTCTCGTACCTATGATAATTTAGCAGTAGAGATTATAAAATCGGGTAGTCACCCTGAAAAAGTTTTTTGGCAATCCCCTTTTTATACATATTTTTTATATTTTATTTATAAAATTTTCGGACATAACTATTTTGTTGTTCGTTTAATTCAAATTATTATCGGCTCTTTTAGTTGCTTGATTATTTACTTACTTGGGCGGGAAGTTTTTTCTCATTCCACTGGCTTAATTGCTTCTTTAATCATGTGTTTTTATGGACCACTAATTTTTTATGATAATGAATTACTGACTCCTACTCTTACTATTTTTTTTCTCTCTTCTTTTTTTCTTTGCATTGCAAAAATATGGCATAAGACCAACAGTGTTCTTACGTGGTTTTTATCAGGCTTGCTTTTTGGACTTTCCGTCCTATGCATGGCTAATCTTTTTATCTATTTACCTCTTTTTATGGTTTTAGTTTTTTTTATTTTTAAGAAACGAATTGCTCTTTATATTTTAGTCTTTCGTTTATCCCTTTTCCTAATTGCGGTTTTATTGATAATTTGTCCTGTTACTCTCCGAAATTATTTTGTTGGTGGTGACCTTGTTTTTATTTCTTACAATTATGGCATTAATCTTTATATTGGTAACAACTCGAATTGGGTGGACACTGTAATGATTCGTGAAGGTTATTGGTGGAATCGTCTTGCAAGCATGCCATCTTTGGAGAAAGGTTGGAACTTGAAACCATCTGAAAAAGCTAATTATTTTGTTAATAAAGTTCGTAATTTTATCCTTGATTCCCCAATGGAATTCTTAAAAATTCTCTTTCTCAAAATTTTTATCTTCTTTAACTTCTATGAAATTCCGCGGAACATCCATATCTATGAGTTGCATCAATTTTCTATTCTTCTTAAAATCCTTGTTAACGGCTATAAATGGTTTTATTACCCCTACGGTTTATTATTACCTTTTTCAATTTTCGGAATCTTCATTTCTACCAAATATTACAGACCCTTCTATTCTTTGTTTTATTTTTTTATTCCTTGCTTTATTTTTTCTATTGTTATTTTTTTCGTTACCGCTCGTTACAGATTGCCCTTGATACCTATATTGACCTTATTTGCTTCTTTTGGTATTATTTATCTTATTAGACACCCTTCCAAATGTTATCTTTTTCTTATTGTTTTAATTCCACTCGTTCTTGTTAATATTCTGCTACCTTCAAAGTATAGCTTTAAATTAAAAGAACTCAATACCAATCTCGCTTCAATTCATTTCAACAGTGGGGAATTCCAAAAAGCAATTGATTACATTAATCTTAGTTTGGATGATTTGAAAGATTCTCCATTTGCTACTAAAGAGACCTTAACAGAGCTTTATTTTCATTTAGGTGCCTCTTATTATAATATCGGTAATTTTAAATGGGCTCATGCGTGTTTAATAAAGGTTCTTTCGCTTGCTCCTAATCATCTTTCTGCACGGCGTGGATTATTCATGGTTAATATTCGCACGGCTGAGAATTATGTCGATATATGTGATCATATTGATATTTCTTCTATTACTGATCCTTATATTTTGAATGCACTATCTCGCCTTCACGTTGATAAAAATTATAGGCTTGATAAAGGTATCAAAGCTATTCAAAAAGCTATTGATATTAAATCAGATGAGCCTAGTTTCTATGATACACTCGCTGATTTATATTCATTACAGGGAAACCACGATTCTGCTGCTCTTGTTTTACAAAGAAAAGATAAATTATTCAAGTGATAAACCACTTTATTCTCGTGATATTTCTTTTCTTTCTGCTACTCTCTTTACAAAATTTTATTACTAAAAAGAGCAAGATCGCTTTTACTTTTTAAACTAATTTTCGGAGGCTATAAATGATGCTTAAGTTTTGTTTTACTTTAATAATCGTTTCTCTCCTGTTTTTTATTCTTCTTATTTTCAACTCAGCTGCTCTGCCTTTTGATGCTGGCAAAACCTCTGTTTACGTTTCTGATATTGGTAATAGTTCCAATCCCAATAGCGGTATTCCGGATGAAGCTTATAATTCTATAACTAAAGCTCTTGAATATTTATCTCCTGATAACGGATTTGATACAATTATTGTCTATTCAAGTGTTTCACCATCTTATTATGAACAAATTGATCTCTCGCATGATACAGGGATAACCTTAATTTCTTTTAAAGCTCTATTTGGAACAGATAGTGGCCCCGGGGGTGATGTTTTCCCCATTATTCAATATATGGCTGTTGCTCCTATATGTCCCACAGGAGTTATTTTAATTATAAGTAAATATTGCTCTCTTAAAGGTTTTATTATAGATGGTGCTAATAATTCTCGATTTGGTATTTTTCTAAACTGGGATGGTGAAAACTTTTGTCGAATCGAAAATAATATTATAAGAAATATTACAGGACCTTATCCGGGTGGCTGTGGTATTTGGGGAGGAGAGCATACTACTATAATTAAGAATAATGAAATTTATCAGTGTTTTAGAGGTGTTAGTAACTCAGGAGCTTATATTATAGATAATTACATACATCATAACAAAAGTGGTATTTTTTTTGGCAATAGTGCAGGTTCTGTTTTTAACTTACATTGCTTCAATAATCTTATCTGTAATAACGATTACAATCTTCATTTCGAGCTTGTTTGGAATAGTGTTATTGGAAATTTTGTTACTAATACTCT
Source organism: Candidatus Hydrogenedentota bacterium (assembly GCA_040752395.1). GTDB lineage: Bacteria > JBFMHD01 > JBFMHD01 > JBFMHD01 > JBFMHD01 > JBFMHD01. Next base: position 3,083 of record JBFMHD010000232.1, read on the forward strand.
CAACAATGGTAGTTATGGTTTTATCATTGAAGATCGTTGGGGATGTCCTAACGAAATCAATTTTAACTTTTCTAAAAATAATTTTTTTAATAATAGTTCTAATGCTTATAATCAGGATATTTCTGAATCCATCAATATTAGTAGAAGTTTTTGGAATACCACTTCTTCTAATCCAGTAACTATGAAAATCGATCTCTCTGGTGGTCAAATCTACTTTATTCCTTATCGTTTCAACTACCTTGATACAGCAATAGGTGCCGATACTGTCGCACCTGCAATACCTACTGGCTTAACGAGTAATACATCAAGATTAAATCAGATAAAGATTCTATGGGATTCTGTGATAACGAATGAAGAAGCAGGTGGGTATCTATTTAATCTAAATGGATACCGTATTTTTCGATACACCCAAGCTGATACGAGTAACTGGTATACAACAATAATTGGCTCTGTACCACCAAACCAAACTTTTTTTATAGATAATAACGTTAAAAGTAATCAGATATATTACTATCGAGTGACTGCTTTTGATACACATTTGACTAATGGGGTATTGTATGAAAACGAAAGCTGGTTTTCAGATACAATAGCGGTCTCGATTCCTGAATTAAAAGATACGTTTGTTAAAGATGAAATATTGGTTAAGTTCAAAGAACAAAGTATTGAAGTGAGAGGAGAGACGGAGATAGTAGTCGTGGGTCCCTCCCAACAGGAGATAGATGATTTCAATTCCTCACAAGGCGTAACGATTAAATATTACGACCCGATTCTTAAGTTTTATCAGTTGAAAATACCTGCAAATAAAACAGTGGAAGAGATGATACAGATTTATGAATCTAACCATGATGTAAAGTATGCAGAACCAAATTATATAGCAGAGATATATTAGACAACACCTGATGACCCGATACAGGGCTGGAACCTGGATCAAATAGATGCATATAACGGATGGGATATAACAACAGGCGATAATGACGTGGTGATTGGAATAATTGATAGCGGTATGGATTTAGA
>JBFMHD010000233.1:0-4060 GCA_040752395.1 Candidatus Hydrogenedentota bacterium
CTTTCTTTCCGTTATCTTGCCTCTTGCTTCTTGCCTCTAATTATGGCGTAAATATATCCTGCGGAAGATGGATACCATTTTCAGCAGGATATATTTACGCCATAATTAGAGGCAAGAAGCAAGAGGCAAGATAACGGAAAGAAAGATAACGAAAGAGGCAAGAGGCAAGAGGCAAGATAAAGAAACCTCACCAAAAACAGGGTGGAATAGCTATGCCGATGTCACAGGTCCTTTTAATAGTCGTTTTTCTAATACTTATATTGGGAGTCGTTCCTGTTTTAGTAATCCGTATAAAGAAACGGGGAGATGAAAGTTTAAATAAATTAAAGAGTATGATACAGCCATATACTGATGCTGATTATTTCAGAAAGCTTGAACGTGACCAGGCTATGCTGAGTGCTGATTTTGGCGAACGAAAACAAGAAAATTTATTTCAAAAACTTTCAGCTACGTTTGGAAAACTTTTTTTAATGGAGAAGTATCAGGAAAAACTTTTGAAAAAATTAGCAAGAGCTGGAATGAAATGGAAACCAAGCGAGTTTATATTCCTGAAATTCTGTATAGGTGTTGGTGCTATGCTTTTTGGTTTGATATTTTTGAGAAGTTTGATCTGGATGTTGGGCTTTGGGTTTATAGGTTGGTTATTCCCTGATATTATTGTATGGAAAAAAACAGGCGCACGAATAAAAGCGTTTAATGACCAGCTTGTTGACGCTCTTGTTATGATGTCTAATTCTATGAAAGCTGGTTATTCTTTTTTACAAGCACTGGACCTTGTAGCAAGAGAAAGTCATTATCCGATGAATGATGAGTTTAAAAGAGTTTTAAGGGAAACAGGTCTCGGTGCTCCTATTGAAGATTCTTTTGCAGGGCTTTTAGACAGAGTGCCAAGCGAAGACCTTGATTTGGTATTAACAGTGGTTATGATTCAGCGACAGATCGGTGGCAATTTAGCTGAGATACTTGATAAAATAGCGCATACTATCAGAGAAAGAATAAAACTTCTGGGACAGATACAGGCACTGACTGCTCAAGGCAGAATGAGCGGTATCGTTATTACAGCACTACCATTCGCATTATACTTTATTATGCATTTGCTTGAACCCGAGAAAATGAGCACCTTATATAAAGAAAAAGTTGGCTGGGTATTGATTGCAATTGGACTAATTATGCAGAGCATAGGTGCGGTCGCTATTAAAAAAATTATAAGTATAGAAGTCTGATATTAGGGTTAAAAGATTATGCAGATTGTGCTTGCTATAATATTTGTTTTATGCCTGGTTGTTGCGGGTGTGACGCTATTTATTGGTAGAACTGCTTTAGAGGAAGAGGGTAAAAAGGATATATTTTCTTTAATAAAAACTATTATTTTACGGATCGGTGAAAATAAAGCAAAAAAGAGATTAAGAGAACTTAAAACATATTCTGGTGCTGTGGCTGGTGAATCGAAAAAGGGAGTTAAGGATGAACTTGATGAACCATTTTATGACAGAGTTATTAAACCGATCTTACAAGCGATGGAAAAGAAGATGTCAGGCAAAGAAAAAGCTGAAAAAGATAGAGAACTCGCTGATTTGCTTGTTATGGCAGGTAACCCAGGAAATCTTACCCCGGGTCAATTCAAAGCTTTAAGGATCCTATTAATAGTTGTAATTTTTGCGTTTGGGATGTTTTTCTGTCTGATACTTCGTTTAAACCCCAGATTTATTCTTATAGCTTCAGTTGCACCAGCCGGGTTTGGCTGGGTTATGCCTATGTTTGTTCTTAAAAGCAAAGTTAAAAAAAGACAGAAAGCAATAAAAAGAGCGTTACCTGATTGTCTTGATTTACTTACTGTGAGTGTAGAAGCCGGGTTAGGGTTTGACCAGGCGGTTCAAAAGGTTATAGAAAAAGCTAAAAACGCGCTCACTGATGAATTTAACAGAGCATTGCAGGAAGTAAAGATGGGAAAACAGAGAAGAGATGCCTTGCGGGATATGTCTAAACGTGTCAAAGTTGATGAACTTGATACTTTTATCTCTTCAATAATTCAGGCTGATTCACTTGGTGTTAGTATATCGAATGTACTTAGAATCCAGAGTGAACAGATGCGAGTTAAAAGAAGACAGCAAATCGAAGAACAGGCTATGAAAGCACCGCTTAAAATGTTATTCCCAATGATTTTATTTATATTCCCAACAATATTCATAGTTGTTTTTGGTCCGATTGGCATATATGTTTATAAACAGCTTTCTAAATATGGGATGATGTGAAGAAGACATTTAGATTATATAAAGAAGATAATACTTTGCTTATATCACAAATCGAAAAAGCAGATTCTTTCCTTGAAAGACTTAAAGGTTTAATGTTCAGATCCAATATAGATGATGATTATGGTTTATGGATAGAGCCCTGTAACTCTATTCATATGTTAGGTATGCGATTTAGTATCGATGTTATATATATTGATAGCGAATTACGTATCTTAAAACTCGTAAAGAATTTAAAGCCTTATAGATTTTCGTTTTGTTTCAATGCGCACTCTGCTCTTGAAACAAGGTCAGGATTTGTAGCTAAAACAGGGCTTTGCCTCGGTGAAAAACTAAAAATAATTTAAAGCTACTAAAAAATAGCCAATAAATAAATAGACCAGAACCTGTAACAACATTTGTGTCCTTTTCCCGACTTGTCAAAACCGATTTTCTCAAAATATAGTTATTGTAATATCAAGGGATTATAAAGAGGTTTCTGAAAAAGTCGTTTTTTCAGGCACAAAGTTTTTTAATGCTGGAATGATCCCGTGTCTCTGTCTTTCCGATTATTCCGTGGTAATATTTCTTTTCCGATTTATTCGGGTTAGGGGTACCGTGATAAAAAATAATCTATTTTGGACTGTGCTTCAGACACTTGAGATCAGATTCTTAAAAACGCACCTAAAGGTACTCACTACAAAGGCTTTAAGTCTGACGTCTGATGTTCTGGAGTCTACTCTCTGAATTAGGGTCTATTTAGAATATTTATCAAGTGTCTTAATCAGGTCTTTAACTTTTTTCGGATTTTTTAGATTAGATTCTCCAAGAAGAACATCTCGTTTAGATATTTCCTGGTCATAATAAGATTGCGAGAATTTTTCAGCATAAGTGATCGCACAACCTTTAACGCTTATACCTGCAAACAGTCCCTTTGCTTTTGCATAAGAGATTATTTCAGCCTGGAGTAACAGGTCGATATCAGCATCTCGGACATCGCCAACCTCACCAATAGCTACAGCTAAATCCATTCCTAAAGTTGTCTTTTCATTAAGCAGTGCTTTAATACCATCTTTTGTCATAAAAAAGAAGATAATGTCCATAGATTTAGCGCCAATCTGGAAACCGAAACTGCCGCCGCTCATAGTAAAGAAGAGGGGTGATTTCCAATTACCTGCATCATCTTTAGCAATTATGAGTCCTTCACCGAATTGACCGCCGAATATAAAACTTGCTTTAAGAACATTAGGGAATACAGCGATAGCCTCACACTTTTGAAAGATACTTTTCGGGATTCTGCTCTCAGGGTCTTTCATCACCTCATCAATAATTGAAGTGGCTTTACCTATAATTTTGTTACCTTTAGCAGTTCCTTCTTCTTTTGCAGAAACCGACTGCAAAGAAAAAACAAAAATCGCAAGAACAAAAAATAGAATTAGTCTTTTCATAAACTAACCTCCTCTGAAAAACATTGTAACTCTAATAATTCGGGCTACGGGCTACAGGCTACGGACTACAGCCGGCTGGAGACAAAAGCCTGTAGCCTGCAGTTTTTTATCTTTTACAAATATTGGTTAAATTTGGCAAGAAAAATTTTAAAGAATTTTATATCCCATTAGTCTTTAAGAGTAGAAAAATTTATCAGCGAGTCTTGACGGCTTTACAAAAAACAGTGTAGATTTTATTCGATTGTGGTGCTGCGGTTAGAGTGCCAATGGATGAGATAATAAAGAATTATCAAAACAAGAATAATGTAAAAAATTAATGTTATTTATTCAGGGCTATGATGGAAATGAGCAAAAAAGGTGTTTTTGCTCATTTCCATCATAGCC
>JBFMHD010000234.1:0-4049 GCA_040752395.1 Candidatus Hydrogenedentota bacterium
TCTTTCAAAACAAGAGTTCTTACATTTTTACAATATTGCTTCTTTACTTAAAAATTATAACTGTCTTACCGAAGCTCGTGATACTTTTAAAAGACTCTTAGAAATTATTGGTAAAAAAAATGTCGTATTGCGAGGCAAAATCTTATTTCATCTCGGCGAGATCTCTTTAAGACTGAAGAACAAAAAGATGGCTTTTAAATATTTGAAGGAATCGGTAAAAGCTTATCCGAAACATATAAAAGCACAAGAGTATTTAAAAGATCTACTCTGCTGCCAACCTGGTTCTTCATATTAAATTAATTTATAGTTTTGAGAATCTGATAAGAAAATCGATACCTGACAGACAATGAACAAGCGAGCCAGGGGATAAATTTACAGTGTTTATAACACTGATTAAGTCATTTCTTATTAATTCAGTATTAAAATAGTCTTTTAAATAATTCTCATTTCCAGAAATTTTTTGATAGAAGTATTGACCAAGATATTGCTGCAACCATTCCCTATCCGGTGTAGAATATCCTTTCTTATCAATTCTTGAAAGTATGGTTGCCGGAACAATATTTTTCATACTTTGCCTGCTTATATATTTAGTAAGACCTTTATTGAGGATATATTCGTCCGGCAAACTGTTTATAAACTCAACCAGTCTGTAATCCAGAAACGGCACACGCGCTTCAATAGAATGAGCCATAGATATCGTATCTTCATATCTAAGTAATGCCGGCAGCATAATTAAGGTCAGGTCATTGTACAGATAATTCTTGAGAGGTGACTCAAACTTTTGTTTAAGTCGAAAACTGTAACTATCTTTATTTAATACCAGATATTTACTGCACTTTTTCTCAACATTTTCACCTTTAAAGTTTTTGACAACCAACCAGTCGTTGCAGTAATTGTTTTCATACATCATTAATAAATCGTTGGTTAAATACTTAAAAATATCAAAAAATCTGGGAACCGCTTTAAATAATTTGTAATAACCCAGAGCATATACAGAGTCATCATAATCCAGCCCATAGTTATCACAATATATCTTTGCCTGATCTCTACGTAAGTTTCCTATATGATAAGAAATATACCCGGTATATCCTGATAGCAATTCATCACCTCCCTGACCATCCAGGGTCACTTTTATGTTGTTTGCGGCAATTTCTCTCATAACCATATACTCGCTGAAACAACTCGCTATAATCAGCATTTCATCAAAGTGGTTAAGCATATTTTCATAATGCTGAAGTAAATCATCCTTAGTAATAAATATCTTGTAATTCATTATTGATTTTTCTTTAAGCAGGTGGTCAACCCAGCAGGATTCATCAACATAATCATATCCTGCACAGTATGAAAAAGTTTTTATTTTTTTTTCTGTAGAAAACATATCGGAGATTATGGAGACCATACTTGAGGAATCCAGTCCACCACTAAGACAGGAAGCCACTTCCACATCAGAATTCTTCAAACGGATATTAACGGAATCGACCAGCAGTTCACGATATTTTTTACAAGCTTCATTAAAAGATATACCAGTATCTATACTGCCATTTATATCCCAATACCTGTATATTTTTATACCAGATCTGTCAAGAACCAGATTGTGAGCTGGTAATAATCTATAAATCCCATCATACAATGTTTCCTCACAATAATCTCTGACCCCTGAAGCAAGATATTCGAAGAATAATCTGATATTTAGTTCTTTTCTTACCACTTTATTAAACAATATAGTTCTTATCTCTGATGAAAAAATAAAATAATGTCGATCATAGTAATAATAAAGGGGTTTAATACCGAACCTGTCGCGTGAACAAAAAAATGACATATTATTCAAATCAAATAAAGCAAAAGCCCACATACCATTAAATCTATTTACACAATCATACCCATACTCTTCATACGAATGTGCTATCACCTCGGTATCCGTCTTGCTTCTGAATATATGCCCCCTTTTTAACAATTCCTCTCTTAATTCAATATAGTTATAAATTTCGCCATTATATACAACAAACACTGTATTATCCTCATTGCTCAAAGGCTGTAATCCTCTATAAGAGAGATCAATAATAGCGAGTCGGGTATGTCCCAGACAGAAATTGACAGGTTCCATAGTTGTCAGCTCGTTATGATAATGTAGTGAATATCTTCCGTTCGTGTTTGCCTCTAATACACCGATACCATCAGGTCCCCTATTCTTGAGCGCAGAGTTCATCTTTAATAAAGTCATTCTGTTATGGGTGTCTAAATTACGTTTAAAACTAATTATACCGTTAATTCCACACATTGTTAGTCGAATATTAAAGAAATCCATAAAATAATCAACGATAATTTACAAACCAGAATCAGGTTATATACTATTGAAAAATTTTATTCCTGACAAATTATCTTCTAAAGATGATTTCAAACCAGTAAGGTTAGCAGGTTGTTAGTGTCACAGAGTTCTCAAATGTTTTATGTATCTTTGTGATAATAGTTAAAAACAGTATATAAAAAGGTAGCAGCAAACTATTGAATACTCTTTTTAAAACGTTTCCGGGATTATACTTGATTGATACCTGGCACATATCAAGTCTGGGCGTTAGCCCTATTTTTCTCCATCTTTTTAACGGTAATATTGAAATAAATAAGTTTATCTTAAAATATGTAGCCTGTGCCTCGTTGTTATAAGGAACAACTATCAAATCATATCCTTTGCTTATACGTGGTGCAAGAAATAAAAGATTTTTCCAAAAACGAAAATACCCTGGATCTATTACGATAATATCATTTATTCTCTCGTCTTTCTCATAAATTGATTTAAAATTTTTCTGACACACAAGGTCAACCTTTGCTTCTGGAAACATAGCTTCAATTTTAGATAAAATCAACGATATATGTCTGTGATACGATACCCTGAGAATCAATATTTTTTTAACGTTTTTGAATAAATTTATATTTTTATCAATATTAACGTATCTTAAATTGGTAGCTGACTGGCTAAACTTTATCTGTTTTAATAAAAATGTATTAAACCTTTGAGACGACCGTTTTCTTCTAATATATGCCAGCAGTATGCTCGTAATTCTGAGCTCATCTATATTATCGTGACCTTGCTCATTGAAAATCTTACTAAATAGTTCCCGATAAAAAAAGTAGATATCAACAAAATTTTTATTACCCGTTTCTCTTTTATATCGTACACAACTGCCAACAAGAAAACAAAAGATAGTAATAAAAACAGATATATTGCGTATCTCATTATGACTAAAAAATTCATTCCGCATTACCGGATAAGGATTCAATACTTCGTATTCATCCCAGTCATCGGTTCTTAACCAGCCATTTTTTCTGGCTAAATTATACAGCTCAGTTCCTGGAAATGGAGTAGTTATAGCGAATTCTGGATACTCGGTCTCTATATCGGCGATTAAATTCAGGGAGTCTATAAGTTCATTATATCCTTCACCGGGATTCCCGAACATCATTAGAGTTGTGGTCTGTAGCCCAACATTATGAATCATTGTATTGAGTATCTTAACTGTTTTAACGTTTATACCTTTGCGTATGTTTTTAATAACCTGCTTGTTACCCGACTCAACTCCTAAATCAATTCTCTGGCATCCTGCTCTTTTCATCAATTTTAGTATTTCAGTTGATAAATCTACAACTTTTGAATTAACTGCCCAGGTGATATCCAGGTTCTTTTCAATCAATAGATTGCAAAACTGCCGCAGACGTTCTAAATCAAAAGTAAACACCTCATCGACGATAAAAAAGTTTCTAATCCCTTGAACATTAACAAAATATTCAATCTCTTTAACTATCTTCATCGCACTGCGATAGCGGTATCCTTGAAAAACGCTATGAGATGCGCAAAAAAGACAGTTATACGGGCATCCCCGACAAGTACATATCGAGATCCCATGTCCAGTTACTCCACTGTATCTTTCCTCTGGTGGACTAACCATATATTTCTCAACTGGCAAAAGATGCCAGGCAGGCATAGGTAATGAATCGAGATCCGAGATCAATTCTCTCGGCGCATTTTTGATTATCTCTCCATTGTTTCTATAAAC
>JBFMHD010000235.1:0-3990 GCA_040752395.1 Candidatus Hydrogenedentota bacterium
GAAGAAGTGAGAGGTATCAGGACAGGCTACAGGCTACAGCCGGCTGGAGCCCGAAGCCCGGAGCCTGCTGAAAAGTCTTGAGTCTTGAGTCTCGAGTCCTGTTTTGACTCACGACTTGCGACTCACGACTCTTTTCATATTATCTTCAGTTTTTCATACGTTGTGTAGAGCGCAAAAACGCAATAACCCAATAACCCAATTATCTTGCCTCTTTCGTTATCTTGTCTTTATCTTTACAAAGCCAACGGCAATATAATTGTAAAAGTAGAGCCTTCTCCTTTTTTACTTTTTACTTCTATCCTCCCATTGTGAAGTTCAACAAGTTTTTTTGTAATAGAAAGCCCGAGACCCGAACTTTCTATATCAGTATATAAACCTGTCTCTATCCTTGTAAAACTCTCGAAGATTTTATCTCTATCATTTTCAGCTATGCCTATTCCTGTATCACTGACTGATATATGTACAGAATTATCTTTTATATAACAATCAACCCCAACATTGCCAGCGGGTCTGTTATATTTTATAGCATTTGAGACAAGATTTGTCAAGACCTGAACTATTCTATCTTCATCACCGTTGATAAAGATATTTGAGGAAGTATACTTTTTTATTAAAGAAACCTTTTTTTCAGCCGCGAGAGCCTCGTAGGTTAATAAAACTTTATCAATTATTTTTATAATGTCTAATTTTCTTACTCTGAGTTCAAGTTTATTAACCTCTATTCGCTGGAGATCCAGAAGAGTCGTGATAATTCTTGTCAATCTATCAGTCTCCTGTTTGATAATAGATAAGAAATTGTTAAATATCCCCCTATTATAATCATTTAAGAGTGAGATAAGTGTCTCGGTATAAGATTTAATGCTTGTTAAGGGTCCTCTCATCTCATGGCTTACTGTTTGAATAAATTCAGTCTTTGCTCTATTTATTGATTCTAATTTAGAAACAGTATTTTGTAATTCTTTGTTTAAGAATTCAATAGCTGTATTATGGTCGCGTAATTCTATATATAAAATAAGATTTGCAATCCCCAGAGATAAAGTACCTGCAATAGTAATAAAACTCTTAATTTCATCTTCTTTGAAATCTGTATTTTTTTTTAAGAATAAAACCGAGTTTAGTTTCTGATTATAATATATAGGTATATAGATGTCCGGTCTTGAAACCTGTAATAATGAATTATCCGGTACAACTTTTCTATCAATAAAATCTGAGATCTCAGCACCTGTACTGTATTTTTTTTTAAATCCTTTTAATTTATCGTCAAGGCCATAAAATCCAATTGAAACTAATTTATAAAATGAATTTAATTTATTGGTTATCTTTTCATAAAATTCATCAAAAGATCTTACCTCAAGCATAATTTTCGATAAATCATAAAGAACCCTGAATTCTTCCAGCTTAACTTCTAACTCCCTCTGTATAAGTTCAGTCTTTATATAAAAATTTGCAAGTTCATCAGCTAATGCTGCCTGGTCTGTAACATCAAAAAACATACAGCCTACACTATCATTATCAATCTTAAATAAATAAATATCAAATATAGAATCAGCTATTTTACAACCACTATATCGAAAAGATTTATCTTTGAATGCTATGTTCAACCAGTCACTTATTATTATGGGATTGTCTGTTAAAAAAGAGCTTAAAGATATTGAAAATTTTTTATTATACTTTATAATATTACCTCTTTTATCAAAAAAGAGACCCGCAACTGGTAGGTTCTCAAAAAAATCGCCAAAAATCCTTTCTTTAAGAATATTATAATGTTTCCAGTTAAGATAATCATATAAAATCTTATCGTGATCAAAACAGAGTTTTAAACCTGATGCTTTTTCAGGCTCTATTAATATAATCTTTTTCGCATCATCATCTGCAAGAGGTTCTCCTCTTCCTTTTGCTATATATACTGTACTTATTGTATGAAATCTTTTGTCTCTATCTGGTTCTGAATATACGCCTAGTAATCTTAAATCAGTTATATCAAGTGATGTCTCTTCTTTGGCTTCACGTATAGCAGCAGATTCGGCTGACTCACCATAATCAATAAACCCACCGGGTAAAGCATAACCATAGGGTTCGTTTCTTCTTTCTATTAATATTATCTTATTATCCATTTCTATTATTATATCAACAGTTGGATAAGGATTCTTGTAATCTCGCATAAGATACCCCTTTGTTGCTTCGCTTTATTGTAAATTCTGTGCCAATTCGCTCATAGGGTTCTTATTAAATTTACTATTCTATCGAGGTCATCATCTGAATAAAAGTCTATCTCAATGCTACCTTTATTTTTCCCTCTTATAATCCGAACACCGGTACCAAAGATTTTCATTATCTCTTCTTCAAGAGAGAGTATATTGGGGTCTTTAGTCTTTGAGAGTTCAATTTTGTCTTTATCTTTTTTTCTTCTCTTTTCTTTTGGATATACTATGTCTTCTAAACTTCGGACCGATAATTGATTATTAATTATATTATTTGCTATTTCTATAATTTTAGCATGGTCTTCAATAGCAAGCAATGAACGTGCATGACCTTTTGTGATTCTACCTTCTTTTATGTATGCCTTTACCTCCTCTGGTAAATTAAGTAATCTTATAGTATTAGTAATATGCGACCTACTTTTACTTATTATCTTTGAGATTTCATCATGGGTTCTATTAAATTCATTGGTAAGACGTTCATAAGCAAAGGCTTCATCAATAGGGTTTAAATCCTCTCTTTGAATATTTTCAATTATAGATATTTCAAGCATTTTTTCATCATTTATATCAAGTATTTTACAGGGAACCTCTTTAATTCCTGCTATAGAAGCTGCTCTTAATCTTCTCTCGCCAGCTACAAGTTCAAAGGTATCACCTTGTTTTCTAACAATTAATGGTTGTAATAGGCCATTTACTTTAATAGAATCAGCCAATTCTTTTAACTCTTCTTCATTAAAGATTTTTCTTGGTTGATAGGGGTTAGGTAAAACATTTCCAATCGAGACAGTAACAATGTCTTCTTTTGGACTATCTTTATCTTTAAACTCACCTAATAGAGTTTGAATACCTCTACCAAAACCCTTATTAATCATAATCGATCACTTCCTTTATAAAATTTTTAAAAGCCTGACTGGCTTTTGACTTAGGATTCAACTCCCAGACAGTTATGCCCATGGAAGATGCTTTAGCGATGTTATAATCTCTTGGAATAATACTTTTAAATATTTTATTATTAAATTTAGCTTTTAACTTATTATAAACTTCAGTATAGTAATCGATATTTTCATCGAGCATACTTACCAAAACCCCCATCACATTAAGGCCAGTATTACTGTTCTCTTTTATAATAGAATATATATTACCCAGTTGAGAGAGGCCATCTATGGTATAATATTCACAGAGTGCTGGTATTATCAGATAATTAGATGCATTAAGGGAGTTAATTGTCAACATACCGAGCGATGGAGGGCAATCAATAATAATATAATTATATACACTATCAATGTCCTCTAATATCTTCTTTAATAATTTATCTTTATCTTCTTTTTCAAATGATTCTATTTCAAATGCTGATAAATGGATATTTGATGGGATTATATCCAGGTTATTTTTCCTTGTAAAATATATAGATGATTTAATATTACTAATTTCTAATAGTGCTTCATAGATTGTGGGAGACAAATATTCTTTTTTAAGACCCAAACCTATAGTTGAGTTACCCTGTGGATCCATATCTATTAATAATACCTTTTTATTATTTTCAGATAAACCATAAGCTAAATGAATAGCTGTTGTTGTCTTTCCTACACCGCCTTTTTGATTGGCAATACAGATATTTTTTGACATATTCAAATATTACGTAAACTATAAATTTTTGTCAAGAAAAAAAATAAAAAAATTTGTATGTTTCACGTGAAACATTACCTAATACATCTTTTTTAAATATTTGATCTTTCTTGGATATCTTTTATCTGTCTTATATCTTTTTTTTATTATAAATATATAACCT